>JAZLCH010000006.1:0-136633 GCA_045614145.1 Candidatus Enterousia sp. | reverse complement strand
AGAGAGTTGCTTATCTCCGATTTTTTATATTCTAATATTTTAAATCTGTCTCTTTTTAAATTTATTAAATCATCTGGTATTGGTTTATACAAATTCAAAAGCATCAACAGCTTCCTTAAGGCAAATTCCAAATTCTTATGTTCGTACAGATTTTTCATACCAACTATACGATCTGCAACATCTTCGCCCGACTCCGGCATTTGTTCTCGCATTCTAATCAGCGTTATGCCGTGTTCTTTACATATTTTGTATTTTCGCTTTTCTCTTTCTATTTTATTTTGCTTATGCCAAGCTTCGCCATCATATTCAATCGCATATTTGATTGAAGGAATATAAACATCCAATTCAAACTTGCCCAGAAAATCAGATTTATACCTGCTTATCGCATCTGGATATAACCGGTTTACATAAAAGAATACCGCTTGCTCTGCAAAAGACGTCTGTCGTCCAGAATAACATATCGGACAGCCTGTGCCATTCGGCGCTGTTCTGTGACCTATCGTCGCTTGATATTCATGTCCCAATGGACACTGCCACCAAACCTTTTTTCTTGTGCCTCCGGTAAAATTCTCTGGTAACAAATCGCCATTTTTACTTGGGTGCCATTCTTTTGCTATCTGAGGGAATTTCGTTTTTAAATCGTTTATTCCCGGCACGACCACCTGAGCCGATTTAGAACAACAAGGACTCCCACGTTTTAATATAGAACGATTAGATATTTTTGCCCTCCAACCATACCCACATTTAGAGCATTTCCACCACGCGTACTTGTTGCTACCATGTGTAATTTTTGCAGGATCTAAATCAGCATTAGCATCCCAGTCCCATTCTGACATGAGTTCCTTGTTGTCAATGATGTAGGATTTTTGTTTCATATAGCCATTATAGGAAATATGTTTTAATAATCAAATAAAGATGTACCCTATGGCTCAGCGAACCAATTATTTACAAATATTTCTGCAAGTATGCCCAGGTGTTCGAATTCTGTTGGGTTTTCGTGCCGGTATGAACAAGCTGCGCCGAGCCACATTTTACACCGTCCTTAAAAAGGGCGGTTTTTCTTTGGATTTCCAAGCTTTTTCACAGTTCGATAATACAGATTATAAAACGGGCTATTTTTCAGGCATTATCGAACTGCATAATAAAAAAGGTTAGAATTCTAACCTTTTTCTTAATTCGAGTTCGCTTTGCTTATTTGTAAAAACTTATTTTGACAACAAAAGTTTGGTGATATATAGTTCGATTATATAATTTTTTTGCAAAAAGGATTTAATCTTGTCTGTAAATTCCAACATCGTCAATGCGCGTGATTTTCTGGGTAAAATCGTCAATGTATAAATGGACAGATTGTCGAATAACACGAGGAGAGATAAAAAATGCAAATCGAGATGCCAAAGAACTTCGAGACAAGCCAGACCAAACCGGCAAATATACCACCGAGATTGCGTAGTATTTTGCGCTTTCACCCGCCCCAGCCGGGGGAATTCCCCTTTCCGACCAACGCGCAATAGACGCGATAAGACAATTTTCAGAAGAATTAGATGCACAGCAAGAACAAACGCAGTAGAAAGGTAAAATTTTTAAAGGAACGAAATGTTGACGAACGCAAAGCCCGCATCAGAAAAACAGATAAAAATACTATTGGAGAGAATGTTACATGATACGCGGGTAATGACGCCACAATTGCCGCTGTGCGACAGCAAAAAACCAGGGAAACATCTTCATGATGTTTGGTCTGACCTTTTGAAGCGGGTTTCAACTCAAGATTTAGCAAAATCTTTCGGGATAAAATTAAAGCAAGATTAGACGTAAGGACAAAATTAAACCGCCCCAATTCAAAAATGATTACGTGGGTAAAGAAATCCGCCCGTTTGGGCGGGTTGTTTATTGTCTTACTTTGTCAATTTTATGCCGGCTTTCTTTAATTCAATCTGCCCTTGTTTGTCGTAGGTATAGTAGTACAACAATTCGCGTTTATTTATGTTATCTGCATCAATTACAGCCTCTGGAACAGCCCAAAATATGGACAATGGCCACAACAGAAGATTGCCAACCCCATATAACACTTGTGAAGACTCTGCGGCATTACCGGTACCTAAATAGAAATTACCAACCCCAGGCAACAAATTTAATGCACCCGCCAAAACACCAGATGCAGGTTTTTCATAATTGCCAATGGGTCTATCGACGGTAACGCCTTGTGCGCTTAATTCACGTAACTGATTTTGTTCGTGTCGTGTCAGTGTTGTACACCCAACTAAAAAAACTAAAGAGGATAAAATCAAAATTTTTTTCATACGGACTCCTTTTTGTTTTTCATATTCTAATGAATAAATACCCATAAATCAATCTGGATTTTGCAGAAATATTTCTGCTACTGTGCCCAGGCGGTCAAATTCTGTTGGGGTTTCGTGCCGGTATGAACAAGCCGCGCCGAGCCAAATTTAGTCCATTTTCTAGTTTTTTTATTTACCAAAAACTTGGGTGATGACTTTTATATATTCTGCAAATAATTTTGATTTGTCTGTATGTTTTGCAAAAATTTTTGCCAAACTAATGTAATACCATTTTTGCTGTTCGAATCCGCGATTAAAACGTGTCCATAATATATCTCCATATATTTTTAAATCCGCAGCAATACTGGATATATTGCTTAATTTATCAGCACACACTACCATTAGTAGTTCAATATCATCGGTGTTTTGCAATACGCATAATGTATGTTCTTTACGTTCTTCCCATGACAACGATTTGTCTGGTTCTGACGCCCCTATAACAAGATCTGTAATTCTGTCACCAAAAATTGCACGCAGTTCATCAGCAGTAGTTGGTGTGTCTTCTAGTGTATCGTGCAAGATACCTGCCACAATCGCTTCAGTCGATGCTTCACACTGTATTAAGCGTTGCATAACATCTATTGGATGGACGATATATGGAATTTTTGTTGATTTACGAAATTGACCACTGTGGGCATTGGTTGCAAAGCGCAAGGCCTGGAATATTATATCAGTCATATTTTTGTCCCTTTGTTACATTTGTATCATGCACAATTGTTCACACAATGCAAGCAATGTGCACAAGATTTAGTTGAAGTTTATGTTTGAGGTTCTTGTTGTGTGGAATCGTACCACCACGATTATTTTATCATAATATTTGTACTTGTAAAGGAATATATGTTGGAGCTTGATTTTTCTTAAAAGCATGATACAATATATCCTGATCAAGGTGGATTTAACCAGACTTGTCCGGCCTTTATAAAACGGACTAAAAATGGAGTTTTTTTATGCAAAGTTTTCCATTATTTATTAACTGGTGCGGTTAAACTGCAATCTTTTGCAGACGATATAACCATTTCCGCCTTTGGTGCTGAACACAATATAACCAAAAGGAGTTAATTATGCAAAAAACAGCAGAAGCAGTGTCTCTGGGACATCCAGATAAAACAGCCGATTACATTTCCAGTTACATTTTGGATCGGTTAATCGAGCAAGATCCACAAGTCAAATATGCCGTTGAGGTCTTAATAAAAGACAACAATGTCGTCCTTGGGGGCGAAGTTACCACCTCGGCCCCACTCGGTGATTTGACTGACTATGTTAAGGCAGCCCTTGCCGAAATCGGGTATGATGACCGGTACGCATCGATATGGGGCGACCTTGCTATTAACCCAGCGCAAATCAAAGTTATCAACATGATTGGAGTACAATCCGCAGATATCAATCGTGGGGTTGTTGCTGATGGCTGGGGTGACCAAGGGGTATTTGTTGGTTATGCCTGCCAAGGCGAAGGAAAGATAAATCGGGAATTATACTTGGCACGAAAGCTTAACAAGGCCCTGTACGATAAAGCCCGTCAATCTGACAATCTTGGCATCGATATCAAAACACAAATCACATTGAATGACGATAAGATTAAAACCGCTATCGTGGCAATACCAATGCTGCACGATGAAGATTTGACCGATTTTGTGATTTCTGTCCTAGGCGAAAAGCCAGCGCATATCATTATAAATGGTACCGGACGTTATACATATCATGGTTCCATCGCAGACTGTGGCATTACAGGGCGTAAATTGGCCTGTGATTTTTATTCTACTGCCTGTCCGATTGGTGGTGGCAGTCCATGGACAAAGGATGCCAGCAAGGCAGATTTAACCCTTAATGTCTATGCCCGTATTTTAGCCTGCGAAAACTTGGCCGACAACGACGAATGTTTTGTTTACCTGTCTTCGTGCATTGGACGTGCCGAACTGCCAAGTGGACTGATAAAAACGATTAAAAACGGCATTGTTTCCTATCACGATTTATGGTGTAATCAAAAACCAAGTAACCTGATAAAAGCATATGGTTTAGATAGACCAATTTATACAAAACTGTGTAGTAAGGGCATAGCTGGAATCCTGAATTAAAACAGATGTCGTTAATCAATCGTGCAAAAATATTTCGCAAAAGGTTGATAGACGCTTGAATTCATCTGGATTTTCGTGCCGGTATGAACAAGCCGCGCCGAGCCACATTTTACACCGTTCATAAAAAGGGCGGTTTTTCTTTGGATTTCCAAGCTTTTTCACAATTCGATAATACAGGTTGCAAAACGGGCTATTTTTTCAGGTGCTGCCGAACCGCATAAGAAAATGAGTCTGTTTTTCATTTACTTAAAATTTGCCACCTATCTTTATACATACATTTGTTGTGGTGTTTGTGCCGATTTTATTTGTGAAAAACTTGTACTGGGTATAAAATATGCTATAATTACTTGGGTAAAAACAAAGGGATTGCAGATGACCAAGACGAAAAAGTTTACTCAAGGCATTGAAAGAATAAAATCTGATGAACGAGGTATCGACATGGATTATATGGCCGATATGTCGCATTGGTGTGCGGTACACGCAACCAAGTATATGCCAAAGCATCACGAAGACGGTACAATGTATATCCCAACAACTGCAATGGCAACAGATTTTGATATTCCGCGTTCAACTATTCACGTAACATTGAATCATGTCGTAACAGCACACACTGGGGGCAATTGGAACGATATGCCGATTGTGGTGTTAGCACCATATAACGACGTCACAGAAAGAAATGGCAACCCGGCCGAAGTCGCAGGTACGGATACATATTGGTCGTTAAATCCAGATACTGGTTTGATATTGCCAGAAAGTGCATATATTGTGCAACCAAAAAACGATGGGCCGCTGTATCAAATTGGCGAACATGGCGCGACATATAAACGCGACAACTATACTGAAGAAGAAGTGGCGCGCATAGAATCTTGGCTTAGTCCGTATGATTTAGAAGAATACACAAAATATAAAAATGCTGATTTTCAGCCATGGGAAATTCAAAACATATTTTATGCTGATAAACGCATTAAACAAATGTATGAAAGTGCCAAGGATAAACAAGCATTTTTGCGCGGTTTGTTTGAAGAATCCCGATTTGACATATTATCGCAATACTTGCGTAATAAAGTTGTGCAAATATCAATGAAAAAAATGGAAAAACAATGGATAGACGACATTTACGATTACAGTGTAAGAAGTCAGATTATCGCAAATACAGCAGAAGCAGTTGGATTGCCGGGGAATCCAAGTAACAAGGGACATTCTAATTCAATATATGCTGAAATAGAGCAATGCTGGTGGAATAGCGTGGAAACCGTTTTTCGTGAGAACAGTTTAGGTAACATTCCAGGCATATTAACAACGACCACAGAAACGCTCTATGATGTAATAGTAAAAAGGGGCTCAAATGGAATAATCTCTGATGTGATTTCCAATATTCTTGAAAACAAACAAATAGATTTTATGAAAGTTTATGAGGATTACTTTAGGGGCGAAGTTGGTCGCAGAATTGAAATGGCCAAAGAAAATCTCATAAATTATGAACAAGAGTTACAAAAATATGAAACTAATGTTTATTACCTTTTGACAGAAACCGAAAAATATAAATGTATAAAACAGTATCAAGATAGGATTGCTGCGTGTCATAAGTTCATAGAAGAAATGTCTGCCATACAGACAATAGATGATTATGATAAAAACTTGGCAAAAACAATTCGTAGTCATTGTACCAAGATGTCAGACAAATATAATGCGTGGCGGAACAAGTTGGAAAAAGAACCAGGGTTTGAAAAACTTGTTAAACAATTGCGCAGTTTAGTTGGGGCATGCGCAATGCAACACAGTGGGCGTGATGATATTTAAACATATTTTATATTCGCAATATTTATATGTTTATAACGTGTGATGCTTTTGATCGATCTTGTAGGAAATTTTCACCGCCCCGGTTTTAGTAATAAATACCGTTGGGGTATCACACCGGTATGAACAAGCCGCGCCGAGCCACATTTTACACCGTCCTATTAAAGGGCGGTTTTTGTTTGCCTAACGCAATCTGGGTCCAAGGCCAGCACGTCTGCTTGACATCACTGTTTTTTTGTGTACACTTGCCAAAAACAGGGGGCTCTGGGGGAATGTGCTTCGTACAACAATAGGACAGGGCGCATTATGGGGTTTCTGCAAGAAATCTTTCATGTTTATAAACTGTATAAAAATGGCGAATTGGATTCTTTGTCGCGCTTTCTTGCACAATCACAGGAACACCAAAAGAAAATAGATGCTGATTTAAGCAGGCTGTCAAATGACATAAGAATGTCAAGAGTTCAAATGGGCCAGGTCCAAGACACCCTGATTCGAAAAAATCTAAATCTGCCAACAGATATTGATATTTCGGCGCAGCACTCGTCATTTGGTATAACTTACCGCGTAATTGCGTCTGGATGTTCGCCTTTCCTGGTCGGCCCCGCCGGCAGTGGCAAAAGTACAATATTATCCCAGGTTGCAACTGCGATGAAATTGCCATTTTATCCGATGTCTGTTAATTCTTTGACCAGTGATTATAATATCATTGGATACAATGACGCGAATGGTAAATATGTTCCCACAATATTTCGCCAGGCATACGAGCATGGCGGCCTGTTCAGCTTTGAAGAAATAGACGCTGGCAATCCAAATGTTTTGACAGTAATCAACAATGCCATGAGCCAGGATAAATACGCATTCCCGGACAGGATAGTAGACAAGCATCCGCAATTTATCATGGCTGCCAGTGGCAATACATACGGCACAGGTGCAAATATACGATATATTGGACGTAATCCATTAGATGCAGCTACATTAGACCGATTTGTGATGATTTATACTGATTATGACGTTCAATTGGAATCACGTCTGTGTTCTGATGCAGAATGGTTGGCGTGGGTTCAGCGTGTTCGCGAAGCGGTCGACAAACTGGATATGAAGGTTGTTGTAGGAACGCGTTCAGTTTTACACGGCGACAGATTATTAAATTCTGGCATTCCGCGTCAGGATGTAGAACAAATGGTTGTATTCAAAGGATTGCCCAAGGCTGACATTGATAAAATTCGCAGAAATTGCAGATAACGCGCATGAGTTGGATAAATCAACATCTTGGGTCAATGGAACATATGGGGGATTTTTATATCCCGCATTCGGGTACAGGTAGTGTCGGCAGCGCAGATATTAAAAAGGCATGGACCCCACGCGTGGTTGAAACAGATGAATACAATTATCCCAGAATACAAAAATTCTTTGATTGGGAACATTTTTTGGATTATGTCGATTGGTCCGGCCGTGAATCATGGCGTTCTTCACATTTGATTACACAAAAACGTTATGAACATACATTGACCCGCACATTCGAAGATGCAATGGATTTGGCGCGTGGCGGTTGGCATGGCGGCTTGTCTCAATTAAAATCGATACCGCAAATAAAGTTACCATTCTGTGAACGGTTACAGCAAACATATAACATTCAAACCAAATACGATATTGCAGGCGGAACGGTAAATATCGGTCGTTATTTGTCGGGGATGCCAGATTGTATGCGACGTATCAATACAACATTGTCGCACAATTTGCCTGCGCGGATTCAAAAGGTTTTTATTTATGGCACTTTTCATCGTCATGTTCCTGTCTCGGATGTATTAAAGCGCGGATACACCGTATATCAAATTATTGAAGCGTTGGAAATGGCAAACATCCAAACTGAAATTACACTTGCATTTTCTACGAACAAGTACAATATGCAATCAAAAGACGACTATGATTTCTATGAAACATATATCAAAATCAAGGACACGACCGATATAATTTATCCAGAAAAATTATTATTTTGCCTGGCGCATCCATCGATGCTGCGACGACTGGTATTTTCAGAATGGGAACGGAATAATTGGCGAATACGCGACCGCTTCCATTTTTATGGCAATGACGACCAACACCATGGATATGGCGCATGTATCCCCGACTGGTTACCACCAAGTACTTTGACCAAAGACGCAATTGTTATACCATATATTGAAAATACAGATGGAATGGACGATGTACTTAAAAAAGTAGAAAAGCTGATAAAATCCCAGTATGAACGTGCGCGCTGATGTAAATTTTACAGATATTTTTATTTGCAAAATATACACTAACTGTTTACCATAGGGGCCATGGCATGGTGTTATTACGACAAGAAGTATCCGCTGTTACATTATAAATTTCGCGAAATGGATGGCAGTTCGTGGTACATGTTTTCAATTCCTGTAAAAAATTTAGTTGATGTATACAAGTCTTATTACGGTCGTTTGCCGGGATGTTTTTTTGATTGTGGGGCCGCTGTTGGTGAACTGATACGCCAGGCAGAAGACCAGGGAATCGCCGCCACTGGGATTGATATAAAGCGTTATCCGACAAATTTTCCCACCTTGCAGAAATACGAGAAATATTTTGCGTCGGGCCAGATTCAAATTAAATCTATACTGGACTGTGCGCCTGTGCATGCGGATTTGGCGTACTGTAATGGAACATTAACATATATGAATGAACAGACGTTGCCTTTGGCATTGGCCAAGTTTAAAAATGTCGGCATGCTAATCGCCATTCATAACACAACCGAAGATATCGCCGCCGCCAGGGAAATGGGCGAACAGTTGTTGCACAGTGAACCGCGGTTAATTCGTTCAAATCAGTGGTGGTTGGACACTTTTAAACAGAACGGATTTCGTGCGGAAATAAATCCACAGATAAACGCATTTTGTTTAATCCCAGAAAAAATCAAATAAAGCAGAACAAAAAAATCCGGCAATTGCCGGATTTTTTAATCTGAAATAATATTAACAACCACCTGTCATATTGCCGATAATTTTTGAAACAGAAATATCCTTGTGCAACAAGAAATCGTATTCGCAATTACCTGATTTATAAGAACCTGTACACGCTGCCAATGTCAGAACAGCAAACAATGCCAACATAATTTTTTTCATGTTTTCTCCTTTTTGGTTGTTCTATAAGCAACATTATACAGGAATAAAATCCAACATGCAATATCTATATCGCATTTTTTATATGATGGACCCGCCACCCGCAGACAATAATAACATCAAAACGTGCATCACCTTGCCATGCCATACGGGAAATATACGTTTCTGCTGCACGACGCAGTCGCGCAATTTGTGAATGGGTTATCGCATCCCAGGCACATTCAAGTGTTTTTCGTTGTTTTACCTCTATAAACGTCAACGTATTGCCGCGTTTTGCGATGATGTCGATCTCGGCACGATTGGTATAGCGACCTGTAACATATCTGCTGCACAGAATACGGTATCCATGCAGTCGCAAATACATACGCGCCCAAAATTCTGCGAACAGTCCACGTGCATAAGATGTATCAGAATGCATATGGCTTTGCCTTAAAGTTTTCACGCGCAGCCTGGGTATTTTGTACATGATCTGTGGCATTGCGGCCATTGTCGACCAAATCCAGCGCGCCATAGTACGCAATCAACATTGGATCATATGAATTGGTGCTGCTAATCCAATGGTCGTCACCCGAATTAGGGGCGCCATATTTATCCAGAACGTTTTGCCAAAATGCCAATATTTTATTTTCGCGCTGTTTTGCAAATTTGTCACCTGCGCCTTCTTGTTCATTGACATCGTTATTATATACCACGCGCCATACACGGTTATCTGTTGCATTGCTAGTAAAATACACAATGATTGTTTCGCCGGTATTTTCGCGTTCCAAATGCAGTTCCGACGCATACATCAGCCCGCGATTTTTTGCCAACGAATTAATGCAGTTTTTTAATTCATGCGGAATAACTGTTCCTTGCTGTCGACATTCATAGTCCAGATTATATCTCCAGTCCTGATGGATTGTATAAATAACAGCATTTTTCTTGCGTGGCGTATACAGCCCACGAATGTCAAAGAACTGATTATGCACATCATCATACGACATTCCCAGCATAATCCCCGCGATATCAAACGCATTAACATTTGCCGGTTCTGCATCAGAATCTAATTCAACATCTTCCACCACCAGGTCTGCGCCTTCGCTGTCAACAATGGCAAAGTCGTCAAAATCCATTGCATAACCAGGATACAATTTTGTAAATGTGATAATCATCATTAAAAATAAAAATCTCTTTAACACTATTCGTCTTCCTGTATTGTTAAATCGTTAATTCCGAACATAAACAATGCCGCAGGATCTCCCCCATTTTCCAGATATTCTGCCACCTTGTTTTGCTTGCGAAACTCCTGACGTATCCCAGGTCTAAAGATGATTTGCATGTACATTTCGCCACGTGTAACCTTTGGATTCAGCGCCAGGTCATTTGTACGCTCCCACGTTTTCAATTCGTATTCTACGCGCGAATAATTATCGCTGCCTGCCTGTGGCGTGATGCTGACCAGTGACGCGGTCCGCAGCATGTTTTTTTGTGCCATTTCCTCTATCTGGGGTGCCATGTTTTCCAACCATGCATTGAAAACCTTGGGCTGTGACATGCGTGCCAGCGGCCCCCTGCTGTTCATGCGCATGCTGACATTCGCGGCGTCTGGTGTGACATAGAAGTATTCTGTAACATATTTACTCACCAGCATATTGCGCAGTTCTTCATCTGACAAATCACTTAATGATTTTGGATCTGCCTGTCTTCTAAAGAATAAATCATCTGGCTGAAAGAAATACGTTTCAACTGTTGCCTTGTTTGCAGTTTCATAAACCGCACCCGCCAAAAACATTGCCCCGAACATCAGCGCGACCAACATTAAACCGGCAAAAAATACAATTAATTTCTTCATCAATTCATCTTATATGCGTTAAAATCTGCAATATAATACCCCAGTGTTTGTGGATAAACATCTATATTGCGTTCAACCCTGGCATATGCCAGAATGTCGATCGGATTCGCCAGACTAGATTTTATCACTGCGCGAACTTTCCACATTCCACCATTTTCCGTGAAATCCCCAACTGGTGAAATTTGCAGCGACGCCATATCCAGCCCCAACATTTCCCCAGCCATTACAGATATTTGATAAGCTGGTACAACATCCTGGATAAACCGGTTAAAGATATCATCCCCCGAAATACAATACAGTGCGCATTTACCTGAATCTATACCTGTTTTATTCTTTGGGTTGCATTCTGTTGCCCGTTCACACGATTGCCACAACGCAGTATTCACTTCTTCGGTTGTTACCAAGAACCAATTTCGCATAAATTTTGCAATCACAGATTCCTGTAATGTGCGCGTCGCGGACACTTGTTTGATTTCTTCGTGTTGGTGCCCCACAACCAGCCATTGTCCGGTTAGGTTATCAACAGACACCAAAAACGGATGCACGGTGACCGATTTTTGGGCCCATAAAATCATACCGCATATAAACACAATTACCAAGAATACTGATAAAATGGCAATGCCAACCAATCGGGAAACGACAATCCGTTTTCCCGCTGGGAATGCTGGTACATCAAATCCGCCTGGATAGTCCAATTAAAATCCCCCCCTAAAAAATCCTGGATTCTATTATGCCTGATATACCATGATGCATGCACATGGGCTTAATTTCAATTCGTTGTTATCGAACCCAACGCCAACCGGTTCACGGTCATAAACCTGGCCACAGCCCGCCAAGCATAACGCAACCAATAAACCTAAGAATACTTTTTTCATCTACATACTCCTTCCGCTTAGATTAATTATAAAAAATTTCCGTTATGCGCGTCAAGGCTAAAACTGTGTTTCAAATGATAACAGAAAGCGTTGTTCGCGGTCATAATCGTTCATTTTCAACGGCCAACCCCAACTGAAATTCATTGGTCCCATTGGCGTATTCCAATAAATACCAACCCCGGCGGATGTTCTGATATTATCATCAATATCATTTCTGTATCTTTCTTCGTGCATATTTGCCGGATAATAGTCTTCTTGGGCCGGCGGTTTGCCCAACACGCCATAGTCCATAAACACAAATCCCTTAATCTGATATTCGTCTGGGATAAATATTGGGAAATTCAACTGTGTTGAACCATTTAATTTCCACAATCCACCCAACGCATATGTCTTGTAGAACCAGTTTCGCGACCCAACGCCCGCAACATCAAATCCGCGCAACGTTTCCCCGCCCAGGAAATAGCGATAAACACGCGATACATAATCCCCATCTAGTGGTTGAATATAGCCGAAATCCAACGATGAACGCAACTGCCACCTGTCGTCCCAGAAATTAACCATTCCGATAATGTCCGCGCTGTATCGCATAAATGTTTCTGTGCCACCAAATCCCGTATACGCAATCCCCAGGTTTGCAACCACACCGGTATGGGTATTTTGTTGGAAATTAGTATCCAGATTATGATATCTAAAATAAGTCCCCAGTGTATACAGGTTTGCCTTTTGCCATCCTGAATCCACCTGAATATCATAGTTTTGGTCAAATGACGCCGATAACCTGACATTCTGTGTCCAATGGTCGGTCAATCGCCATCCCATGCGACCTGCAATCATTAAACTATCGCGGTCATATCCAAAACTGCCCAGTGATGAATAGTCATACATTGTATACGACACATCAACACCACCCGACAATTGGCGACCAAACAAATATGGTTCTGTGAAACTAAATAATGCCTGTTTTTGATATTCCGCGATTGAACCACGCAATTGCACAACCTGGCCACGTCCCATAAAGTTATTTTCCGTAATTCCGGCATCAATCATAAATCCATTGATGTTTGACCAACCAAATCCGCCCGACAGTTCGCCTGTTGGTTGTTCTTCTACCTTGATATCCAGGTTCATCATATTAGTTTCCGCAACACGTGTTGGAACCATTTGAACATCCTTGAAATAACGCGTACGCATTAATTTCTGACGGCCTTCTTCGATGGTCTGTAAAGAAAAAGGGTCACCTGCGCGCATTGGTATCAATTGTTCGATAACACTGTCAAATGTACGCACATTGCCCAATATATTAATAGTATTCAGATAAATACGATTTGTTTTCTGAATTTTGAATACCAAATCAATTGTCTTATCATCGTCATTTTTTGTCGGAACCGGTTCAACATTTATAAATGCGTACCCGTATTCTGCGACCGCACTGCGCAGGGCAGACATAGTTTCTTCGACCAAGTCCACATTATATGTATCCCCATCACGCATAACAATTGCATCTTCTAATACATCGGTTGGGACATCTGGGAATGGATTATCAACGGTCAGTTTACCAAAATCATATTTGTCGCCTTCGTCCACAGTAAATACAACCGAATAGTATTCGCGGTCTGGTGTAAATGTGCCTGCGGTATTTTTTACCTGAAAATCAACGTATCCATTGCGCAAATAGAACTGGCGCAACATTTGACCATCGTATTGAATTCGGTCTTCATCAAAAGTGTCAAACTGTGACATAAAACGCCACCAGGCATGTTCTTGGGACAGAATTTCCCCACGCAACGTCCGGTCGCTGAACTTTTTATTGCCTTCAAATTTAATATCTCTTATCCAGGTTGGATGTCCTTCGGTGATTTCATAGACAACATTTACACGATTATCATCCAGTTCGATTTTTTGAGGCTCAATCTTTGTGCCAAAGAATCCCTTGCGCTGGTATATAGTCAGCATTCGTTGCACATCCGCCCCAATAACAGACTCGTCAAACGAGGTACGTTCTTTGGTTTTAATTTCTTTTTTCAAATCATCTGTTGAAACTTCATCATTACCTTCGATTGTTACCATGTTTACGATTGGCGCTTCGGTCACATTGATTTTCAGTGTATTGCCCGACATACGAACGCTAATTTTTGAAAAGTATCCACTTTGTTCCAACTTTTTTGCAATTTCGTTGCTGCGCAGTTCGCCAACATTATCGCCAATTTTTACATCAGACAATATACGAATTGATTCTGCGTCCATACGCTGATTCCCATCCACATCGATACGTGACACGGTCACAGCCATCGCGGGCAGGGCGGTTGTTGCAAACAAACATACAAATAATGAAACTTTTTTCATATTAACCTTATCCAATTATAAACCAAACACACGCGCCAAATCATTCCACATGGTCAGTATAAACAAACCAAGTATGAAAATCCAGCCAACCATGATTGCAATTTCCATCGCGCGCCCCTGTAATTTGCGACGTGTGATACCCTCGATTATCAAAATCAACAAATATCCACCGTCTAACACCGGCAATGGTAATAAATTCAATATTCCTAAATTAACAGACAATAATGCAATCAAATTAAGCAGTGTAAAGAAACCCGCCGCCATTGCCGCACCAGAATATTCTGCAATTGTGATAAATGACCCCAGCTGTTTAGAAGACCGTTCACCTGTCACAATTTGTTTCAGCACAACCAGCAATGTTTTTGATTCATAGTATGTCTTGCGCGCACCAGAATACATTGCACGTAGCAATCCCTGGCGTTCTGGGTTGGCCTTTTTACTGCCGTCTGCAATCATGCCCCAACGTTCTGCAGGACTTAATTTTACATTTACCAATTTATCTTCGCGCACAATCAAAACATTTGCATCGCGGTTTGATGCTAACTCTTTTGCCAAAATTACTTCGCCCCAGTTTGTAATCTTTTCATCATCAATACGAACGATTGTATCACCTGGTTTAACACCAGCCTTGAATGCAACTGATTCTTGGATAACCTGACCGATAACGGGCAGCTGGGAATTTGCAACCAAACGTGGCTGGAACATAAACAGTGAAGTATAAATCCCCCACGCCAGAACAAAGTTCATAAACACGCCCGCGCCGATAATAATAAACTGCTTCCACGCAGGTGCAGACAAATAATGTCCTTTTTTCTTTTCTGCAGACAGTTCTGCATACTTTTTGCGATTGAACATATCTTCTTGGCCATAGATTGAAACATATCCACCCAGTGGCAGACATGCAATCTTCCACAATGTGCCACGTTTATCGTGCCACTTTACAATTGCTGGTCCAAAACCAATTGAAAAAGTATCAACACGAACCCCGGCCCATCGTGCCGCCAAAAAATGTCCCAGTTCATGTACAAACACAACAATCCCCAGAACAACCAACAATGCAACAATTGTCAACAAAATCTGCATACCCTTAACCCTTCCTTTATCAAAAAATTTATAACATCACCAACCAAACAATTGGTAACGCATAAATCCAGCCGTCAAATCTGTCTAATACGCCACCATGTCCCGGCAGAATTGTACCAAAGTCTTTGATTCCCAGTTTGCGTTTAATCCAACTGGCGGTTATGTCGCCATATTGTGACAACAGTGAAACACTGATACCAATCCACATCAACTGTGGCATAAATGTATCCGCTCCCAGTAACCCGTACATGATGCCTGCGAACGTCCCACACAGAATCCCTGCAATTTGTCCTGCCCATGTTTTGCCGGCAGACATGCGTTCCCACATTTTGTCACCACCGATTAAGCGTCCAAAGAACCATGCGCCAATATCCGCGCTGCATATAATCAGTAACAACAGTAATACAATCCATGGACGCGCACCAACAAAATAAATCGCGACCAGCATCAAAAACAACCATGCCAAGAATCCACCAAACACAATCCCAGATGATTTTACGGTTTTATGTTCTACGCGTTTCAGGCACAATACATATTCTGCAATCATTGCGGCAACAATCGCCACCCCGGCCCATCTAACCGCATCATAACCCCAGTGCTGTAACACGCCGACACCAACCGCGGCCATTCCCATAACGATTGCTGCAATAATTCTTTTGGTTGTATTTGACATTTTATCCTTCCTTCGCCTTTTATTTTTTTCCTGCATAATTTGCTTTTTTGCCACCGCCAAAGCGACGATTGCGTTTTGAAAATTCATCCAAAACATGTTGCCACAGCTTTTCATTTTTTACCAAATCTGGCCAGTGTTCTGGCAAGAACAGCAATTCTGCATACGCCAATTTCCACAACAGAAAGTTCGAAATTCTGTTTTCATTACTGGTTCTGACCACCAAATCGATTGGCAACAGGTCGCCTGTGTCCAGATATGTCTCAAATGTCTCTTTGGTGACCGGCTCGCCCGCAGCAATGGCTGCATTTACCGCATCAACAATTTCCTGCTGGCCGCCATAATTCAGTGCAAACACAACAGTCCCACCGGTGTTTTCAGCCGATGTTTGTTCCAGTTCATCACACAAATTTGCCAATTTTTCAGGCAGTCTATCACGTGAACCGATCACGCGATATCGGATATTTTTCTCCAGCGCCTGTTGCATATTCTTATTCAGTTCTGTATAGAACAGGTCCATCAAGAAATCAACTTCTTCCTGGGAACGGTTCCAGTTTTCTGCAGAAAAAACAAAGAAAGTAATTGTTGTCACCCCGCGTCGCATAAACCAATCGACCAGATTTTCAAAATTTGAAATCCCTGCCTGGTGTCCCATCAACGGCGGCATGCCACGCATTTCTGCCCAGCGTCGATTGCCATCGCAAATAAATGCAATATGCTGTGGAATCTTTGTGTCCGTTGCTGTTTTAACGTGTTTTGTTTTAAATAATTTTAACATATTAAATACGTCCTGATTTTCAGTTAACAGTTTTTGATTGGATTAAACAGACATAATATCTGCTTCTTTTTCTTTTGCCATGGCATCGACCTCGGTTCCGCGTTTATCAAAAACCTTTTGAATATCTTCTTCGTATTTACGTTGGTCGTCTTCTGAAATTTCTTTATCGGTCACTGCGCGTTTAATTTTGCTCATTGCATCTTGTCGAATATTGCGCATAGAAATTTTTGCTTCTTCGGCGTATTTACCGGCGACTTTGGTCAATTCACGACGGCGTTCTTCGGTCAATGGTGGCATGTTCAAACGAATTACCCCCCCCGCTGTCATTGGATTCAGCCCCAGTCCAGAATCACGAATCGCTTTTTCGACGGCTGGCGCATTTGTGATGTCCCAAACCGTGACGGACAGCGTCTGGTTATCTGGCGTAGAAACGGTTGCGACCTGATTAATTGGCATTTCCGAACCATACACAGGCACCCGCACCGCGTCCAGCAAGTGAACAGATGCGCGTCCTGTACGCAAACCGGCGTATTCGCCCTTTAAAACTTCCAGTGTTTGTGCTGTTTTTTGTTCAACTTCAGTCTTCAAAACTTGATAATCCATAATAAACTCCTTAAGGTATGAAAAAAGATTAGCAAATTGATTTGACATTTGGCAAGAAGAAATATAGAATATATCGCGCAAAGGGGTTGTAGCTCAGTTGGTAGAGCACTTGCATGGCATGCAAGGGGTCGTCGGTTCGAGTCCGATCAGCTCCACCACTACATAAAAAGAAAGCGCACCATGCGCACACAGTATGGCGGATATAGCTCAGTTGGTTAGAGCGTTGGTTTGTGGTACCAAATGTCGCCGGTTCGAGTCCGGTTATCCGCCCCATTATAAAACGTCCCGTTTGGGACGTTTTTAATTTAGGGCGGTTCGGGCGAGAGCCGCAGGTTCGGGACGCAGCGTCAGCGCAGTGAAAGGGGCCCATCGTGGCGACGCGCCACAGATGGGAATATACAGTCCGGTTATCCGCCCCATTATAAAAAAGCACCCCAACGGGGTGTTTTTTATTGAAAAAATTCGTATTTTATGATATAATACGCATATTCAGCGGACGACACGGGTCGTCTTTTTTTATTGCCCGCCACACGCGGGTGTTTTTTATTTAAACAAAAGGATTAGCATGCAAACACCAAAATTTTTACAGGAACTGATATCGTCGCCCGAATATGGCGATAAAAACAGCGTAACTTATAAACGCGCAACAAAGTATATGAACATCTTATATCCCGGAACAGTCGCGTTTGATGCCACAGGGCGTATGATGCGCCCAGAATATGATATGACATTGGAACAGTTTTATGACGCCCAGCATGAAATAGAAACGGAGTTCGAGTCCGATAAAAGTGATGCAGAAGCAGATGTCCTGGATACATACGGCGATTATTTTGAAACAATCGGTTTTAATTTTGATATCGAAGAATATGTTGTTCCTGGCGAGCCGATAGAGGTCAAAGTCTTGATGCCAGGCGGCCATGTATCAAAACGCAGTCTGGAAACTTATGTTTTGAATATTCCAGAGTTTGAAATAAAGCCCAAGATATGGATATGGCACAGCGAGCATGGTGAAAATACCTGCGATGAATGTTCGGGAAATAATGGGACTGTTTTTGAAAACAAAGAAGATATACCAGATATCCCCGTTCATCCGAATTGTCGCTGTTGGGTTGAAGAAGCAACGCTGAATGAGGCTGGCAAGAAAATAGGCAGCAAGGTTTATAAAGGTCAAAAGCCAGAAAAGAAATCAGAATCACAACCCGACAATGAAATAAATAAACCAACCTTTGAAAAACCGGTGAATGTAAAACCTGGGCAATATGCGGTATTTGACGGCAAGAAATTTACACTGTATGAAAACGATAAACCAATTACATCTTGGGATGCGGTGTCAGGTGCCAAAGGCTATCAAAGTCCAGAGTATCAACATATAAAAGATAAAGGCACGATTCCCGAAGGCACATATGTTGCAAGACAGAGTGAGTTGCAACGCATGTCGCCCATAGATTGGGTTGTTGGTTGGTCGCGACTGCTGAGTGAAGATTTGGGTGGCAAATGGCCAGGGTCTGAATATTCCTGGGGCAGCTCTCGTGTATGGCTGGAGCCATCAAAAGAAACCAACACATATGGGCGTGATGATTTTTCAATTCACGGAGGTTGGGTTTCGGGTTCGGCAGGCTGTATCGATTTAACATCAAATATTGATAATTTTGTTGCCTTATTTGAAGTTTTGGGTAATGATTTAATTATAAAGGTGGAGTATTAGATATATAAAAGCGTCCTGCTATGAATAACACAAAAATATTAGCAACATGTGGATTTGTTTCTTTTGTCACTATGTTTGTATTCTATTTTGATTCAAATATGCTATCTTCTTCAAAGTGGGACACTTTGTTTTATGGTCTATGTGAATATCAATGCTTACATTCTATTGATGTTGCGTTTATGTGCATAAGTTTTTTGCTTGGTGTGTTTTTTATGTGCTTGTCATGGAGAGTATATAAGTGGAAATGGGTGTGCGTTTTGTTGCTAACTTTTATTGTTGCGTTTATAAGTTATATATTCTTGTCTGCTGTTGTCGCATCTATAAATTTTGCCGTATAATCTATATATGGGCGTGATGATTTTTCAAATTCATGGAGGTGCAGAACCTGGTTCGGCTGCCTGTATTGATATGACAGGGCAAATGAATGCTTTTACATCTGGACAGAAGTAAAAATAAACCAAGAATTAGAAAAGAAACAAAACGAGAAAAACGATATGAAAAACATTGATACAAATAAGGTATCCGATATGAAATTTGAACAAGCATACAATAAATTACAAGAACCCGAAGGGGACTATACAGACGGTAAAGACCAAGTTGATGATGAACCAACCAACATGGGAATTAAACAAAGCACGCTGGATAGATACGCTAACAAGCATCCAGACAAAAATTTCCCAGCAGATGTAAAACATCTAACCGCCACACAGGCCAAAGAAATTTATAAAAACGAATATTGGGACAATACAAGAATCCCAGAAATCAAAAACGACAGAATACGTGATGCTGTTTTTGATATGAATGTGATGGGAGGAGCCGGGAAGACAGTTCAACGTGCACTAAATTCTTTCTTGGATGCAAACTTGGTTGTTGATGGCGCAATAGGCAGCGAAACAATTAAATCCATAAATGCTGTTCCCGATAACGCAGTCAACGAATTTATGGTCGCACTAAAATCTGAAAGAATAGATTACTTAAAAGGCACAAAAAACTGGGTAACGGCAAAAAACGGTTGGTTGAAAAGAGTAAATAAATACTAATTACTGTCTAATCCATACCCCTTCAAGTGTTGATTGTATGCCACAAAAGGCGCTAAATGAATCTGCATTGATAAAATGCAGATTCATTTTATCTTCTGCCTCCATTTGAAACAATATACCAACAGGAATAAAATATTCCGTATCTGTCTCTCTGTCATATTGATATTTTTTACCATTGTATTCTGCCTTATCTGCGCTGATTTTTATTTTACCTTCAACATCACAGATATGTAAATCGTACCAAGATTCCAATTTAAAATCACACGTTGTATCAACACAATCAAAAATTTCCATCACGCCACCAAAAACAGTGTCCTGGTCATTCAGATACCACTTCCCCATCCACTTTGGGGTTGTGTTTTCACATTTTGCCGACTGATGAATCAGCATACAAGAACATAAAGTGTATATAAAAAAACGTGCGTTTTTAGTCATCTATATGTATTATATTGCTATGCTTAACAGGTGTCAATTATGAAAAAATAGATTGCACAAAGGCAATTGATATTGATTTTTTATTATCTGATTTGTCATAATGCCAGTATGAAAAAGATGGTGATTTTATTGACATTCTTGATTCCTGTGGCTTCATGGGGACACCCAATCGACACTTGGATTGATGAAGTTATAGAATATGCAGGACCGGGAATAAAAACAAATAAAGCACTTATAAATGCATATGCCGTTAATCAAGAAAAACTGGATATGTATCGGGCGGCCCATCCACGTTTTAATTTCCCAGAACATATCAAAGATTTGAGTCGTGCACAGGCAAAACAAATATTGTATTATTTTTGGGATAATTACAGATTTAGTGATTACAAGTATGACGAGATATTGGAACGGGTATGGGATTTGATGATACATATGTCAATGGCGGATATAGATGTTGCGATAAACAACTGTATCCGCAAATACTATGATTTTGACGAAGGTTTTTATGCGCCGTTTGGCTCAATCGCATCGGTGCAACTGCTGAACGGAATGGCACCAAAGAACGTTCCTGAATTTTGGAAAATATTAAATGAAGTAAAGTACTAACTTGCTGTTTCAATTTCCACTAACGTCTCGTTCAACAACGTGCCTAAATCAATCACTTGTTGCACGTCTTGGGGTAGAACTGTGTCAAATTCGGGGCCCCATTATAAAACGTCCCATCTGGGGCGTTTTTAATTTTGGGCGGTTCGGGACGAAACGCTGGACGACCAGATAAGAACATGGTACGATAATGCACCACATCCAGGTGAAGAATACGGATGCAGATGCCATGCGGAAAGTGCTGATTTATTTTTATTATTGTGTGCGGCTTGTACGAAACAGGTTGATGAATATACGGGTATTTTTTCTGACGGCTTACCGATACCAGACAAAACAGAGTTTTTCGATTTGTCGGACGGACACGGAACAAAACAAATAGATACTTTCTATATCGATGTTAACGATAACGGTATAAAAGACACAATTAAACGTGGACGTTTTGTGACGGGCACCGCACACTCTTATACTTTTTACGATATATATCTTGATAACGGTAAAAAATTAGAACAATTAACTTCTTTGGAGGGGGCAGATTGCATTTTGCGTGCTTATAAATTTCAAATACGACCATTTTTGATAACATGCGCATCAAGAGATATAGGTAAAGATTATACAGAATCTACAAAAGCAAAAATTGAAAAATTTGAAATTAAAGACAACAAAATGAAATCTGTATCGTCCAGAGAATATAGACCAATCTGTGATGTTAGATATTTATTATAAACCAGCGCGTAAAACCATTTTGAACTGCAACCAATCGCGCGAATAGGTATTAAGGGTTCAACACATAACATATAAAAAACACCCAGGGGTTCTGGGTGTTTTTCTTCTCCTTCGCGAAAACTACATAGATTCAATTACAACCATTGCCGCACAATAATCATCTTGGTCTGTAATGGACAGGTGTATTTTTGCCCCCGTTCCGGCCAACTCCTTTAACGCCGCCTTGGCGCCACCTGCAATCAGAATTTCTGGACGGCCCAAATCATTATGAACAACCGAAACGTCTGAGAAAGCAATATCATCACCGAATCCGGTTCCCAACGCCTTCAGGCAGGCCTCGCGTGCGGCCCAGAAATTTGCCAGATGACGTTCTGAATTTGCATTGTCGTTGTCAGCATATTCTAATTCTTTCTTTGTAAAAATGCGTTGTTTTTTAAATGCGGACCAATCCAAGAAACGACCACATTCGACCAAATCAATTCCAATCCCTATTATCATGAACAGACTCCCTGTGTCGGTGTTGTTTTGATAAGGCATACTAATAATAATTTTGCGATTCGTGCAAGCATAAAATTCATATTTCAGATATATATTTCCTTATTAATTAAAAACCCGGCAATCGCCGGGTTTTTTTACTCTTGTTTCGAGAAACTGTAATCCATCAACAAATGGTTTGGATTGTATTTATTATTCATAATTGCCAACGTATCTTCAACGATGACCAATTCTTCGTTTGTTGGGATCATGAACAATTTTACCGGGCTGTCTGGTGTGCTGATAACAGACTCACCAAATCCCTTGCGTGCCAATGTTTCTGCATTTTTCTTGACGTCTAATTTGATGCCCAAATTTTCCAGACCTGAACAGAATCTTTCGCGCAGGTATTCATCATTTTCACCGACGCCTGCGGTAAATACCACTGCGTCAACGCGTCCTAATTCTGCCATATATGCACCGATATACTTTTTAACATTCTGCACTTCGGTTTCAATGGCCAGTCGGCACAGGTCGTTTGTTGCCTTGTTTTCTTCAACGTCGCGACGGTCGGCATAGCATTCTGTTATACCTTTTAATCCCGAATTCTTGCTCAGGTGTGTTTGCATTTGTGCAGGGGTTAGTTTTAACTGTTCCATTACATACAAAACGACCCCTGGGTCTAAATCGCCTGGGCGTGTTCCCATGGTCAATCCTGACAAAGGTGTCATCCCCAACGAAGTATCGACTGATATTCCATTTTTTATTGCGGTCGCTGATGCGCCTGATCCGATATGCATTGTAATCAGATTGCATTGATCTGCTGGTTTCCCCAGCATTGCTGCCGCGCGCTTTGAAACGTACAAATGGCTGGTTCCGTGGAATCCATATCGACGCACACCCAATTCCTTGTACCATGCGTTTGGTACGGCATAGCGATACGAATAATCCGGCATTGTCTGATGGAATGCAGTATCAAACACCGCAACCTGTTTAGCATTTGGCAACAACTGTTGTGCTGTTACAATGCCCATCAGTGCAGGTGGGTTATGCAGTGGTGCCAAAGGTGATAATTTATCAATTGTTTTGATAACATCATCAGTGATTTCAACCGAAGACGCAAACTTATCCCCACCCATAACAACGCGGTGTCCGACGCCCTTGATTTGATTCAGATCAATTGACGCTTCGCGCAGCATGAACAAGACGACATTCAGTGCTTCGTCATGGTTTTTCATTGACGTTTCTTTCTTTTGTTTTGTGCCATCTGGGTATTTCTGGGTCACAAAAGAATCCGACAGTCCGATTTTCTCAACATTACCACCAACGATTGGCTGTTTTGAATCAACGTCAAACACCTGATATTTCAGGGACGAAGAACCACAATTCAGTGCAAGTATGTACATTTGAAATCCTTTTTTCTTCTTCTTCGTCCCAAACCTTAGCAAAGGTTTTTATCATTTTCAACAGTAAACTCGGAATAAAATGTTCCAATTTTCGTCTAAGATTTGTGTTGTTTCGCCGGTTATTTTGTGGCTGACCCAGTATGTTTCATGTCCGACCATCAGATACAGGTTCAACCCACCTTGTTCCATAACGATATTCGGGGACGGATTGCACCTGTTGCCGATGCCGAATGCCATTACTTCATCACCTGGGGCATATCCTGCCTGGGCATTCTGGCACAGTAATATTGTTTGAACTGCGAATGGCATTGTCTCGATTCCAACAATATAGTTCAGCATACTGCATTGGCTGTTCAGTGGTGCTGGCTTAGTTTCGATTTTTTTAATTGGATTTGGCGCGCACCGCGCGATAATTTCTGTCCATACTTCATCAGATACATTTTCGATATTAAAATCACTTTTTTTTATGTCGTCGCGTCGTGCAATTTCAAACCCGCCCAGTGTTTTGCCATCATGAATACGCAGTGTTTTTGCATCCATATCCATTGTAATTTCGCCGGGCATTCCGGTAAAAGTATCATTGTTTTCGGTTGATCCGCGCCGCAGTTGTAATACACGTGTCATAAGATAAATCCTTTATTCAATTGAAATAAAAAATCCCCACCACCAATCTGGGGCAGGGTACAAAAAACAAACACCATCGGCGGGATGGTGTTCATTGTTATTATATCACAAAATCACAAAAAAATCAAGCTGCCATTGAATAGTGGCTTTGATATTGTTGGAACTTTATCACCTTGGTTGTATCAAAATCAGCCTGTGCAGATTTTTTTGATAATGTAAATCGGTTATAAAAATTACCAGTTCTGCTGTCGCGGCCTGTTTCCAGAAAGTCCCAGAATTGTACCAATTCATCGTGCAGGTTTTTATGGTCGTTATTCCATTCGTCCACAATTTTATTCCGACGCTCGATTTGTTCTGTCAATTCTTTTATTCTTTCTCGTGAATTTTTAAATTCGCTAATCTTATTTTGTCTATCTGTATTCGCAGTGTGAATATTGTTATATCTCAACTCTGCGTTTTGGCGAACTCTATCTGCATTGTTCATCGCGGTCTGTGCATTTGTAGCATCGGTTGTTGCGTTTGCTATATTTGTGTTTGCGTTTGAAAATTCTTGACGACCTGTACGAATTTGACTAAGTGTTTGCTGGCGCTCATCATACAGACGCTTAAACAAGTCTTGTAAATTTCGGGCCTTCATCTCCTCGTTCGCGTTCGGATATGGTGTCGGGATAGCGCGCAACTGATTTTTTACCGCGGTATATTGCTGTCGCAGTTGCTTGCTCCGTCTAACTAAATCACCATCATTTGTTGGGTGATTATTAATGATATTTTGAAGATTTTGCCTTGCTTGGTCTTTCTGATTAAAATCATTCTGGGCAACCGCATAGTCATTTGCTGCAATATTAAGATCGTTCAACAGTTGTTTTTCAACTGCCTCCTCGTTTCTCTGTGTTTGTTCAAAATTGTCTATTGTTGCATCCGTAATCCCGGTATTGTTCATGCGGGTTTCTGCCGCTGTTCGATCTGCTATGGCTGTTGGATTTAATGTGTTACGCTGTAAAATTGCGGCGTTTTTCGCAGCTGTATTGGCGGTATCCCATTGTTTGAATTCTGTCTGCAATCTTTTCCCGCGATGTCCATCAAATTTGCTGCCTGATTTTTTAATGTTGTTCACCAGTGCGGTAATGCCATACCCCAGCGCTTTCATTGCAGTATCAAGGCTTTGATCCAGTACCTTGGTAACAACTTGTACACCTTCGTTTTTGTTCCAAGACAGCTTGCCGTCAGAGAATATGGTCAATTTTTCCTTGCTCAAAGCATCCATAATCTTGCTGGTTGTCATTCCGTACTTGCATACAGAAATAACCTCCATCGCAGATTTTGCAGCAGGAATTGCATCTTTATTGCCGTTTTGTGCATCACGTACTGCACGAATGATTAAATCTTCAATGACATGGTTTAATTGATGACCGTTAAGCAATGCGCCTTCATACGCTTTGGGCATAACTTTTTTTATTTCATCTAATGTTTTTACCGTCCACTTGAAATGCTTCGCAGCCGACGCCGAGCTTTTTGCTAATTCTGCCTCCACACCTGTGGCTACCTTCGTTATTCCATCCAAGCCATCCGTAGGCTTAACATTTTCTGAATTCAGCGCATCTACAATTTTTGCGGCCTGTGGTGAATAATACAATCTATCGCCCTGCAGCCATTTATATTTTTCGAAAACATCCTTATATGTATCTTTTCGCCACTTTTTAAATTGTTGTTGCCACGTTAACTGATCCATTTTGGAATCAACCAAAAAGTTTTCGCTGTTTTTATCGTTATACGAAACCTTCTTTTTGGCATCTTCCAAGGCTGATGCAATTTTTTCTGATCTGAATTGCTCTTGGATTTTTTTGTTTTTTCCAACAATGTGCAGTAAATCTTTATGTGCCGCCTTGAACTGGTCAAGTTTGCCACCTGGCGTAGTATCTACAAACTTTTCATCAAATCCTGTTTTTAGATTTGGAAAGTCGTGTGTTATGCCCCCCAATGCGTTAAAAATCTGTTCTTCAAAGTTAATACCGTTTTGGTCTGTTGCTTCATGCAACCATTCTGCCAGATTTTGTAATTTTTTTCTAAAGGTTGCATCTTTGTTATATTTCTTTTCTCCAATCCCTTTTTTTAAATCTGAAAATGTAAAATCAGAATTCAGGATTCCCCAGTTTATAAAAACACGTTCTAATCCAGGGTTGTTATTAATTAATGTTGCAAAGGCCGCAATGTCATTTTCAGCGGCCGGGGTCGCCAAAACATTCGAAAATATTTTATCCGGTGTATCGCCAAAATAATCGTTCAAGAAATTAGCAGCATCCTTGTTGTATGTATCTTTATCGCTGGAATCGGCAAATTTTGAACGATTTGTATCCATTACAATGAATGCATCACGAAACTGCAAGTACAGCTTTTTCCATTCGTCATCGCTGATTTCCCATTCATTCGCTGCAGCGGTTGCGGGCAATCCGCGCATGGCGTTTGAACGGCCGTCTGGAATTTCGTTTTTTTTCCAAACCCCATCTTCTTGATGTACCAGACGTTCTTTCCATATCTTCATGTCACCACGAAAATCATCGCCATTGGCAATGTATGCCGTAAAGGTTTTAAACTTCTCTGCTGGCATTTCATTGAACAGCAATTGCATATAGAATTGTGTTAAAAACTTTTCCATTTTGACAGCCATACTCGTACCTTTTTCTTATCCCACTTATTATAGTGCAAAAATATCAGATTTTCAATATTTTCTGTACTTTTGATGGGGAAAATGTGTATACTGCCCGTCAAAGGGAACATGGAAAGATGAAACGTTTACTATTATCGCTGTATGGATTTGCATTTTTTAACAAGTTTTTGTTATTAACCCCGGTTTACTCTGTTTTTATGTTGGCAAATGGCCTGACTGATTTTCTGTTATCCATGATGTTCATTGTGTCTGCCGTTGGCACTATCCTGGCCCAGGTTCCTGTTGCATATTTGACCAATCATCTGGGGCCGCGTTGGTCTATGATTATTGGGCAAGGCCTGAAGATGTTCGCGATTTTGCTGTGGTTGGTGGTGCCAAATTATATCGGATTTGTGGTTGGTATGTTGTTATGGGGCGCGCAGTCTGGATTTCGCAGTGTCGCATTCGAAGGACTGGTTTATGATTCTGTGTATGCGGCGGGGCATTCGCGGGAATATCCGCGCATTCTTGGGCGTAAGTCAACATATGAATCTATTGGAACTGCGTTATCCGCAACAGGGTCATTGTTAATGTTTCTGGGATACACTTGGGTCACCTGGGCATCGGTTGTCGCGATACTGATGTCTATGTTGTGTCTGTACATTAATCCGTATCGCCAGCGCACGCCTGCAACACACGTTTCGGGATTAAAACTAAAGAAATTATTTCACGCAGGCGTCCGTGTTGTCTTAAAGACGCCATGCTTAATGTCAATAATGATGTTGACTATACTGGTTATAAACATACCATTTCTGGATGATTTCCTCAGCCCGATTGCATTAAATATTGGAATTCCAACTGAATTCGTTGGGATTTTGTCTTTCTTTTTATTGGCGTGTGCCACCCTGGGCCAGCGGTTTGCATATAAATTCGCGCACATATCAGATAAATTTTTATATTTGTTGATTGCAGTGGTTGGGGCAGGGTATATATCGTTTTCTTTATTGTACACACCTGATTCTTTATGGATAATGGGTGTTGCGTATATGTTATTGTGGGGTGTTTATACATTGATGTATTCGCGATTCCAAGACATGATTCCGCCGACCAATCGTTCAATCGTTTTGTCGCTGTACACAACCATAACATATTTGGTTTATATGGGGGTATGTGGTGTAATCGGATTGGGTTCTTTACTGGGCAGCTGGCGTTACAGTATCATGATTCTTGGGGTAATGGAATTAATTGTCTGTATGTGGGGCTTGTTTTTTGTGCGGAAAAAGTGTTCATTGCGTATTGGTGGGATGTCCTAGGGTGATATTCCTGTACATATTGCCGCGAAAAATTCGTATTATATGTATATGAAATTTAGTTTTCGTAACTATTTTTTAAAGTCTCTGCCATACCTGTTGTCGATTGCAGGCGGTATTATTTTGTATACTGGTGCGATTGATAATGCGCCGAATGACAATATTCGTGATTTGGTCATAAATGTTTCAGCGTCACTGTTGTCGATACCGCTGGTATTTTTACTGTATGATTATACTAATTCGCGCATTGCAAATACGATGAAGCGCAACCTGATTAACAGCATGGACGATAAATTAAACGTATTGATGCTGAACATAATCGGGTTATTGCGCGAATCCATGGGGGTACGTAGCAAATTATCCACAGAAAACCTAAATCGGATGCTGATATGGCGAACACCCGAGATTTCACGTCGCCTGAAAATAACGCCGCGCATACTGGTCAATTTACATGAATGCCACAATGAATTAGATTCATTGCTGTATCGCGACAGCCAGAATTCCATCCTGACCACAGAGCAGAATCGAATTTTATCAGCCCTGGCGCGTGATATGGCGCATCTTATAAATGAAAACAAATTTCGTCATAATCGTCATCTGTCGGCGAAATATATAGAAAGTATAATGGGCCGAATACTTGATTGGCTGGACAGCAGCACTGTTGCCGCCATGAATCTGGCGCAGCATTTGTCCAGCGATGGTGCATCAGATGCAACAAAAAAATAGAAATAAAATGATAAAAAATGATATTTTTTCTTGCATTTTAATTTTTTTTATGTCAAAATTGCCCCCGACCCATGGAAAAAGAGTTGCAAAATTCTTTCTTCCAGGTCCGGTTTTGGGAACATAGCTCAGTTGGTAGAGCAAATGACTTTTAATCATTGGGTCCAGGGTTCGAGTCCCTGTGTTCCCACCAGAAATAAAAAAAGCCACCGCAGGGTGGTTTTTTTTATTCTGTAACACGGGACGAAGAACCCGTAAAAGGGTTCGGGACGTCAGTTGACGAGAACAAGCCACGCGCCGTTCGAGTCTTACGCAGTGAAAGGGGCCCATGTAGCGCAAGCGTCCATGGGAATATACAGTCCCTGTGTTCCCACCAGAATAAAAAACACCGCTAAACCGGCTTGTTTATTGACGGGGTGTGAATTTTGTCAATTATTTTGTTGCGTATTTAAATTTCTATGCTAGAATTCCATCTAAAAAGACGCAAGGCATTAAAAATGAATAAAAATATTAAAAGCCGTAACCAAACCATGGGCATTGATACAGATCTTATGCCCAAGACCATGGGCTGGCTAACTATGACAGAGCTGGCAAAATATTTCGTGGGTGGAACATCGAAAAACATGGACATCATCTTTAAAAACCTAAAGGAACTTCACGCCCGCATGCCAGACAAAATTCAGTATCGCAAATTATCAAACAGATACGTTGGTTTATGCCTGCACATCAGTGCATTGGATGATTTTTCGCGTATTTGTGGATTGACCAGACGTGGTACCATTGCGCCAAAGACGGCCGAATGGTTGTGTGAAACAGATTTGATAAAATACTTTGTTGGGAAAAACCTAACCGTTGGCCCAATTATTAGGGAAAATTTGTCAGCTTTGCAAAACAGTATGTCAGGCAAGATAAAACCATTGTGCGCGGAATCTGGACGAATAATTTTATGCCTGCATATCAGTGCGATTGATGACTTTGCGCGTGCATCTGGTTTGACGCAAAGGGGGGCGCAGTATCCCAAAACAGACGATTGGTTGTCTGTATCTGATTTAATTAAACGTTTTATTGGTGATACGCAAAAAAATTATCAATTAATTTCTGCCAAACTAAAAGAATATCAGTGCATAAATCCGGGCAATGTCCAACTGCGTAAACCAAAAAATAAATTCGCAATCCTTTGTCTGCATATCAGTGCGATTGATGTGTTTTCTGCGTATATAGGTCTTAATCAGCGCGGTGTTTTTCTGCCCAAGACAGATGAATGGCTAAGTCGAACAGACCTGCTGGAATATATGGTTACAGATTTCAGAAAAGTTTCGAAACATTTACACAATCTGATGTCTGATATGCCCGACCGCATTCAATTCCGTCGCGCCCCATCAGGGAACAATATTCTTTGTCTGCATATCAGTGCGCTGAATGAATTTTCGCATCGAACAGGCATAAAGATTCGTAATAGAAATAACGTCAAAGAGCTTAATTCTGACGCATCTGTATTTTGTGCTACCAAATACGAAAATGAATTAAAAAGACAGATTGAAAATCAAAAACAAATATTCTTGCAAAAAAACAGCAGATGATTGTTCTGCTGTTTTGCATTACCTATCAAGCGGGATGTTCTTCGCGCGCCCGAAAAATAACTTTGCCTTGCAGTTTTAAGTGCGCCACCAGTATTAAAAAACCTGATTTAAATTCCCTGTTGCAAAAGTGCAAAATACAGTTAATATAATAGACCTAAAATGATAAACATTAACCCTGGGGGAATAAAAATGCCTGCAAAAACAGTAAATGATATCGTTGCCTTGTGCAAGCGTCGTGGTTTCATCTTTACCGGATCGGAAATTTATGGTGGTCTGGGTGGCGCGTACGACTATGGTCCATATGGTGTTGAATTGATGAAGAACATCCGCAATGCCTGGTGGAATTCTATGATTTATTCGCGTGATGATATCGAAGGATTGGATGCGGCATTAATATCCAATCGTCTATTGTGGAAATATTCCGGTCACGAGGCGGGCTTTTCCGACCCATTGGTCGAATGTAAAAAGTGCGGCACCCGCATGCGCCAGGATAAAATGAAAGATATGTCTAAATGTGACAATTGTGGCAGCACGGATATCACCGAACCGCGCGCGTATCAGTTGATGATGGGGCTGTCCATTGGTGCAACAGCTGATGGGGCTGTTAATGCGTACCTGCGTCCAGAAACCGCAACAACAACATACACAAACTTTAAAAATGTTTTGGATGCCAAACCACATAAATTGCCATTTGGTATTGCCCAAATTGGCAAGGCGTTTCGAAATGAAATTTCCCCACGCGGATTTGTGTTCCGTATGCGTGAATTTGAACAGGCTGAAATGCAGTATTTTGTAAACCCGGTCGATGATGAACAATATCATAAAATGTGGATGGATGCACGTATGTCGTGGTGGATAAACGAACTGGGGATTCCTGCAGAAAAGTTGCGCTTTATGCCGCACGAAAAATTAGCGCACTATGCCAAGGCCGCTGTTGATATTGAATACGAATTCCCAGATGGCTTTGACGAAGTCGAAGGCATCCACAACCGCCAGGATTTTGACCTGGGGTCGCACACCAAGGCGCAATCTGATTTCAAGATAAATGCAAATGTGCTGGAAAACAAAGACAGTACGACCAAATTGTCATACAGCGATCCACAAAGCGGCCAGAATTTTCTGCCATATGTAATTGAAACCGCGATGGGTGTAAACCGTGCGATGTTGGCGGTAATGATTCAGGCGTACGAAGAAGAAGGCCTGGGCGACGGCAAGACGCGCACTGTGTTAAAATTAAAGCCATCACTGTCCCCGGTCAAGGCGGCGGTTATCCCATTGGCGCGCAATGTTCCAGAATTATTAAACATTTCTAATGATATTGTGGGCACCCTGCGCAAGATGGCAATTGGTCGCATAGAATTGGAAAATTCTGGCAACATTGGCAAGAATTATCGTCGTCACGATGAAATTGGCACACCGGTATGCATAACGGTTGATCACCAGACGATGGAAGACGGCACCGTTACATTGCGTCACCGTGACACAATGGCCCAGGAACGCATTGCGATTTCAGATGTTCCGCGCCGTGTGCTGGAAATAATAAATGGCTAGTAAAAGAACGTCCCGTCTGGGACGTTCTTTTTTTTGAAAATACTGTTGAAAAAATAGCTTGAATAAAATATCATCCTCATACACAAAGAGAATGTTATGTCAAAGAAGAAACTTATAAATTCAGAATTGCCAAAATCATTATGGAAATTTTATTTTAAGTATGCAGTACCTGGTTCTTGGGGGGCGATAATCGCATGGGCAATTGCGTTTTTTATTGTGGCCATGGACGGTGTATTATTCCCAAATTTTCAGCGTTGGTTTATTGCGCTGTTTGAAAATCCAGTGCCAGAAGGTACAACTTTTATTGCACATGCATTGCCGACCATTGGCCTGATTGTTTTTCTGTTGCTGCTTATCGATTTGGCGGCATTGTTGCGTGGTGTTTTTCATGCGCGTTGGTCGCCAATGGTATCAAATCGTATATGGACAGATCTTAGTGATTATGTACATAGTCAATCTATATCGTTTTGGACAGGCCGTATGGCGGGCAAAGTTCATACACAAATTCTTTATGTGACCAAGGGGTTCGAAGCGATTATTGATTTTTGGCGCATTGTTTGCCTTTTTGCTGTAATAGCAGTTAATATGGGACTGATATTTTCAATCAATACCTATGTAGCAATTATGTTTGGCATAGTATTTATTTTTCGTGCTGTATACAGTTGGATTATGGTAAAACCAATGAATAAATCCGCCAAAGATTACAGCAGCGCCAACAGCGAAGTTTCCGGGAAAAGTGTGGATAGTATTTCAAATTTTTCGGTTGTTAAATTATTTGCGGGTGTCACACGTGAACGCGAATATTTGGAACCTGCGCGCCAAAAATCTATCAAGGCTCATAAATACAAATTTTATATCCAGCGTTGGTTTTGGGGATTCCCTATGATAATTTGGGATATATGTTATGGAATCACATTATTATTGTGTGTCTGGCTTTATATGCGCGGGGAAATTACCGTCGCAGAAATAGTGTTTACAAATTCGGTATTCTTTACCGTTATGGGAACGATTGGACAGATTGTAAATCAGATTCCAAATATCACTGATGTTATGGGGGCGGCTTCGCGTGCCTACGAAGAATTAGCGGTGCCAATTGATATTATTGATGCGCCAAATGCACCGGCATTACAGGTTACATGTGGCGAAATTGAATTTCGTAATGTTTCATTTCGATACAAACGTAAATGGGTACTGCGAAATTTTAATTTAAAAATAAAATGTGGGGAACGTGTAGGTTTGGTTGGTGCCTCGGGTGCCGGTAAAACAACGCTGGTAAATCTGTTGATGCGTTTTTATGATCCGACGTATGGTGAAATCCTGATTGACGGGCAAAATATACATGATGTAACCCAGGATTCGTTACGTGAATCAATTGCCTTTATCCCGCAAGAGCCAACCATGTTCAATCGTACGCTGCGTGATAACATTTCGTATGGGAAACAGGGGGCGTCGGATCGTGAAATACGCGCGGCATCTAAACGCGCTATGGCGCACGATTTCATCATGGGGACGGACAAGAAATATGATTCTATGGTTGGGGATCGTGGTATAAAATTATCGGGTGGCCAACGTCAGCGTATTGCGATTGCGCGTGCTTTCCTAAAAGATGCGCCAATATTAGTATTGGACGAGGCAACATCTGCCCTGGACTCTGAAACCGAGGTATGTATTCAAAAATCATTTGATGAACTGGCTGATGGGCGTACGACCGTGGCAATTGCGCATCGTTTGTCTACATTGCGTAATATGAACCGAATTGTTGTGCTGTCTGGCGGCGCCGTTATAGAACAGGGGACACATGCCCAATTGTTGCGCGCTAACGGCGAATATGCGCGTCTGTGGCATATGCAGTCCGGTGGATTTTTGCAAGATTAAACCGCGTGCTAAAATATGCGCTCATACTTTTAAAGTAAATGGAATTTATTCAAAAGGGGGGATTTTTATTCCCCTTGCTTTCGGCTTTAAAAAGTGTAAAAATTATAATCAGGTTCTTATCGGATTTATCAGAACCATAACTGCATAAGGAAAGGATAGGATTATGCGTCAAGGAAAAGTAAAATGGTATAACGGTAAAAAGTGTTTTGGCTTTATCAGTCCTGACACCCCAAACGCGGATGGCAACACAGATGATGTATTTGTTCATTCCAGTTCATTAAAGGCCGCCGGCATCAGATTCTTAAATGAAAACGACATTGTCGAATTTGAAGAAGAAGTTCGCAATGGAAAATTATCTGCAACAACGATTGCTGTTGTTCAGCGTGACGAAGAATCCGCGCGTCGTTTCCAGGAACGTCGTGCAGAACGTCGTCGTGCAATCGAAGATCGCAGACAGCGCGAAGAAAAATCTTCACGTCGTGGCTTTGCATTCTGGAAAAAATAATTTTTTATAAATCACGCGCCCCATTTGGGGCGTTTTTTTATTGCATTGCGAATTGATTTAAACTGTGTAATGATATACAGCATGAACGCAATAGCCCCAATTTTAAACGCGACCCAATTATCTGCATTTGATACGATTGAACGCACGAATTCAAACCTGTTGATACTGGGACCGGCGGGGACTGGTAAATCAACATTTGTAAATTATCTGAAGTCTGCGTCAAAAAAACGCATCGTATGTGCATGTCCAACTGCGGTATCTGCGTTAAATGTTGGGGGCCAGACGATACATTCGCTGTTTCAAATTCCGCCACGCGATTTTACATTGCCTGAATTATTAAAATTAAAGGCCAAACCGCGCAATATTTTGACTGCGACCGATGTTCTGATTATTGATGAAATATCAATGGTTGCGCCTGATTTGCTGGATGCGATTGATATCTTGGCGCGTTATGCCCGCCGTAATAACGAACCCTTTGGCGGGATTCAGGTTGTTGCCATTGGCGATTTATTTCAATTGCCCCCGGTCATAACACGCGAAGCGAACCAGTACTATGAAACAGAATACGGGCATCCAAACGCATACTTTTTTGACAGCAATGTCTATAAACGTGCAAATTTCATCAAATATAATTTTGACTTTGTGTATCGCCAAAATGACCTGCCGCTGTTGGAAAATCTGGTACGATTGCGCAATGGCGATACAGGCGCACTGTCTTTTTTCAATGAATGCAGAATAGATGATACCACGCGCCGTGAAAATGCGGTTTTGATAACACCATTTCGCGCGGTTGCCGAACGCATTAATGCCACGCGCCTGAATCAGATAAAAGAAACTGCGGTTGTCTATAACGGTGTGTTAAGTGGCAATTTTTCTGACCGTGATGTGCCTGCGCCCCTGGCATTGGAATTAAAGGTCGGTGCATTGGTTGTCTTTGTCAAGAATGGCGACAAATGGCACAATGGTTCAATGGGGGTTGTGCGTGCGATGTCTGCACGTGATATAACGGTGCAATTGTTGTCTGATTCGCACGAAACCGTGACGGTAAAACCTGAAAAATGGCAAAAGATTGAATTCACGCGCGACGAAAACGAACGTCTGGTTGAAAATGAAGTTGGGTCTTACAAACAATTCCCATTAAGCCTGGGGTATGCCATGACAATCCATCGCGCCCAGGGCAAAACACTGGATGCGGTTGTGATTGATGTTTCGCGTGGTTGCTTTGCGCACGGTCAAACATATGTCGCACTGTCGCGTACGCGTCGCGCATCAGACATGCATATTGCATCGCCCCTGCGGTCGCGTGATGTAATTTTTGATAAACGTGTAATGGATTTTATAAACGAATTATAAATCTTTTTTCATCATAATGGCATCAATCCCATCATAGTATTTTGGGCGAACGCCAATTTGGACATATCCGTTCTGTTCATATAATTTGCGGGCGGGTGCGTTGTTTTCTGCAACTTCTAAGAATACAGATTTTACACCAGACTTTTTCAGTTCCCCTTCCATAATTCCAATCATGGCGGCCCCAATTCCTGTGCGCCGTGCGTCGGGCGCAACCCCGATTGTAATCAGTTCGGCTTCGTCCGCGACCGCCCGCCAAACGATAAAACCATTTTGACTGGCGATAATTTCGCATCCTGATTTTTTCAAGTCGGCAAAATCGTTCGCCCCCCACGGTTTGTGCGGAAAGCATTTTTGATGAAGATTCGCCAATTCATTTAACATTTTTTATTTTCTTCTGCATAACTGGGGCGCAGATACATTGGCACCACAGGGGCCAAATCACCCCTGGCGATTTTTTGTTTTACAATATCAACGCCTAACTTCAGGTCAAAAGGTTTATGTCCAACTGTGCGTGGCCATTCCATTTGCTTAACCTCTAATTCTTCGATTCCCATTGTCTGTGGTGGCAATCCGTCTGCTGCAACAAAGAAATCACCACGCCCAGAATCAATCGCAACAAACGCGTCTGGCGTTGCCGCCAGGTACAGGTCAAACGCGCTGATACCAACCACCGGGATATTCAGCCCCATCCCCAGTCCTTTGGCATATGCAATCCCCAGGCGGATTCCAGTAAAACTGCCCGGTCCTACAACAATACCGATTGCCGAAACATCGCGCCATGTTGCACCACATTCGGCGATAAACTTTTCACATTGTGCGGGCAGGGCGACCGACTGTTTTTCCGTCGCCACAGATTTGTAATTATCGCCCAACACAAATTCCAGGTCTTTACCAGAAGTATTTATTATCAGAATCATTTTTGTTGTCTCCGAAAATTGTTTAGCATATCAAACATAAATCTCGCAACGGTTCCTGTATATGTATTTATTTTGTTTGTTTGGCCGTCGTACACTTGAACACGATACCGTGGTGTGAACAAAATATTTGTTTCATACGGCACTGCCACACGGACTGCAACAATTTCATATTTATCAGATTTTGCGCTTAATATATCTTGCTGTTGCACGTCCTGACATGCCGGCACGGTTGCATATCCAAATGTTGCCCGGTGTGTTTTCATGTAATGTTCAATTTTGCGAAAAGTATTTATTTGTCCCCAACCGCAACCATCGATACACAGTATTTCAGGTCTGCCATTTATTATCATATGATAAACACCGTTTGTTTTTTTATTTCTCATACGCGAACCCCGAAACCGATTTTTTTAGCAAATCCGGCTGATTTGCGTGAAGATAACAATTCATCAATTTTTTCTGGTGTAAATTCCGTCTTGATATCTTCGCAGTCATTTTCCAACAGTGACCGACGCAATATCGCGGTGATTTCGCGTTGTGCCTGGCGTACGCCTTGTTCAGATGTATAGTTCTGGATAATATGTCGCAACGCATCGTCAGACATCACGATGTTATCCATTTGCCATCCTGTATCGCGTGCTGCGCGCCCAATCAAGTGTTCGCGTGCAATCTTAATCTTGTCATCCATTGAATAGCCCGGGATTTCAATAATCTCCATACGGTCTTTTAATGCGTTTGACATATTCAAACTGTTAGCGGTCGCAATAAACATTACATTTGACAGGTCAAAGTCCACCTCTAAATAATGGTCACGAAACGCTTTGTTTTGTTCTGGGTCCAGTATTTCCAGCAATGCAGATTCTGGGTCGCCACGCCAATCGCGCCCCATTTTATCTATTTCATCCAGCACGATAACAGGGTTATTGGTCTTGCATCTTTTTAGTGCATCCATAATACGCCCAACCTGCGCACCGATATATGTTTTTCGATGGCCGCGGAAATGCGCTTCATCTGATATCCCGCCCAGCGATATGCGCTGATATTTGCGTCCCAACGCATCTGCAATAGATTTGCACAGCGATGTTTTTCCAACACCTGGCGCACCAACAAAGCACAATATGCTGCCTTGGTTTGATTTAGTTTTCTTCATAACCGCAATATGTTCCAAAATGCGTTCTTTGACGTCACGCATTCCCGAATGCTGTGAATCCAGTATTGCGCGTGCCTGTTTTAAATCAATTGGTGCGTTATCAGATTTGCCCCACGGCATTGCCAGCAATTCATCCAGATATGTTTTCAGCAATCCGCCTTCGTTCGACATTGGTGACATTGACCGCATGCGCTTCCATTCACTGATTGCTTTTTCTTTGGCTTCGCGTGGCATGGCCGAACGCATAATTTTCTTGCGTATGTTGGCGGTATCCATCTCTGCATCATCGTCGCCCATTTCCTTTTGAATTGCGCGCATTTTTTCTTGCAGAATCGCTTCGCGTCGTCCGCTTTCCATTTGTTGATGAATTCGCTTTGCAATCGATTCTTCGATTTTTGCAGCTTCCAGTAATAACTTAATTGCCTCCAGCAATATGGTCAGTTTTTCAGACCAGCTGGTCGCCCCCAGAACTTTTACCGCCGTATCGTTATCGATATCTGCGGTTTGAATCACAGAATCGACAAACGCGGGCAGGGGATAGTTTGCCACAACGTTGCGCAGTTTCTCGATTTTGAATTTGCGTGTTGCATGCGCCAGTTCTTCCATGTTATCTGCAACGATATCGCGCAGCATTAATGTTTTTTCATCAAACATATCGTCTGCAACTTCGATTGGGGTGGCAACACCGGTAAAGATTCCGCTGTTAACCTCCATCTCGCCCAATTTAACCGCACTGCGTGTTTTGACCAGTATATGCATTGCGCCATCTGGCATACTCAAGACCTGGATTATTTCGCCAATTGTTCCCACGTCATAGATATCCTTGACGTCTGTCGGATATGACCATGTGTTCTGCGGCACCAGGATTATTTCCTGTCCTTCGGCCTTGGATGCAGCCTTGATGCACGCCACAGACATTTGATTATCAATCAGTGCCGGTACCGTTAATCCCGGCGAAACAACTAAATCACGAAACGGTAAAATATATTTCTTCATAGCGTTGATAAATATAATATATTTTCATCAGAATTCAAGATATATAAAATCCGTATCAGCATACGGCGTAATATAACCTTAATCAACCAAATGATAAACCGTACCATTGTAATTAAAGTTGATGGTACCGGTGGCCTTGCCGGTTTCTAACTTGCCATAGCATTTTCCGTCATTATACCCAACCACCAACGATGGTTCGGTATATTTTTCTGCATACAGCGCAAAAGACAACCCGGTTGAGGTTTTAAAATTACTTATCCCCAGTTCACATTTTTTATATTCCGTTGGGATTTCCGTCGCGAACAAGGCCGTCAAGAACGGCTCTTCTTTATCTTTAGAATAATATGAAGTGTAGCCAAAATCATCCCAACAAGGATCATCTGCATCCGCGCGGTCTTGATAACATGCATAACTATCTTCTTCTGCATACAAATTACCGCACGCTTCTCTCGTTGTACGGTCCGAAGGATTATCATAAACCCCAACCCAATGCGCGACATATGGTTTCACCATTCTGCAATACAAATACACTGTATCCTCGCTGGGTGATGCTACAGAAATATCCTTGTACAGTGATGCGAATTTAGACGGAGAGTACGAAAACCCCGCCTCAACCTCTACTAAGATATTACAATTCAACGATGGAATATAACAATAGCTTTTTGTGTCATACCCTGTCCAAACGTATGTCGAGCCATCACACGTCGGAATTGTTTTGTCTGGAAATTTAAAACACCGTTCAACCTCGCCATAACCTTCCAAATATTTGCTGGCCGACCATGCGGGACAGGTAACAAAAGGCATCAGTGCTAAAAATGACAATACAATGTGTTTCAAAAACTCCCCCGTTGTAAAAAAAAATAACCGCCACGGAAATATGGCGGTCGGGGTGTTCAAAAAATCATACACAAAAATGACCCCGTCGGCCTTTGGGGTTACCCCCTGTTGTATAGCCGACGGCACCCCGAGCCAGAAAGTGGTAACGGCCGGGTTGTGCACAAAAAAAGACGCATCCGCGTCAATTTTTATGCGGATACCAACGCAACAAAATATTGCGCCGTTTGTGTGTGGGCTTTTTGACGACCCCGAACCCACATCCCTGCGGATTCAAAAATATGATAAATCATTTGCCACTTGAAATCAAGAAAAAACCGCCAATCGGCGGTCTGTTTTTGGATTTTGATTTTTAGCGACGACGATATCCATTGCTGTGCTGTGCGCTGTTGCTGGAACGTTTTGACAGATAACGTGCTGCAATCAAAATCAACCATTCCAATGACAGCAACCCCATCGCAGCGATTTTGTTTTCAACGCCCGCGACCCAGCCTAATACATATACAATCTGTGCAATAAATGATATATATAAAATACCAAATACGCCTGTAAAGAATACTTTTTTAATTTTTCCAAACATTTTCTGTTTCCTTTGTTATACATAAATATAAAAATGCCGGGATTTCTGGTGCCATGTACCCGGCGAACACCGCAATTGCTAAAACGAATACGGTCAACAATCGCCAACCATATTCAACGCCACATTAGGCAGCCATTGCAAGGCGAACATTGTCGTTCGCAGCGATTCTATCGCCATTCAGTTTTTAGTCGGCTTTTAACGACGCCATGTCGGATTCAACCAATTTGTCTTTCATCGCCTGTCGAATCTATGTCAGCCCCATAATCAGATACGACCCAAATATCATATCAGATAATGGTGGAGCTGTGGGGTACCGCCCCCCAGTCCAAAACGACTATTTCACAACGGATTCAGAATCATCACTGCGTTGCAGCCAGACAATTATAGCCTTTTATACTGGAAATTGCAAGTTTTTAGATTATAATACAGCCCAAGAGGATAAAAAATGAAGTTCTTAGATCGTGCAAAGATTTATGTCAAGGCAGGCGATGGTGGCAATGGTTCCGCCAGTTTTCGTCGTGAAAAGTACATTGAATTTGGCGGCCCAAATGGTGGCGACGGTGGTCGTGGTGGCGATGTCGTATTCGTGGCGGTGCCAAATGTTAATACCCTGATTGACTATCGGTACAAGACCAAATTTCTGGCCCAGCGTGGGCAAAACGGTATGGGAAAAATGCGTACTGGTGCGTCTGGTGAAACATTGGTTTTGCCTGTGCCAACTGGGACGGTTATTTTATCTGAAAACGAAGAAATTGAATATGCCGACCTGAATGTTGATGGCATGGAATATCGCGCGGCGCGTGGTGGAAACGGTGGCTGGGGAAATCTGCATTTCAAAAGTCCTACAAACCGCGCCCCAAAACAGGCGAACGATGGTCTGCCTGGTGAAGAACGCACGGTAATATTGCGCCTAAAATTAATTGCAGATATTGGCTTGGTCGGTTTTCCAAATGCTGGTAAATCCACATTGTTGTCTGCGGTGACGGCGGCGCGCCCAAAGATTGCAAACTATCCATTTACAACCCTGAATCCGCAGTTGGGCGTTATGTATGCGCACGACCGTGAATTTGTCCTGGTTGATTTGCCCGGACTTATCGAAGGGGCACACACCGGTGTTGGTCTGGGCGATCAATTCCTGGGACATGCCGAACGCACCAAGATGATTTTGCATGTTATTGATGGTACTGAACCTGACTGGGCAACGCGTTATGCGGCCATTCGTCATGAAATGGATTCATACGGTGGTGATTTGACAGACAAACCAGAATTGGTCGTTATTAATAAAATTGATGCGATTGAACCTGCGGAATTACAAGAAAGGTTGGCCGAATTCAAAAAGTCGTTTGGTCGCAAAAAGAAACCAGAAATCGTCACAATCAGTGCTGCAGGCAGATTGGGAATAGATGAACTGATATCATCGATTGAAAAGAAATTCCTGGGGCTGGGAAATGATGCGAAATAAATTGTCGGAACACAAAACACTGCAAGAAAAAGAGCGCGCCTATTATGGTGATTGTTCCAAGGGTACGCGACAGGTAATGGCGTATTATTCTGGTGGAACAATCGTTCCGTTGGCCAGTGTTAATATCTCAGATGTTGAATTTATTGGCGGTCTGTGGCGTGTCCAGGATAAATTCCCGCACCAGATACAAATTGTGCGCGATATTCCGTTTGTGTTGGGGGCGCGTATTGCCCGCAACGAACGTAATTTATTTGAATTTTTCCATGCCAATCGCGTTTGTGAGAACTGTTATGGTAAATTTTTGTCGTCGTCCCCCCAATATATCGTTGCAAAATATACAACAGACAAACAAACCTATTGGGCATATGGGCAAACGGTTGAACAGGCACGCGCATTCCTGGGCATAAAATTATACGATGAATACATGGACTTAATTCATTCTGTCGCCTGCAAGAATCAGACATATGAAAAACAAAAATAATTTTTTGCATTTTGCTATTTCGTCTGTTAAAGTTTTGCACAGAAACTTAAAAACATTAACCATAAAAGGAGAACAAACAATGGTATCATTAAAAGGTACACAGACAGAAAAGAATCTGTTAATTGCATTTGCTGGCGAATCCCAGGCGCGCAACCGCTATACTATGTATGCATCTGCGGCCAAAAAGGAAGGTTTCCAGGCAATTTCAAAAATCTTTTTAGAAACCGCCGACCAGGAAAAAGAACACGCATCCCGCCTGTTTAAGTTTTTAGAAGGTGGCGAATTAGAAATCACTGCTTCGTTCCCCGCGGGCAAGATTGGCACAACCCTGGAAAACCTGCAGGCTGCTGCCTATGGCGAACACGAAGAAAATACAGAAATGTATCCAAAATTCGCTCAAATCGCCGCCCAAGAAGGATTTCCTGCAATTGCAGAAATCTTAAAGAACATCGGTTATGCCGAACGTTATCATGAATCGCGTTTCCGCGCCCTGGCCGAAGCGGTCGAAGACGGCACGTTGTTCAAGCAAGACAAAATCGTAATGTGGCGTTGCACAAACTGTGGCATGTGGCACATTGGCACAGAGGCACCAAAAGTATGTCCTGCATGTCTGCATGAACAGGGCTATTTCATCAGCGAAGGTACAATTTCACGCTGTGATACGAACGAAGGTTTCTGTGAATACAGTGTAATTGACGACTAATAAAAAATCCCCCAATCGGGGGATTTTTTTATTCTCTTTTTTCCAATGCCTGTTGGGCAGTTGTCCGGGCTGCTTGAATCCTTATATCATTGCAAATGCCAGTAACGCTGCTGATAACAATTTTTTTGATATGTGCGACATTTGATTAAATCCTTCTCTCTTTGCGACTGCATAAAAATAATACGTATCCCACGGCGTTCATTGAACGTTTATCAATGTGGCAACTGAAAAAATGGTAATTGTCCTATCAGGTATAAAACATCATTGCAAAACTGGCAAAAATAAAATATTATCCACTATGCACAAAGCTAAAACTATGCCAAAATACATTGATGCACATTGTCATTTACTAGACGCGCCAAATATTGATTTGGCAATATCAAATGCGCATGAAAAAGGTGTCGTCGCATTCATTTGTGCGCCTGCAGCGCCAGAACAATGGGCGGGTATAGTAGAATTGACGCATAAAAATCAAAAAGTTTTTGGTTGTGTTGGAATTCATCCATGGAACGTGTGTGAATTGCCGCAAAATTGGATGCTTGATTTGGAAAAAATCCTGATTGATAATCCCAAAATAATGGTTGGTGAAATCGGTCTGGATAAAAATCGTCCAAACATAGATTTGCAAACAGACATCTTTACGCGTCAGCTAAAAATTGCGCATGAATATTCGCGTGGCGTGCATTTGCATTGTGTTGGGTGTTGGGATATCGTAATGCGTGTTTTGGCAGAAAATAAAAACGCGTTACCGCCTTTTATATTGGCGCACGGATTTTCAGGCAATAAAAACGATATAGCCAAATTGGCGACTAATTTTAATATGTACTTTTCATACGGACCGCGCAATCTGCGCCACAAAAATGCTGTGGCGCGCATATTGGCAACGCCACAATCGCGTATTTTGGTTGAATCAGACGGCATTGATTCAACAGTTATTCCATCACTGGTATCGCAAATATCTGGAATATTAAATATGGAAACTGATATTTTGTCAGATATAATATACGAAAACACTAAACAGATTTTATAAACATGGACATATTACACAGAACACGCTTATTATATGGTGATGACGGCATTATAAAATTAAAATCAGCAACCGTTATGGTTGTTGGTTGTGGTGCGGTTGGTTCCTTTGCGATAGAGGCGTTGGCCCGCACTGGCATCGGGCATATCGTTGTTGTTGATTTTGATTGTGTCGAAGCGTCTAATATAAATCGTCAACTGTTCGCAACCCGTTCCACCATTGGATTGGCCAAGGTATCTGTGGCCACCAATCGTATCCATGATATAAATCCGGAAACCCGCGTGACAGAATTGAATTTATTTTTTGATGAACGCACAGATATTGATGTGCGTCCTGATTTCATAATTGATGCAATTGATACCGTTGTCTCTAAGATTGCGCTGTATAAATGGGCGCATAAAAATAGCATTCCACTGATATCATCCATGGGCGCAGCGTCCAAGACTGATTTGACCCAGATAAAAATTGCGCCAATATCCCAGACCTGTGTTTGTCCACTGGCGGGTCGTATTCGTCGTGCAGTGCGTGATGAAAAACTGCCTGATTTTCCGGCGGTATTTTCAACCCAGACCCCGCATCCGGTAAATGGACATGCCAAGAATCTGGGCTCTGTTGTGACGGTGACGGGCGCATTTGGATTAATGCTTGCAAACTATGTGATTGGCGAAATTGTTGGCGAAAAATAACGCGGTCTTTTCCTTGAAATCTTAAATAAATCCTGCTAGGATTTCATCAGTTAAAATTTACATAAACAGGACAGAAAACATGAACATAGAACTTGGCAAAAATATAAACCCACGTGAAATAGAAACTAAGATCCAAGAATTCTGGGATAAAAACACATTTTGGAACAACGATGTAAAATCTGACAAGCCGTCGTTTTGCATCATGATGCCACCACCAAATGTGACGGGTTCTTTACACATGGGGCACGCGATGAATAATGTTTTAACAGATATTATTTGTCGCTATAAACGTATGTCTGGTTTTGATGTCCTGTGGCAGCCGGGAACCGACCACGCATCAATCGCAACCCAGTTGTTGGTTGAACGCGATTTGTCCAAGCGTGGCATTAACCCACACGCTTTATCATTACAAGAAAAACTGGATTGTGCTTGGGCATGGAAGGCGGACAAGGGCGGTCAAATTATGAACCAGTTGCATATTTTGGGTGTAACACCTGTTTGGAATCGCGAACGCTTTACCATGGATGCGGGATTGTCCAGTGCGGTGACCAAACTGTTTGTAAAAATGTATAACGAAGGCCTGATTTATCGTGAAAAGCGTTTGGTAAACTGGTGTCCAAAGCAGATGACATCCGTATCGGATTTAGAGGTTGAAACCCGTGAAGAAAAGGGTAAATTCTATTACTTTAATTATCCATTGGTTGGCGGTGGCGCAATTGAAATTGCGACCACGCGTCCTGAAACATTATTTGGCGACCAGGCGATTGCTGTTCATCCTGAAAACGAAAAATTAAAACATCTGATTGGCCAGCGTGCGATAATCCCATTAACCGATATTGAAATCCCAGTTATCGGCGATGAACACGCCGACCCGGAAAAGGGTACGGGCGCGGTAAAAATCACGCCAGCGCATGACTTTGACGACTGGGAAGTTGGCGTCCGCCATAACCTGACACCGGTTTGTATTTTAACGCCTGATGCAAAAATGAATGATAATCCGGTGGTACCCGAAAAATATCGTGGTCTGGACCGGTACAAGGCGCGCGAAGCCATTGTGGCTGATATAGAATCCGCTGGCCTGTTGGTCAAGGTAGAAGACCGCACAATCCCAACGCCATATTCTGAACGTGGCCAGGTTCCGGTTGAACCATATCTGACCGACCAATGGTTTGTTGATGCCGAGAAATTGGCACAACCTGCGATTCAAGCGGTGGAAGAAGGCAAAATCAAATTCCTGCCAGAGCATCGTTATAATCTGTTTATGGCTTGGATGCGTGGCATTCGTCCATGGACAATTTCACGTCAGCTGTGGTGGGGACATCACATTCCGGCCTGGTATGACGCGGATGGCAATGTATACGTTGCTGAAACCGAAGAAGATGCGATTAAGCAGTCTGGCGGTAAATCGTTGACACGTGACCCAGATGTTCTAGACACTTGGTTTTCATCTGGTCTGTGGCCATTTTCAACATTGGGCTGGCCTGAACAGACCTTGGAATTACAGAAATACTATCCGACAGATTTGCTGTATACCGCCGCCGACATTATCTTCTTCTGGGTTGCGCGTATGGTGATGATGGGTATTTATGTAATGGGCGATGTTCCATTCAAGACGGTTAATTTCCATGGTCTGATTCGCGATGCTAAGGGGCAAAAAATGTCCAAGACCAAGGGCAACGGCACCGATCCATTAACTGCGGTTGATAAATTCGGTGTTGATGCATTACGTTATTGGATTTCAACTGCGCCAATTGGTACGGATATTCGATACAGTGATGACGAAGTTAAGCGCGGTTCAAAATTGCTGACGAAATTGTGGAATGCATCAAAGTATGTTTTGATGAACCTGTCTGATTTTGAACCAGAAACGGCTAAGCAAATTCCTGTATCTGAACGCTTTATCGAAGACAGATGGGTATTGTCTGAATTGAACAAAACAATTGCAGAAACCAGAAAGCATCTGGATAAATACGACAATTATAATTCACGTGCCGCCATTGACGCGTTTTTCTGGGATGTTTTCTGTGACCAGTATCTGGAATTTATCAAAGACCGCTTCTGGGCGCCTGAAAAATACAGCGCGGAATCAAAATTATCTGCCCAGTGGACATTGTACACCGTCCTGCGTGCGATAATTGGTCTGTATGCGCCATTTATTCCGTTCCTGACCGAAGAATTGTGGCAACAGATATATAAATCCGCCGAAGGGGGCGAAACCTTGCACCTGACGGAATATCCGGTGGTAAAATCCGAATATGACACAGATGTTTCAGAAATGAACATAGCGCTGGAAATTCTGAAAAACATCCGCGGTCTGCGCACGGACAGAAAAATCGGCAACGGGGCAAAGTTGGAAACCTTGACAATTCCGTCTGATACGCCTGATGCGTTGCACGGTTTGATTAAATCTGCCGCACGTGCCAACGATATCAAATTGGGTGATGCGCTGGATTTTGTTGTGGCCGTTCAGAACTAAGGTGTCGTCATGGCAGACAAGCTGATTGAAAAGCGCGTATTACAGGCATACCAGTGTGACCGTTATGGTAATGTTCGTCCCTTGATTTTGATGAACGAATTGCAGTCTATTGCCGACCGCCATGCCGAAGTCTTGGGCTGTGGCCGTACATATTGCATGGAAAATGGTGTTGGTTGGGTTGTAATGTATTACCTGGTTGACATTCTGGAATTGCCACGCGAAGGCGAAGAATTAACTTTCAGCACCTGGCCATCATGCCAAGACGCCCTGCGTGCCACGCGCGATTTTGAAATCCATGGTGCGGATGGTCGCTTAATGGTTCGCGCCACATCCCAGTGGATTTTAATTGACATGGCGCGTCGTCGCCCATTGCCGTTGGCAAATCACCTGTCGCCAGATGTTGTTGTGCCAACGCGTGCATACGGTTGTGCGTTTGATAAGTTTCCAGATTTTGAAACGAACAAGACGCATGTTATGAAGTGTCGCTTTGACGATATCGATGTGAATCAGCATATTAATAACGCGGTCTATGCGGTATGGGCAACGGAAAGTGTTGGCTATGAATATCGTTGCAACCATAAACTGCGCAGGATTAACATTAACTTTAAGAAAGAAATCAATCCAAACACACCTGAAATTCGCATTGATGTTGCGATTGATGGATTGGTCAGCCGTCACAAAATTTGCGTTGACGACACCGAACATGCGGTTGTTATCTGTGAATGGACGGAATTAGAATAAAAAAGCACGCGCCCACGGGCGCGTGTTTTCAGATGAACATATAAGCCGGATTCTGTTCTGCCATCGGGCCAGTATCTTTCGGATACCACCCCGCGGTAGCGGACATGATTAATCTGCATACTATATTACTATAATATGTCCAGCTTTCTACCCGCCCCCGATGCGGGACACATATAGGGGGCCTATTTGAAATTGCTGCGCGCAGAGATTGCCCGTTTCACTCGAATTTAATCGTTTACGTCACTGTTGCTCTAATCGTCGGGTTGCCCCGCCTGGTATATTAGCCAGTACGCTGTCCCGTGCAGTCCGGACTTTCCTCCGCCTATCTTGCGATAAACGGCCATGCCCCGTGCATCTGATTGGGGTTTATATTATCAGTTTTTTTATAAATTTCAATAAAAATCCCCGGGTTGCCCCGGGGATTCAAGGAAGGAAACTGTCTAAAATTCGAACCTGACACCCAACATAACGTTTGCATATATCAGGTTTTCTGCGCTGAACCATTCACGATGGCGGCTACCAGTATCATTGGTCAGTTCCCATTTTACCTTTGGAATATACATTATGCGCGCACCAAAGTCCATAAACATATATTCATTTATGCCGTATGAAAATCCAGCTGCCAACAGGCCTGCAACATTTGCAGTGTTTCGTTCTGATCTAAAGAATTGAACTATGCCATAATCGTCAACATCGCCATATTGCTGCAGTTCCACCTGCGATGACAAATCGCCATATGGGTCAGACAGGTTTAATATTGTCTTGGAATCCGCGTAACCTGCGCCAAATCCGATATATGGGATAAATTCTTGTATCGGTTTCTGCAGTCCGTCAAAGAAATCATGGAACGCCATAACGCTGTAGACGTCGCTGGAAATCTTGGAATTTACGGTCGAACTCTGTGCATGTATCGTAACGTTTGTCACATCGCCACCTTCCAATGTTAAATCACCTTCGAACATTGGCGAAGAGTTGTATTCACTTTTCGTGATATGGTCATATCCGACTTCAATTCTCCACTGTGGGCGATATGGCATTGTCCAACCGATACTTGCCCCCGCCACGAACGAGAAACTATCAAAATCCTTGGTTGCTGGCAATTTGTTCAAATCACCATATCCTGCATATACATAATCGGCGCATCCACCCTGGTCAACGCATGAATAATAGTACGATGCAGATACCGGGGTGCCATCCGGACTCAAGAAATATTCATTTGCGATTGCGCCGGCGTCATTTTTTATTGATGCCATTCCCAACGCTGCGCCACCGCGGACAGACATGACAAAGCGCATGCCGTCGTCCTCGTACCAACCGTCACGCACATACGTGCCTGGGTATTGCCAGTTTGCAAATGCAGGCGCCCCACAGAAAAAAGACAGAATTGATAAGATATAAATATTTCTTTTTCTCATAATGATTTATTATATCACAAAAAAGCTCACTATAAAAATAAAAACTGCATTTATGAAAAAAAACCGCCAATTTGGCGGAATTATAGTTGTTTTTTTGCTTTCTTTTTTGCGGGCGTGGTCTTGGCAACTTTTTTTGCAGGCAGTTTTTTATATTCTCCATACAGTGCCATGATGCATGCATATGCCAACAGGGCAGAAACCGCCGTAATCAGACCTGGAATCAGTCCGTCTGAAAAATATCCAAAAAATATAATCGCAATCGCCAATATTATTGTATAGCCGATATTGTTTTTCAGTACGTGCAACAGTTTGTCAAACATTTTCTCTTCCTTTGGTTTTTTTGTGTTCAGATATGACGTATTATATCAGATTTTTTTACATTTACTATAAAAAAACACCGCCTGGGATTGGCGGTGTCACAAAGGGAGATATGAACAAACATTTCTGTAATTTAATGGCTTACAGCACCACATGTCCGCCAACGCGTGCAGTCTTTGGAATCGGACCAAAGGACGAACGCGGACTGACATAAATGTTGCCTGTGACGACAAAGTCACCACAGAATTGCAACATATTCACATCGCGCAGGAATAAATTCCCGTTGATACGAATATTACATGGCAGGGTATATTTGCGCATATTTTGCAAATATAAATTGCCGTTAACCTGTGTTCCGCATTGCAAGATTGCGCCTGCGCCACGACTGTCAATAACGACATCGCCCATCAGTTTTGCGCCTTGTCTTGCAGTTTGTTTTTTTATAATCGTAACTTCGCTGACCTTTACTGGCACAACATTAATTATTTTTTGTGTTTTTTTCTTGTTAATTGGCAGTATTACAGGCTTTTTTGCAGATTCTTCTGTGATTGTAACCTGTTCTGGTGTGGTTACTGGCACAGGTTTTGCAACAACGACAACTTGTTTTCTGTTGCAGCCAACAACATCGATAATCAGCATAGAAAATAACACGATAATTGCGACCAACAGTGTTGTGTTTGTCAGGCCGATTAGATCAACATTACGTACCCATTTCCAAAAACTGCGACACAGCGCCGCCGCCTTGTGAAATGGCCAGCAAATTATATTCCATGCGCGCTTGCAAAAACTGGAACGTGCATTGTTCTTTTTTGTATTCTTTGTCTTACTTTTCTTTTGCATGTGTAACTCCCATTGTTTGGAATTTGTTTATATCCCAAAAATAGTATTTGTCAATTCATTTGTCAAGTCTTTTTGTCAAAAAAATATAAATTTGTCAAAAAAAGACCGACATTTGTCGGTTTTTTATCTTTTGTTCCAGTTTTGTGATTCTCAAAGGCGTTTTTAGTTTTGCGGATGTTTCTGAACTGACGCAGTGCCAATTGACACATGTTTTAAATGGGGCAGGGCCAAAAATATATTCAACATACCCGCATGTTCGTGGAACCAGTGTGCCATCTAAGATAATATCCAGGTCAACTTTCTTACAATCTTTTTCCTTGCGCTTTAATCTATTTTCGTACATTGTGCACTGTCTGGTGACGGGATTAAATGACATTGGTATAAAAGTTGTTTGTTTGCTCGTTTGGGCCTATTTGCACTTTGCACAGACAGCATATACCGCATCTTTTGCAAATATCTTCCCATTGTTTTGGTGACATTTGCTTTAATTCATCGACTTTTTTTGTTCTTTGAATTTATTGTGCTTTCATATAACATAGAAGAAAATGAAACGATTAATTCTGTTTTTATCTGGTTTTGTTTGTGCCTGTGCGCCGGCGTGGCATGTGCCATCTGATTTTATAAGTGTCCCAATCAATTCTGGTAAATACACAATTACAACATTTCAGCGCATTACCGACAACATTTCGCCAATTCATATTTATATCGAAGGCGACGGAAATTCATTTGATGCACATGGTCATCCCACCGCCAATCCAACACCGCGTGGAATGTTGGTGCGTAATTTAGTCATGCGCGACCCGTCACCAAACGTTATCTACATGGCGCGTCCGTGCCAGTATATAATGTCAAATACCTGTGCGAGGTCTGATTGGACGATTGGGCGTTTTTCGTCAGATATTGTTGATTCTGTCGCGGCCGCAGTAAAAGATATTGCGGACAATCGCCCGGTTGTCTTAATCGGATATTCTGGCGGCGCGATGATATCGGGATTGGTTATCAAGGAAAATCCTGATATAAATGTTCGCGAATGGATAACGATTGCCGGTGTTCTAAATCATGCTGAATGGACGGGGTATTTTGGTGATGTGCCATTGTCATCATCGCTGAACCTGGACGAATTGCCGCATGTTGTACAGCGTCACTACATTGCCCGTGGTGATCGTGTTGTTCCGAACCGGCTGTCGCAAAAATGGCTGGCGGGACAGGCGGTTCACATAATTGACGGTGCGACGCATAACGATTTTCCAAATCTGCAATTATTTTAAATCGCCATTGACATTTATATATTTTGTACTATGTATATAGTATGAGTGAAATAAAAGTCTTTCCAATTTTTAATCAGGCCGCCCCAGGCATCTGGGACGACATGTTGCGTGTTCGTATTGCCGCAATGCAACATAATTATAACATTCGCCTGACAGATAAAGAATTGGCTGATGCCATATCTGAATTTCAGAAATCCTGGCGTCAGCTGTCACATAATTTTGCGTTTGGCGCGTATGATGGCGATAAAATGATTGGTTGTATAAATGGTGATGTGCAAAAGAAAACCGCATTTATTCGTCATCTGTCTGTTATGCCTGAATATCAGGGGCAGCATATCGGGGCCGCTCTGCTGCAGGCGGCTGAAAAATCCGCATCTATTTCTGCGCACTATTCAGAACTGGTATCATTGGCAAAAGCGGAAAAGTTTTATCTGCGCATGGGGTATTCGTCACCTATTGGCACAAACAATTATCAAAAGAAATTATCTGCGCCACGATGTTGTACGGTTCCAGTGTTTTATTGCGCGCCATCATTTAAGCGTGGAATTGGTGCGCTGCGTTACGGGGATGCTGACGTGCCGGTTTGTAATCAAATAAATGAAAATCATTTGCCTGTATTTTCTGAATACAATATTGATTCCAAAATTCGTGCTGTGGGAATAATTGACGGTGCGCATAATATTACAAGGCGCGACAGTGTTTCTGGTGGTGGTATGGTGTTACGGGCAATTAATCGATATCTTGCGCAAAACACACATTAAAAAACCGCCATTTGGCGGTTTTTGCGGTTATTCTGCTGGTGCATCTGTTGGTGCAGGTGTATCAACTGGCACCCCGGGTGTTGTGGCGTTTTCTTGCATAACAATTTCATTACGCAACGCGCTTTGCTGTGCAGACATATCTGATTTTGATGCGACCAAGGCCAACGCCGCACATAATATAAAGAATAATGTTGCCAGCCAGCCTGTAGCGCGGGTCAAGAAGTTTCCCGCCGCTGTCCCAGTTAATGCGCCACCTAACATTGCCGATGCGGACGAGCCTGACATCCCAGACCCTTCGGACTTTTGTAACAAAATTAAACCAATCATCATAACTGCGACGATAACCAATAAGACCAATAAAATAGAAAACATTATTTACCCCTGTGTTGTTTAAGTTATCTTGATTTTAAATCCCAAACATTTAAATTGCAAGGATTTTCAATAATTCTTCTGCTGCGGCAATGCTGGCCGCTTTTTTTGAAGAACCGCGCCCTGTTGCGCTGTGTCCCATTGCAGACACGCGAACATTAAATACCGGGTTGTGTGATGCGCCGACCGATTCCATGTACTCATAGACAGGCAGGTTACCAGGTTCATTTTTTTGCACCAGTTCTTGCAGTCGCGTTTTTGGATCCTTGGGCGCAACAGCATCCATGGCGGCCAAATCGCGCCAAATATCAACAATTATGTCGCGTGCCGCGTCAAATCCACCGTCCAGGTATATTGCCCCCAACAATGCTTCCATTGCGTTGGCCAAGATGTGTTGAATTCGTCCTGCGGTCATGTGACCGTGTCGAATTTGTTTGTCTAATCCTAAATCGCGTGCAACATTCCCCAGGGTTTCTGTTGATACCAGCATTGCATGTCTGCGTGCTAATTCACCTTCGGTCTCGTTCGGGTACATTTCGTACAGCATTCCCGCCACGCTTAACCCCAGGACGCGGTCGCCAATAAATTCCAGTCGTTCATTATTCTGTGCGGAATTTACGCCACTTTGTGTCAGCGCCAATTCCAACAAGCTGTCATCATTAAAGTCATAGTTTATTTGTTTCATTTTATTCCCATTCCAAATCTGCCCCAGCGCATTTTATTGTTCCACGACCACACCGACATCATCGGCGCATAGTAGTTATGTGAATACCATATAAACCAAACGTGTCCCAACACATTGTCGCGCGGAACAAAGCTGACATCGCCACGGCTGTCACTGCTGTTGTCGCGGTTATCGCCCATAAAGAAATAATGGTTTTCAGGCACAGTAAACGTTGGTGTGTTATCAAAGTGCGCATCATCTGTCATTTCGATAATACTGTGATTTACGCCGTTGGGCAGCACTTCTGTATATTCTGTTCCTGAAAACACGCCGCACGCGCCGGCATATCTGTTGCAGAAACTGTCAGGTTTGTATTCGATTGTATAATTAAACGGTGCCGGTTCATTGTCAATCCAAATCTTATTTCCTTTGATAGACATGTTGTCTTTATAGTACCCGACCGACCGCATAGATTTTGGCAGTGTTGCGATAATATACGGGCGTGGGTCTTTGCGTTCAACCTGGGCGCCATTTATATGCAGCCGACCGTTAATCATCTGGATTTTATCGCCTGGTTTGCCAATCAGACGCTTAACATAGTCCTGGGCTTCATTAATTGGATTACGGAACACGATAACGTCGCCAATTTCAGGTTCTGTTGCCCAGAAACGTCCATTCCACAATTTCCATGAACCGAATGGGAACGAGTATCGCGAATAACCGTACGCCCATTTTTCAACAAAGATGTGGTCACCTACGTGCAGTGTTGGAATCATAGAACCCGATGGTATATTAAACGGTTCCAGCAGAAAACTGCGAAATACAATCGCAATCAGTGCGCCATAAAAGATTGTATTAAACCATTCGCGTGCGACATTCTTATTTTTTGCGGGCATTTCGTATATCCTTTCGTTATTTTTTTGATATATTAGAACTTGCAGAACTTTAATTCAAGTTCTAATATGCACACATGATATCATTGAATTCAATCATATTTAATGGCATGGACGCCACGCCAATCGATGTTCAGGTACAGTTGTCATCTGGGTTGTCTAAACCCGAATTTAATATAATTGGTCTGGCTGACCGCGCGGTCAAAGAATCAGCCGAGCGGATTCGTAATGTTCTGGCTGCATTAAATCTGTCATTGCCGCCAAAGCGATTGACGGTAAATCTGTCGCCAGCGGATGTTGAAAAAAGTGGTTCGCACTTTGATTTACCGATTTTATGTGGGATTTTGTGTGCTATTGGTGTACTGCCTGAAACAGAGCTTGAAAAATACGTAATCATGGGCGAAGTTGGCCTTGATGGTGCAATTGTCAAAACAGACGCTGTACTGCCGGCCAGTGTTTGGGCCGACGCGCACAATCTGGGGATAATATGTCCTGGCGACCAGGGGACCCAGGCACGATGGGCTGGACACACAAATATCTTGGCTCCATTTCATGTTGTGCAATTAATCAATCATTTCAATAATACCCAGGACTTGCCTGTGCCTGAATTAACCGCGCCCACGGGCCAGACGAACACAACCCTGGACATGTCAGACGTGCATGGCCAGTCGGCGGCCAAGCGCGCCCTTGAAATTGCGGCTGCGGGCGGTCATGCTATGTTAATGGTTGGGCCTCCTGGGGCGGGAAAAACTATGTTGGCGTCACGTCTGCCAACGATTATGCCCGAAATGACCGCGAACGAGATTTTAGAAACATCGACCATATACTCAATTGCTGGCGAATTATCGGGTCGTGGACTGATATCGTCTCGGCCGTTTCGCAGTGTTCATCATACGTCCAGTCCGGTTGCCTTGGCTGGTGGCGGATCGGATGCGCGTCCTGGTGAAATATCATTGGCGCATAACGGCGTGCTGTTTTTAGATGAGTTACCTGAATTTAATCGTACGACGCTTGAAATCCTGCGACAGCCGATGGAATCTGGCCAGATTTTAATATCGCGTGCCAAGCGTAACGCAACATATCCTGCGCGTTTTCAGTTGATTGCGGCGATGAATCCGTGTCCATGTGGTCATCTGGGGAACGCTGCTATGTCATGCACGCGCGCCCCGCGTTGTGCCGAAGCGTACCAGAACAAGATATCTGGGCCATTGCTGGACAGAATTGATTTGCATGTTGATGTTGATGCGGTAAAGCCGTGGGAAATGGCGTCAGACAACACCGCGCGTGAAACCAGCGCGGAAATCCGTGCGCGTGTTGTTGCTGCACGCAGTCGTCAGATTTCGCGCCAAGGCCGTGTTAATGCGCAGCTGGATGGGGCTGATCTGGCACGATTTGCCGCACTGGACGAAGAATTGACTGCTTTTTTAAACACTGCTGCAGAAAAAATGGGAATGTCTGCCCGTGGTTATAATCGGATTAAGCGACTGGCGCGTACGATTGCGGATTTGCGTGGCGCAGAAAATATAGAAATGCCCGACCTGGCCGAGGCCTTATCCTACCGTCCCATTAACCGTGGCAAATACGGCGTAAAATTATAAGGTTTTTTATTTCAGTTTTTTTGTCCATTCATTCTCTGGGAAATTTAATTTCAGCATTTCTGCAAATCCCTGTGCCTGTTCATGCAGTCCGACTGCTGTATACGCCTCGGTTAATCTGAACATTGCCTCTGGCGTCATAGCTGTTTCTTGGGCATCTTTCACAACAGATTGCAGACGGTTAATTGCGCTGGTCCAGTTTTCTTTTTTCATATCATTACGTGCTGCAAACATAACCTTACCTGCGATATAGTTTTTCAATATAATAATTTTGTTTTCTGCATTTTTTGCATATTCGCTGCGTGGAAAGCGTTGAACCAGTGTTTGGAATTGCTGCAATGCGTACGCGGACATGCCTGGTTCGCGTCGAACGTCGCTGACCTGGCGATAATAGCACATGCCACGCAAATACATTACATATGGGACGTCTTTATGTCCCGGATGAAAGCGCATAAAGCGATCTGTTGCCAAAATTGCCCCGGCGAAATCTTTATCCATATAGTGTGAATATGCCGCCATAATCAGTGCATCTGGGGCCCATGGGCTGGACGGGTGCTGTGTTTCTGCCTTTAAAAATTCAGCGGCTGCTTCTTCGTAATTTTCGTCATTGAATTCATCGTATGCAGTTTTGTATATATCGGTTAAAGGCTGTTCTGTGACGATTTCGTTATCTGTACCTGCGCATCCTGTCAAGAACGCCAACATTGTCATCAGAATAAAATGTTTTTTCATATTTCTATTCCTGTCTTGATTTTCATTTACAGAACGCAGTATAATCTAAACCATGAAACTTGGCAAACATATTTTCGGGGTTGGTGCCATGACTGGCATCAGTCGTATATTTGGTTTTATTCGCGACATGTTGATTGCGCGCGTTTTGGGGGCAGGGCGTCTGTCTGATATCTTCTTGGCTGCGTTCAAGTTGCCAAATTTATTTCGCGACCTGCTGGGCGAAGGTGCGTTATCCGCAATCTTTATTCCAATGTACACTGATTCACGGCGGGACGAATCGTTTGCGCGTAATGTATTTTCGTGGCTGATGGTTGTGCTGTTGGGGATAACAATATTGTTCGAGATATTTATGCCGCTGGTTGTATGGGTGCTGGCACCTGGGTTTGACGCCACACCGGGCAAGATGGAAATGACCGTATTGATATCGCGCATAATGTTTGTATATGTTATCTTTATTTGTGGTGCGGCATTTTTATCTGCGATATTGAATGCGTTCTCGAAATTTGTTTTAGCGGCGTTTATGCCGGTTTTGTTGAATATTATGCTGATATGTGCATTGCTGATTGCGATGTTTTTTGGTTCTGAAAACGTCCTGTTTTTGATGGCTGGTACTGTTGTAGCTTCTGGCGTTATTCAGTTTGGTGTTTTGTGGTTGCGAATTCGTCGCAGGCATTTTGGTTTGCGCCTGGTTATTCCGCGCTGGACCCCGGGAATCAGTCGCATGTTTAAACGTCTGGGGGTCAGTATAGTTGGCAGTGGTTTTTACCAAATAACGATTATTGTTGGCACTCTGGTTGCCAGTTTTCAAAGTGGTGCCGTATCCTGGTTGTATTATTCTGACAGAATTGTTCAATTACCGTTTGCGATGATTGGTTTGGCGGTTGGTACGGTTTTGATGTCGTCGATTTCGGGTGCATTGGCGGATAGAAATATGCGCAGTGTATATATTCAGCAAAATTCATCGATGCGTCGTTCGCTGATGTTAACATTGCCGTGTGTGGCGGGCCTGTTTGTGTTGGCGGAACCGATAATTCGTTTTCTGTTTCAGTATGGTGCATGGACACCTGAATCGACACATGCGGTTGCCATGGCGATAAAGATTCAGGTATTTGTTCTGCCTGCCATGGTACTCAGCCAGATTTACAGCAAAACGCTTTACGCGTCCCAGGATGTAAAAACACCTGTTAAAACCAGTATTACGTCCCTGTGTGTTGCGGCCGCGTTGTATTTGGTGTTGTTCCCATTTGTTGGATATTTGGCAATTCCGATTGGCGTTGTAATCAGTGGGTATTTAAAGAATTTCTTGCTTGCACGCGCATGTCGCAGGCGCGAATTGGTTCGGTATGACGGGCGAACATTGCGCGCGGTTGCAGCGTTTGGGATTTTGTCGGCTGTGCTTGGCGTTGTTCTGTCATTTATTCCAATTACGGGCATATTTACATTGGGGCTGGCGATTGCGGGGTATGGTATGTTGTACTTGCCGGTTGCGTACATAATGGAACGTGCTATAAAATAATAAAATAGATTTGAAATACCTGGTGTTTTATGATAAAATGCAAACATAAGTTTATGAATGTAAGGAGTCCTAGATCATGAAAAAAGTTATCTCTTTGGCGGTATTAACCGCAATGCTGGCGGGCTGTATGGATTTAAATCCAAAGGGTCGCAGCGCCAGTTATAATGCCGACGGCTTTGGCGAAGAAGTATTGGTAACCAGCGCCCCCCAGGAATCATTGGGTGACACGTATTTATTGGCGGCTGCCCCTAAATACTATGTTGGTACCGCGTACAAGGTTGACGATGTTCAATACATACCTGTTGAAGATATGACCTACAATCAAACTGGTATTGCTGGTATTATTCCGACGGAATTGAACGGCACAAAAACCAGTAACGGTGAAATTTTTGATGCCAATCAGATGGTCGCGACCAGCAAGACATTACCCCTGCCGACGATTGTCCGTGTTACGAATCTCAGCAATGGAAAATCGGTTGATGTTCGCGTAAACAATCGCGGTCCATTTGTAAACACGCGTTTAATGGATTTATCGCCGGCGGCCGCACAAAAGATTGGTTTAAATGGCCAGGCCAAGGTTCAGATTCAGGTTCTGCCTGAACAGACAATGATTGTCAAGAACGCAACAATGGGTACTGTTCCTGTGGTTGAAGCGGCGGTTGCGCAACCTGCTGTTGTTGCCGAACCTGTTGCTGCTGTTCCTGTGGCAGAAACGCCTGCGGCTCAGCCGGTGTCTCAGCCTGCACCAGCGGCGGCGGGTGATTACGCGGTTCAGATTGCTGCATTTTATGCCCAAGACAGTGCCGATGCCCTGGTTCAGCGTATGAAGACATACGGTGATGCGGTTGTTGTTAACGAAGGCGACATGTTCAAGGTTCGCATTATCAATCTGGATGCCGCCCAGGCGCGCAGTGTAATTGACAATCTGCGTTCGAACGAAGGAATGGCACCTGGTCTATTAAAAGATGGACGTTGGGTGAACCCCGACAGTATCTAAATGGAAAACCCGCCGAATGGCGGGTTTTTTAATGGGATTACTTCCCACCGCTGTCATCCCGCCGCACACCACGGGACCCAGGTCATACTACCTTTATCACCGCACAGCGAACGCGTGGCAATCCAGTAAAGCACACCCTTTACAAAACACAACGTGTTTTGTCATTCCCGCGACGGCGGGAACAGGGGCTTTAACGCTGCACGCAACGTGCGCCAAATAAGTATTTCAAAACTTTTTTAGTTCCTATCCCCGCCTTCGCGGGGATGACAAAGGGTGTGGGAATCCATCGCCCTGTGTGATAACAACAGGCAGTATTAATTTTTTGAATCCTTAAATAAGAAAAATCATCACTTAGTAAACAATAATTGGTTGCATAAAATACGAAAAAAATATACTATATATAAAAAAGAGAGGATTTTCACAATGTTTCGTATTTTTTCGATATTTCTAATCATGTCCATGGTTCAAATCGCCCCCGCAGATGCTGGTTGTTGGTACGGCAAAGAGGTAGACCCGGGGTACTACCGAAATCTTAGTAGTAAACACCCGTGTCGTCCTGGATGTTATTGTGAGGGACATGATAAATGTGCAAACAAGAATTGGACGGCGGGCGAAATTGCAAAAGGATGCCAAAAAAGGTGGAACAAGATTGAAAGAGGGGATTTACACAAAATAGGCGTGCACTTGTGCCCTGAATATTTCTCTAAATCTGATGCGAACGCAAAAAGCGCCGAAGATTGCTATTTTGAGGGCAGTCTGGGGCAAAAGGTGCATAACAAAACCGTTACATGCGCAGCAGGTCAATATCTGCCCAAAGAATCAGAGACGTGTATAGATTGCCCCGCTGGATCTTACTGTCCTGATTCCTTTTCTGGTAAGCCAAGCAAGGATAAAGACCAAGGGACGATAGTTTCTGTGCCAGATGGCAAGACAACCAACCCAGGCGCAGATTCCCTGGATGACGCCCTTGATGAACCGCCCGTTGAATGTGCAGCGGGCCAGTATGCATCAGGAACCAGTTGCCTAGAGTGCCCCGCAGGTTTTTATTGCCAGGGTTGGAATGGTGAAACATCACCAAAAATAGCGTGCCCAGATCCTCTTGACCAAAGTTATTTCAGATTGCCTGAAACGTATCCTGCTGAATATTATGCGGCAGATAAAACTGATGTCAAATTTAAAAATATTCAGTTCACAGGTTGGCATACAAAATTAACAAAGATAGAAGATTGTTCAATACGGTACGAGGGCGAAAACAAGCGCGGGTATTTCCGTCATGACGGTATCCGTTACAACAATGTTTCCAATCGATACGATCATGATAGAAGTGGCAGCAGCGATTTGTACTATCTCAGTGCCAAGCCTGGCTATTACCTGACCGAAAGATATCTTCTTTATGGAAGCACCACACCATATTGTGAAGACAAGACTCGTACGGGACTGTCAATGTTATATCGCAAGGCACAACCTTGTCCGTCCGACAAATGGTGTGCCGGTGTCAAAGAAACAAAATGTTCCGCCGGTACATATGAAAATGATATGGGGTTGGAAGATGCCAAGGATGTAACCTGTGCACGTGGACAGTATTTGCCGGCGAATTCATTGTTTTGTGCACTATGCGACAGAGATGAATATTGTGAAGGCGGTAACTTTAAAACATCCAACCGCGAACAGGGGCGCAAACAAACATTTACTCAGGCGCAGTTGCTGTATGGAGCCAAAGGGATAAAACCTAAGAATGATACGTTAGATGATATATGTTGGCTTAACACTGATCCGATTTTATACAAGAAATGTGTATTAGGGGCATCGGACATCCCAACATCAGGAAACGATGGTAATTCTGGCGACAATCCACGCGATGGCACAACGACCAAATAAAAAGATGGGCTTGCATCTAAAAAAGAAAAAAATCCCCCAGACGGGGGATTTTTTAATTTGGTATCCTTTCTCTATTTGTTATTCCTGCGACGGCGGGAACAGGGACTATTCCCCCCCCTGTCATCCCGTGGCTTGACCACGGGACCCAGGTCATACTACCTTTATCACCGCACAGCATGCAAAAAAATCCCCCAAAGGTGGGGGATTCTGAATACAACCCGTACCAATTAACGGGAATAGAATTCAACAACCAATTCTGGGAACATCTGAACCGGATATGGTACATCTGCAAATGCAGGTACGCGTACAAATGTCGCAGTAAAGTTTGCACTGTCAACAGAAACATAGTCCGCAAAGTTGCGTTCTGCTGATTCTAATGCCAAAACAACCAATGGCATTTGTTTTGCTTTTTCGCTGACCGTGATGACATCGCCTGGTTTTACCTGGTACGATGCAATCTTAACGCGTTTGCCATTAACGTTGATATGACCATGGCTGATTAACTGGCGTGCCGAGAATACCGTTGGTGCCAACTTTGCACGATATACAACGGCATCCAAACGACGTTCCAACAAGCCGATTAAATTTTCTGGTGTGTCGCCCTTCATATTGGCAGCTTCCAGGTAGTATTTGCGGAACTTCTTTTCGCCAACATTACCATAGTAACCTTTTAATGTCTGTTTTGCGCGCATCTGTTTTGCGTAATCAGATGAATTGCCACCACGTGATGTTGGACCATGCTGACCAGGTTTATATTTGCGTTTGTTAAATGGGGATTTTGCCTGACCCCACAGATTGACGCCCAGGCTGCGTCCGATTTTTAGTTTGCGTGTGCTACGCTTTGCACCAGCTCTTGCCATAATTTTATCCTTTTATTTTGGTTTTTTGTATGCCAGGTGTTTATAACCAAGAACAGAATCCTTATCGCAAACGGGACCAAAATATCACCGTTGTTTAATCAGTTCTGATTACCCAGCAGGCCACAGTTTATAGTGTTTTATTTGAAAAATCAAGTATTTTCTGCAGTGAAATATTGTTCCTGGCGTCCATTATTCGTGCCAGATGCCCCGCCGCCACAAAGTCGCGACCGATATGTAATGCTTCATGCGCGTCATCGCTTAATAAAAATGGCAGGTTTGCATGCCCTGCGGCTTGAATAATCCGGAAACTGGGATAGGGGGCGCCTGTCGCAGATGTGTTAATCTCAAAGGGCAGTGAATATTGCGACATTGTGTCTATGGTGTGCAATTCTTCCTCGATCCAGCGTTCTGCGGCCGTTTCGGGTGTTGCCTTGCGCGGCAGGTCCAGATGAGCCATAAAATTGAACAGTCCAGATTTCGCTGCCATTCGCACCTTCGCCCAGTATAATTTCAGCATCTGATTCTGTTCATCTGGGGCGGCGTTTCCAATGTCGTGCATGTTGTAAAGTTTGCCGTCTTTTTCAACAAAATGCACCGCGCCAATTATGTAATCGGGGCGCAGAATTTTTATGGCATATTCAAAATTTGTTCGCCACCCAGGGTACAGAAAGAAGTCCGCCTCCATCCCGCGCAACAAATGTATATTTGCATTATTGGCAACGCGATAGATTTCATCATAATTTGCGGCAAATCGTGACAAAATCTTGTCCATGGAATCAGAATACATGTTCTGGTATCCGCGCTGAACCGCAAACGGGTAAAAACCGGCGGATTTGATTTCAGGGTGTAAAATAAAATGATTTGAAATCCCCAGGGTCTTCATTCCGACAAACTCTGCTGCTGTGGCCATTTGCGCAACAGTACTGCGGCCATCAAAACCGGTTGTATGCGTATGCAGTGTAAAATCTTGTGTCATGTTTGGTTTCATAATTAATACACTGGATAATCACGCGGGAAAGACTTATCCGTCCGCACCAGGTCAGACTTTACCCCGCATCCTGTCATAACCAGTATTGCCAACATGATAAAAACTAAAAATAAATTCTTCATGACCTGATTATACACCGAAAATTTTGCGATTGTCAAATCGTATAATTGCTAATCTCGCCGAAAATAAAACTTACATCCATCTGAATATATGTATATCAAATCAGAATTTGCAAAATAAAATTTTTCTATTGTGCCTGTATCTTTTTTTACCAGAATTTCTTGTGCGTTTTCATCAATATCAAAATCGCCGATAGTAATGTTTGCAGCATTGATTTCAACAGCAGTATTTTCATAATAACTTTGCGCCATCCAATCGCAATCTGCGGTTATATATCCGGCATATTCAAATCTGTCAAAAGACCATTTTCCACAGAACTCGCAAGATTTGCTGTCTGTAGAGCTACAACCAATCAAAAATACACAAAATAAGACAAGTCTTTTCATGCAATGCATGTATAAAAGATATGATTATAAAAATCAATATATACCGCGTTTATATAGGTTCCATTCATTTTGCCTGCGGTTAATTAAACCGTTTGATACTTTTCCCTGGGTGCGATTCCAGGCTTTCCATGCGGATTCCAAATCCGAATAAACAGAGCTATGAAAATCTGGATTGTTTATATATTTCACAACCGTAGAATTTTTGAAACCACTTGTACCAATATTATACGCCAAAGATACCAGGGCATCATATTGGGACTGCGACATTTGTGCTGTAATATTATCTTGTACAGCGCGTTCTGCCGTGGCTATATCAGAACGTAATAATGCGATCGCCTGCCGTTCTGTGATTCCGTTTGTAAAATCTTCACCTGGCTTTACCAAATGCCCATAGCCAATTGTTGCGCCTTTTGGCAAAGGCTCGTTTGGATTTACTGGTTTCATCGTAGCATCATTATATATAACATGATTGCCTCGCTTGTCTAACACTCTGTCTTCTTTTTCTTTCAACCATTCGATACCTTTATCACTCATTTGCATATCACTTGCCTTTTTGTTTCTTGCTTTTTGGCCTTTATAAACCTTGCTGCCTATTTTCTTGCCTGCCTCATTCAGTGTTGCTTCTTCAACCCAACAGCGACAGTTTGGATGAACGGGGCATGTTGGTATATCTTCTTTGCTTTCATAGACCGTCCCATCATTCCCCGAACATTCATCACAGGTATTTTCGCCATGTTCGCTGTGCCACCGCCATATTCGGGCGACGATATCAGTTCTTGTAAAAATTTAGGTGTTATCATTTTTTCTCCATAAAAAAACACCCGCGGTTGCGGGCAATAAAAAAAGACGAGCAAATGTCGTCCGCTGAACGTGCATATTGTATCACAAAATGTGTAAAAATCAATTCTGTATTTCGAACTGCCCGAGCCCCTTGGGTTTTCAATAAAAAATCCGCCCAAATGGACGGAAAATCAGATTTGGCAGCCCAGGTTAAAACTAATGCAAACACAATAATACAGGAAATCATCAACATTGCGGAAATGCTGACTGATGCGGATGATATGCACCGCACATGCACAGAGCAAACGCCCCAGAATCCCGATAAATAATATCCTATGCCTGATTATAACCATGATAGATATATACAATGAGAACATACGATAAACATGTTTATATATACCTAAAAGAAAAATCGCGGGCTTGTTCTACAAGACCGCAAAAGAAAATAAGGGAGATAGATAGAGGATATAAAGATAGATGTCAAATCTATCTTTATATCAATCTATCATACATATCAACAACAGATGCAGATACGCATTGCCACAAAGATACATTAAACACAGAGCATGCAAAAAACTTTATAAAAAGCATGCTTTTGCCCTATACAAGGAATCAAAACACACATGCATGGCACCGGTGGTGGCAGATATGCCATAGAAACGCATATATTTGCCCATACAGACAATTTAAGACACAAAGCAACAAAGATGAACATAAAAACACAAGACGCGCCACAGGGGCTTTAAAACGCGATTACAACGCATGCAAAACAATAAAGCCATTACTGCCAAAAAGGGTGCGTGGGTACATTTCCCCTGACCATCAGGGGCGCATCAGGTGTTTGTTATCAGTGGGCATTTTAGATTTGCAAAAATACCTTTCATGGATTACAATCACAAATGAATCCAAAGGAGTTTGGGTTCGGGGTTTTCAAAAGCCCTGTTCGTTCGGTGCGAAAGCATCGTTATCTTGATGTTTAGGTGCTTTTTGCATCGTTATGTCCCCGATATCATGTCGGGGAGCTGTTGGTGTATATAATACGGGAAACCGAAAGACCAGCAGAATCAATAACGAACTGATTTTTGAACTCCCCGACCGCCTCTTTTGGGCGGTTTTTTGATACGAAACAAAGCCGCACTATGTGTTTTATGAAGATGGAAAAATAGTTCAAGGAACAGAACCAAAAGAACTGTTTAGACAGAAGGATGGGCTATGGCAGGAATAATGGGAATAATAGGGCTGTTGGTGTTTATAGTGGTGCTTAAATATAAGGAAGAGAAAAAGTGGCGACCCGAAAAATTGAAAAAATTTGTTAGAGACGAAGAACAAGCAATAAAGGATTTTATCAGACATTTTGTAAAGGACAATTTATCGCCTATAAAGGAAGGGCAAGAACAAACGACGAACCAACTAGTTATAGACGCTGCTGCCTATATAGGGACACAAATGATGGTGTTAGACACTGTGGTTGGGCTTATCTTGAAGCATGCGAAGAGCTTATATAATAAAAGATTACAGGGAAGTTATGTGGATGATTATGGTCTGCTGGTTGATTCTGCTTGGGAACGAGAACAAGAATATTTTATAGACAATGTAATACTGAAAAATCAAAAAATGGTGGAAATCAGCCTTGTGTTGCTCAAGGATTTTCTAACCGTTAAGGACGCATTGAATATCTTATTAGAAGAACTGTTTGAGCAATTGGAAGAGAGATGTAGAAATTTTGAACAAAAACTATTGATAAATAGTTGCTTGGAACTTTTTGAGAGTGATGATTCTGTGGGGCATGTGTTAAAGCGTTTTTATATTCCGGGGGGGCATCTAAGGCTTTCTCATGAGGGGGTCGCTGAACATTTGAACTCATGTGCGGGTAAAAAAATGCTCTATAATAACGGTTGGGCAATTTGCGACAAGGCGGCTTTAAATATGTTGGGCCTGTCTGAGCATGTTCTATATAATGCTATTAATGGGGACAAATTTGCAAATATGCAAATCGCAATAAAGGAAAATGTGCCACAAGAACACTTAATAGAGGTTGGTTTTAGTGCTATTGCTACGGTTATGTCATATGCCATTGTTGCAGACAACGTTGATTTGCTTGAAGATTTTGAATCAGAAGGTCGAGGCTACATCCTTCACATAGCACAGGATATGCAAAAAATCCGCTATGATTTGTGTAAAATCCTTATAAATGATATACTTGAAACCATGAACAATATCGCGGAACGCAAGACAATAAAACACACCAAGGTAATTAAACCGCTGGAATATGAAAAAGAAATTGCAACTAGGTTAAAGAAATTGGGCTTTAATGCGCATGCAACCAAGGGCAGTGGCGACCAAGGTGCAGATGTGTTGGCAGATAAAAACGGGGTTTCGTTTGCTATTCAATGCAAAATGTATTCCAATCCAGTGGGAAACAAAGCGGTGCAAGAAGCCAATACCGCACGAGATTTTTATAAGTGTGATTACGCCGCTGTGATTACTAGTGCAGGTTATACTAAATCAGCAAGACAGGCCGCAAATGCATGCAATGTTATCTTGTTAAATGAAAGTGAGATATCAAAATTGAATGAATATACAGAGTGTACAAACAATAAAATTTAACCCAGAATAACGCATGCCGGATACTGTTTTGCCATTATTTGACAGGGTTTTGCGCCATGTATGCGCCCAAAAAGACATGTCTATAAAACAGCAGCGCATAAACACCGCCCGCGAGTTGGCTAAATTGGACGAAAAAATAAGCAACATCACATGCTTGGTGGCGGATGCAACTGCCAACAATGACGACACAATGCGGGGCATATATTCAGACCAATTACGCAAACTGGCAGAACAGAAAACTGCGCTGGAATCACAACTGGACGACATGAAATTGCTATCAGACACAGAAACATTTCTAACCGCCATGAAAAAGGGCTGTGATTTTTTCAAACACCCCGCAATTCTGTGGAAAAATGGAAATTTGAACCAGCGCAGACGACTTGTCCAGATGATATTTCAAGACAGGCCACAATTCAACCGAGAAAACGGACTTCTAACCGCCGCAACCCCTTGGATTTTCAATAAAAAATCCGCCCAAACGGACGGAAAATCAGATTTGGCAGCCCCAACATCGCGCCTTGACAACCAATAATCAAACCTAGACGCAAAAACTCTATTAACCATATCCGTTTTTGCAGGTTTGCTAATTGTTCGTCTGCGTATTCGCCATGCGTGCCTGTGGGCGATGCCCACGAAAACTGCGTTTTCATATGGTGCATGCGCACCAATGGTGGCACTCTGGCGCATCCGGTTGGGTCTGCTTAACAAAAATTAAAACCGACCACAAGGGTCGGTTGTAATTTTGGCAGGGCCATCTGTGCAATTCACGAACCAATTTTATTTACGATTTATTACAGTTCGGGAGAGAAATAAAAACATTTTTGCAGAATTTGTGATATAATTATTCTTGAATAAAGGAAAAGCATGGAAGAAAAGATAAAATCTATAATGGCCCAGATGCACAGCATGTTTCATGATGCTATTGGACCGCGTTCGCGTCCAGATTACATGAAAGAACATGGTGTTTCTGGCATAGACTGGCATTTTGGACTTTCTGCAGATGATATTATAAAAGACAAAATTCCTGCTAATGTTATTGGTTGTACTGGACGAGCGAAAATATTTTGCAAATTGGCAGCTGAAAAGGGAATAAAAAGTTTTGTGGTTTGTACCGCAAAATATAACGATTGGAAAGCGAAGCATGGTGGCAAAGCAAATCATATTATGAACGGACATCAAATAATAGCTGTTGAAATCGATGGAAAAATGCGTGTTTTTGACCCAGGACGAAAAGATTTGATGTTTATTGATACCAAGTTAGAAAGCGGGGAATTTATTGATGCAATCGGCAGCGGAAAAAAAGAGTATATTGTTACAGCAGTTGTACCGGGTGATGAATTTGCAAAAATGAATACATACCAACAATTAAGTAATTTGTATTCCAGTGGTGATATGAATAATTCTGCATTTACAATCAAACCACAAATGACAAACATTTTTGCCGAAGGTAAACAGCAAGTAATCAATAGATTTACAAATATGATTAATCGCTTGGTGCATGACAGGGGAGATAAATGAAGAGTTTAATAGATTTCCTATAAAATACCCACAATGTATACGAACCATGAAAAAGGTTAGATTTCTAGCCTTTTCTTTTTAAAAGTTCGTAAATGTGTGAAATGGTGTGTGTTTTCAACCCCTAACTTACGAACTCGTGCAAGTATTGGAAAACAAAGAAAAAACCGCAAAATTGCGGTTTTATCTATTTTGGCAGCCCACATAGAAAAAAATGCTAACCAAATTATTGACCAGATTATAAAAATCGCGGAATTGCTTACGGATGCTGATGTTTCGCTGTACAGGGGGAATAACTGATGTTTTTACAAAAGCCGCAGGATTCCACGATATACTATCCCTACCCAGATTATAATATGTTTTATATACAGTATATATGGGCAACAAATACATAACCATAACGAGGTTTATATGGCAAATGAACAGAACCTACATCCGATACAAAGCGTGAATGAAGCGAGAGAAAAAGGCCGAAAAGGTGGTGTTGCCAGTGGCATTACAAGACGCGAAAAGCGTAAAATGCGTCAGATTTTAACCGAAGCATTGTTATTACCACATGAAGATGGTCAAAGCATAAAAGATGCCATGGCTGTTGCCCTGATTAATCGGGCATTAAAGGGTGATGTTCGTGCCTTTGTTACCATTATGAAATTTGTCGGTGAAACGCCCACAGAACTGCAACAAATGGCAACAGATGATGAATTAAACCTTTCTTCCTGGGAATTTTAAGAAACTCCATTGAAATTTGCTGAATTTGTACTATAATATTGATGTATCCATGAACGGATGCCGAGGCATAAAGAACCTCGCAGTAAGGGTGGTTGATATGCACCTAAATCATATATCCCTGCGTCCTGTACGCGGGGTGCTGGTGGTTATACAACAGGGCTTGCCCAAAGACCATCAGGGTCATCTTACTGTGATTTCTTTAACACCCCGCGCCATCCTTTTGTGGGTCGAATACAGCAAAAGGATATTGTGTGAAAAAAACTCTCGGAAATATAAAAGAAGTATCAATACGTGATGTATGGCCCAGTGAATCATCGGACTTTACACCATGGTTGGCACAACCAGAAAATTTAGATAAGTTAAGTGACAAAATTGGCATACCCTTTGGGCCTGCTACTGTTGAAGTGCCCGTTGGGGCATATCGTGCGGATATTTTTACAACTGAAAACAGCACAGATGGTCGCAACGTTATTATTGAAAACCAGTATGGTCAAACAAATCACGACCATTTGGGAAAGATTATTACTTATGGGTCAGGCAAAAAGGCAAATATTATCATCTGGGTTGCTGAAAAGGCGGGTGATGAACATCGCAGTGCCATACAATGGCTTAATGAACATACGGATGAAGATGTTGCGTTCTTTTTGGTGACGATTAAACTAATTCAAATTGACAATTCCAACCCAGCCCCAATATTTGAAATTGTGGAAAGCCCGAACGATTGGGAAAGAAATATCAAATACAAAAGTTCGATGAATGACATCCAAAAAGAACGTATGGGATTTTGGGAACGTTTTGTGGAATATGCGTCCAAGAATAAAAGTTTTACTGATGTGTTTCGCAATCGTAAAGCCAGTTCTAAATCATACCTGGATTTAACCTTTGGTGACAAACGCTATCATTTCTATGTAGCAAACATCGCACAGCCCAGCAAAAAGGGTTGCAGTATAACCGCGTATATGATTAATCAAAAGCCACTGTACGACCATTTAAAGGCCAATGCGGGTAATATTGAAAATGAACTTGGTACAAAATTAAAATGGAAAGAATCAGAAAACACATGCACCATCCGCTGGGAAATGCCGAAAGATTTGGCCACATCCGAACAGGCGATTTTCGATTGGTACATGGATGCGGCATTTAAATTCAAGAATGCGCTGGCAAAATACGATGAATAACATAATAACACGCTGCTTGGTCGTGTATTAAAAAAATGAGAAAAGGTGAACAAAATGAACAAAGATGAAATCTTAAAAGCATTAGATTTGGACTTTTCCAAGTATGATTATTATGGTGATGGCATTGTTCACCGTGTGGATGGTTCTGGTAAAACAGAGGCGTTTGTCGGTGGAAAGTGGGTAAAAACTGACTTTGATATTGCCAAGAAAGCCGCGTGTATATTTGATGGCGGGATGGATATTGCTGTATTTGAAAACCGCCAGTCAAGTATAGATTATATGGTGGAAATGGTGATAGAATATGAATTGAACGAACCTGATGTTGATAACATTGAGAATATCATAAAACCTGAAATTTATTCGGCCAGACGTAAAAATATCAATCCAGACAGGCCAGGTCATGATTTATTGAATATTGAAGATTGGTCTAAAATAACGCCAGACGAATTAAACAAACATATACAGCGTGGCGAAATCGTAGATTGGGTTGATGGGTATGACGTTGGGGATAGTCCGTTAACCAACGCACTGCGACAGAATTCATCAGTTGAAATCATTGAAATGCTGGTTGCTAACGGTGCAAATGTAAATGCTGCTACGATGATAGATGGGACACAAAAAACACCGTTGGCAATTGTGCGTTCGCAGCCAGCGTCCCATGAAAACGCACAAAAAGAACTGATTTTATTGCGCGCGGGTGCGCTGGATGATGTGTGGGACTGGTTGGGTAAAGATACTAGCGTTAAAGCGCAATCGTTTCGCGAAATCCGTTTTATTGGTTTTTGGCAAGAATATAAAGTGTATGAACCTGTGCCAGCGCAACCTGTTGAATTTATTGAACCACGTTATATTTTGGAATGCCATGGGCAATATCGCTGGGCCAATGGTGAAGAACCGTGGGATATTTATGACAAACCCGCTTCTTATGCCTTTTGCGGCAACGGCGTAGAAATGTTGTATAACGAACTGGGAGAAAGTTTCGCAAGACGTTTCTATGACGAGTGTGACATGGTTTCGCAAAATGTTGCCCAATTCCTGTATTATGAATATTTGTGGAGTGTATATGCATACAATAATGACAACGCCAGAGAAAAGCGTTTCATCGCTGCCGCACACGATTTCAGAAACAGGTTTTTCAGTTATGATGATTGGGATGAATTAATCAAAATTACCCCGAATATCACCGCCAAGGCAGAATATCGCAAAATGCAACAAAAGAAATTCGGCACGAAGTAAAATATTACAATAATGTAATGTTTTTCTTGCTTTTGCGTTTATTCGTTCCTATTATGGTCATGAGTTCATAAGGGGAATGATAATGACCATAATGCTGGAATATACTGATGAAACGCTGCATGAAATGGGGCTTGGACATGCGGCTGCAACAGAAGATAACTGGGAAACAATAAATACGTGGCGAAAAAAACAATATACCGCGAATAACACGGGGATTTCTTCGCGGGTAATAAATTACTGGTTGCAAACAGGGGTATTAACAGATATTCGTTCTGATGACCGTGGATGGCATAAATTTACACTTATGGACATTTTGTTCGTTGGTATTGCAACAAGGTTGCGTAAAATTGGTTTATCCAATGGGGCGCTAAAAAGAACATATCGGGCGTTATTTTGTTTGGTGTTAGATACGGATATAGAACCGAATACAGAAGATTATTATGAGAAACGCCAAGAATCATTAACGTCGTTAGAATTCGCGCTGTGGCGTTCTATTTGCATGTCTGGTGACGGTAATATTTATTTACTGGTTTTTGATGATGGCGGTGCGGCGATTATGACTCAACGCGATATATTAAAAAATCAACAAAGCGGGTGTATGCCAAGTACATACATTACAATGAATTTGAATGATGTTTTTGATGAAACATTTATAAATCGGGAAATAGCAAAGCATGTTGAAAACACAACGTGGTTAAATAATGGCGAAAAAGATTTAATTGATGCAGTAAATGAAGCACCAAAAAACAGTACTGTCAGCGCAAAAAAACACGATGGTCAAATAGATTGTTTAGAAATAGAATATTCGCATAACAAGTCGCCAGAAGACGAATTGCATAAAATCATAAACGGAATAGGGTTTGGTAGTGTCGAAGTATCGATACGTAACGGTAATATTATACACATCAAACAAGTAAAGAAAAGAAAGGTGACAAAATGAAAAAGTCCAATGGAAATCTTGTTTTGATTATCGGAAGCACCGAAGCCAAAACGCAACCTAAATGGTATATGCGATGGCGATTATGTCGGTGTCTGATGCAAGAAAGTATTTGAAACATACCAAATTAACAGATGAGCAGTTGGCAAAACTTGTGGAGATTATGGAGGAACTTGCCTGGACTTTATTAACAAAATAAAAATTGTAATTAAAGGGGTGATGATATGTCCCAAACAACTAAAAACCTGCCAATAGAAACATTGTGCCTTTGTCGTGTTTCATCGGATAAACAAGCGAAAAACGAAACAATAACATCACAAAAACAGGCGTGTTTAAACTATGCAAACAACAATGGTTTCAAAATAGATAAATTCTTTTATGAAGACGGGGTGTCGGGGTGGAAAACAAACCGCCCTGGACTGGACGCCATGGTTGAATATATCGAAAAAAATCACAAACATAAACATATTCGCATTCTGTGTTATGACATGTCGCGCTTGGCGCGCAATATGGGTGTTTATTACACGGCAATTGAAAATGTTATTATGAAATATGACTTGGAATTACAAACGGTGGTCGGTGGCAAATTGGAAAATAATGCCATGGGGCGATTTATGCGTGGTCTTGATGTGTTGCGCGCACAAATGTATAGTGATGAATTGTCTGAAAAAACAACTAACAGAATGCGTGCATTATGCACACTGGGATTTTATCCGTTAAATCCGCCATCGGGGCTTAAACGCATAAAAAATGAACATAAACGCACTATTTTGGTGCGTGATGAGCCGAAAGCCAGTGTTATTTACCAAGCATTTGCTAAATACGCATCTGGGGAATTAGAAACCAAGCATGATGTTACAGAATTTTTACGTGCATCAGGGGCGTTTAATAACGATAAGTTAAATGACACCAAGGTTTCTAATATGTTACAGAACGAGGTTTATACTGGTGTATTTGCATACGGGCGTTGGGGAATCGAACGTCGGGAATGGCAAATGGATAAAATTATCCCACAGGACTTGTTTCTGGCAGTTCAAAACAAACTAAACAAACACAAGCGACAGCCGCATCGTTCAGATTTAGCATATGAATTTCCCTTGCGTAATGAAATTTGTTGTGAATATTGCGGTAATCCATTAAGTGGATATTTTGCCAGGGGGCGTAAAAATAAACATCCATATTACCGATGCTATAACAAGGGGTGCGTTCATCGTAATAAATCAATTAAACGTGCGCTGGTTGAAGATGCTTTTGTGGAATGTTTGAATGGCATGCAGACCCCAGATGATGTGATTCTTTTATTCGACGTGGTGTTGCAGCGTGTTTGCAGAGCCAAGGACGATGAAGTGTTGGCGCAGCGAAAAAAATGGAAAAGGGAAATAGAAACATTGGAACAAGATATAGTTCAGTTTGGTCGTTTGGTGGCAGATGCAAATAGAAATGATGACCAAGATATGGTTGCGGTATATTCTGAACAGTTACGCCATGCATCAGCAAAGAAGCGAAAGTTGGAACAACAACTGAATGATGCGTTGCCAATGTCGGCCACCCAGAAATTTCGAACCGCCATGGAACGTGGGCATAGTTTCTTCAAAAATCCCGCAATTCTGTGGAAAAATGGAAGTTTAAACCAGCGCAAGCGACTTGTTCATATACTTTTTGAGCAAAAACCTGTTTTTTGTATAGAGAGTGGATTTCGAACCGCCGCAACCCCTTGGATTTTCAATAAAAAATCCGCCCAAATGGACGGAAAATCAGATTTGGCAGCCCCAACCGGATTCGAACCGGTGTTCTCGCCTTGAAAGGGCGGTGTCCTAGGCCTCTAGACGATGGGGCCAAAACTGCCTGTTCTTAATCAAACGCTGGCAAATTATAACGGTATTCAAATCAATTGTCAAGTAAATAACAATGATTTTATTCCGATTTATTTTGCGTCCGCTGCGGCTGGCACTTCAGCGGCTGGCGCTTCGGTGTTGGCCGGTGCCTTTTCGCCTGGCAATTCTTCAACCTGGGTAAAGACAATCTCTTTGCCGTCGCCAGAAATCAATGTCAATTTCCCATCGCCCAGTTCATATTTTTCAACCGTCGGCATAAACTGAAAGTATTCTTGTTCTGCCTCCATCGCCTGGGGGTCTCCCATCATCATTGTTGATGCAAAGCCTTCAAATTTAATGTTATTACCATCTGCGGTATATCCACCATTATACAGGTTTACCACGCGCCCATAAACGCGCATTTCATTTGGATCAAACGTCAGTGTGATATCTGCGCCCGGCTGTGCAGAAACAAAGTTTGCGCCCTTTAATAATTCTGGGTTTTGTGCATTGTCACCACATGCGACCAACGCCAACACACATGCGCCTGCGATAAAAGATTTCAGGTTCATAATATTCTCCTTTGTTTGTTTTGTATATTCAGATTATAGATTATTAATTTAAAATAATAAACAAGAAAAAACACCGTCAATATGACGATAGTCAGAAATAAAATTTGCAATATGTAATATTTTTTCCTAGCATATAATCATCACACAGAAAGACTGCCTGGTTATTACAAAAAGAGGAAAAAATGAAAACAAAATTATTGTTACTATCTTTGGTAATGTCTTTATCGGTTTCTGCCGCATGTTTTGCCGAAGATAATGTTGCAGAACCTGATATTGATACGCAAGAGACAGAAGAAATCATCTTTCAAGATGTTACAGACGAAATCATATACAATGACACGGTTTATGTTCCAAAAAGATTATCTGATACACGATTTTTCATAAGCGTAGAAGCACCCTTGTTGTCTTATAATACGACAAACCTGAGCAGTGTTTTACTTGGAGAAGAAATTAATCAGGACACATCAGAATTTACCATTAACCAAGGGATTTTTGATGATATATCATTAAAGTTTGGCTTTGATATAGATAACAGGGTCCGCTTGTCATTTGATATTGCGCACCAGAACATTGAAACATCAATAGATGGTGACGACAATACAGAAACGGATGCCGGCGTATATGGAATAACTGTTGATGGCTTTATAAACGGAACAGAAAATACATCGCCATTTTTTCGTCTGGGGCTGGCCGGTATTTTTGCAGAAACCAGTGATATAGATTTTTCTTCCCTGATGATAAAATTTGGATTTGGTGTAAATTATTATGTAAATTATAATTTCTTTTTATATGGCGTTGCCAGCTATGCCTTTATCCCCGAGACAGAAATAGATGATACAGACATTTCGATAAGCGCCAGTTCTTTTTCTGTTGCCATGGGGATAGGCTACAGATTTTAATTTTTGAATCGCTGGATAAAAACGCATACCAACTGTGTATGCGTTTTTTATGTGGAAAACAAACAAAAGAAAAACCGCAGGAAACTGCAGCAAATACTGGCGGGATGACGGGGTTGTAAATTCCCATCTGTGGCGCGTCGCCACGATGGGGCCTTTCACTACATAAGACTCGAACAGCGCGTGCTTGTTCTTGTCAACTGGCGTTCCGAACCCTGTGGGTTCTTCGCCCCGTCAAATAAAAAACACCGTCGAACGACGGTGTAAATACTGGCGGGATTGACGGGGCTCGAACCCGCGACCTTCTGCGTGACAGGCAGACGCTCTAACCAGCTGAGCTACAACCCCTAAAGCGTTGCTTATAATATAATGTTCTTGGAATAAATGCAAGTACTTTTTTGCGATTGTTGTAAAAAAATAAATTAATCCTTGGCGCGCGGATGTGCATTTGCGTAAATATCCGTGATTTCTGCCATGTTCACGCGCGTATATAATTGTGTGGTTGATAACGACGAATGCCCCAGCAGCTCTTGCAAACTGCGTAAATCTGCCCCGTCCGCCAACAGGGCGGTCGCAAAAGTGTGTCGCAACGCGTGCGGTGTCACATAATCTGGCAATTGCAGATGGTGTCGCAGTGCCTCGATAACCTTTTCCGCCATGCGGGCCGACATCGGCAGACCGCGCACACTGCGAAACAGCGCATCGTCTGCACCGTTCCCAAATGGACGCAATCGCATATATTTTTCAATCGCGCCCCAAACCGCCGGCAGAACCGGTACCAATCTTTCCTTTTTGCCTTTGCCAGTAATTCTTAATACCGCTGGGAATCCTGCGATGTCTTTGTTCTTCAGGGCTAATGCCTCGGATATGCGCAGGCCGCACCCAAACAGCAACACGACCAACGCCCAATCGCGCGCCGCAATCCATGGTTCGCGCGCATTGATTTCAGATATTGCGCCATGCATATTTTCAACATCAACTGGTGCGATTGCCTTGGACAATTTTCGTGGAATCTTGGGCGCAGATATCAGACCGATTGCCTCATTATTTATTCCGCAATATTTCCCCAGAAACCTGTAAAAACCCCGCAGCGAAGACAGCGCCCGCGCCGTAGCGTTTGCAGACATACCGCGCCGTTGGCGATTTGCCAGATATGCGCGAAAGCAGATTGTGTCTGCGCGCGCAAAATCTGACAGGCTGGGCGCGCCACCCTGATAATCGTCCAAAAAATTTATAAAATCGCGAATGTCATTTTCATACGCCGTTGCCGTGTGCGCAGAATAGTGTTTTGTTTGAATCAGATATTCAATAAAATCGATGACATTCGCATTCATGCTGTGCCTATTTAATTTCAAATATTGCGGACACAGAAACAGACAATTCTGCATCTTTGCCGACGATTGTTCCGCTGGTATCCATGGCAGCAGCTTCGGCTATGTTCATTTTTGTGCGCATCAATCCATATGCTGGCACTGCGACATTTGTCATCTGTGTACCGTACGAAACGCTTAACATTTTACCGGCCTTGCGTCCATCGCCAGCGGCCAGTGCATCTGCACGCACGCGTGCGTTTTCGGTCGCGCCACTCAGGCATTTTTCCAGTGCCGCCTTGGTAACAGCCGGACTGGCATACATGCGCAGGTTTTCGGTATATATATCATTCTGTCCCGCAAATTGTGCCAACACGGTTTCGATTGTGGTCATGCCGTTTGCTGAAACCTCGATTGCGATAGTTGTTTCAATCCCCAGTGTAACAGATTTTTGTTCATCGCGATTCCATTCGGTTTTTTCGTATGAATTAAATTGCGTTGTCTGCATTTCCACCGGCAACGTTTCCAGTTGTTTTGTTATCTGGGTCACTTTTTCTGTGGCGCGTTTCATAGATTCCGCCGCTGTTGGTGCCAATGTTGTCACACGCAGAGTAATTGCAGTCTTGTCTTTTTTAAACGTGGTGATGCATTCGCCATTAACAGACACGGTTCGAACCACGGCATTTTGTTCCAGTAAATTAAAGGCCAGCGCCATTACCGCGCCCGCCCCAACAACTGTTCCAATCCAAATCAGTGTTTTTTTCATCTGTTCTCTCTCCTTTATTTTATCTTTTAGCCCAACATTGCCTTTTTAACGCGCCCCAGTGTTTCGCGTGCGACCGCACCTGCGCGTTTTGCGCCATCTGCCAAAATCGCATCAATTTCCGCAGTGTTTGACATCAGGTATTCGTATTTTGCCCGTGGTTCTGCCAATACTGAATTGATTTTTTCAAACAGTATTGTTTTTGCAGTGCCATATCCCATGCCACCACGACGGAACATTTCTGCAAATTCTGCAACCTCGGCATCTGTTGCGAAATGTTTATACAATTGATATATCGTGGATTCATCCGGATCTTTTTTATCCTCGGGCAGTTTAGAATCCGTAATAATGCGCATAATTTTCTTTTTCAGTTCCTTTTCTGGTGCAAACAGCGGGATGATATTGTCATAGGATTTGCTCATCTTGCGCCCGTCCAGCCCAGGTATCAGGCCTGTTTCTGCACCGATAACAGGTTCTGGCATTTTAAAAGTATCGCCATATATTTTATTAAAGTACCCTGCGATATCACGCGCGAATTCAACATGCTGTTTTTGATCTGCGCCCACCGGCACAATGTCAGAATTGTACAGCAAAATATCCGCGGTCATTAAAATTGGATATGTATACAGCCCCATATTAATCCCTGCATCAACGTCTGCACCAATTGCGATGTTTTTATCCATTGCGGCCTTGTACGAATGTGCGCGATTCATTAACCCCTTGGGCGTGACATTCGTCAGCAATGTGTTCAAATGATAGATTTCACTAATATCAGACTGGCGGAATAATATTGCGTTATTCAAATCCAGTCCCAACGCAACCATCAGCGCCGCAATTTCATAAGTGTGCTGTTTTATCTGCGCGGCATCATGAATAGTGTTCAACGCGTGCAAATCTGCGATAAACATAAATGTTTTCTGTGTTTTTGACTGTTCAATTAATGGTTTCAGTGCGCCAACATAGTTCCCCAAATGCGGCATGCCGGTTGGCTTAATACCTGTTAATACTACCTTTTCAGACATAGTAAATACCTTTTATTATTCTTATCGTTTTTATTTTAGTAATTTTATTCATGAAATGAAAGCCCAAATTTACTTTGCCCGGGCCCCGGGGCGCAAAAATTTAGTCGGCGACAACGCGCCAGCATTTAGAATCAAAGAAGATAAAATTTTCTCTTAACATACGCATATTATAGACAAAGCACGAAAAAAATCAATAAAAAACCGCCAAACGGCGGCGTTTTTATCTCTTTCGCGGTTGTTTAACCTGAATTTTCTGATGGATAATTTTGTGCCGTGTTTCATCAAATGTTCTGACGGTCTGTTCGGGCGCAATGATATCTTTCAGATTTTGTAGCATCAAGGGTGCAAATTTCTGTTGCATCCCCGACAGTGCATGGCGCAACGCCGGGTCAACTGGCACACCGCGGTTTGCGCGCTTTAATATCGTCACCATGTTCATATAGAATTTGCGTTTCATCATCATGCATGCATATTTTTCATTTTTGCACAGCGCCAGTATCTGATATGCGATGTCATATGTTATATTTCCTGTGGAATCTGGATTAGAAATAATCGCGTTTTCCATTGCATGAAACAGTTCACACATATCATTTAAATCCTTGACAAAGGGCTTGTTTTCAGGCATTTCTTTTGACAGTTCTATGATGCGTTGCGCAGCTTCAAAAGTGTCACGTACGGTAAAATAATATTGTTCAGAATCTTGCATAAACTCGCTCATGCTAAAACCTTTTTATCTTTGTTTTTGTATAAAGTCATCAATTGGTATGATTGCCGCCGCTGTTGGTCCGCGTTGCCCGTTATAGTGGCTGGTTGGGTTTTTATCATATGACAAGCGATTGCCTGAAAACTTTTCATAGTAAATCTGGCCAATTCGCATATTTGGATAAACAACTGTTGGATACAAAACACGTATTTCCAACGTCCATTCCCCACAGAAACCATCGTCGCCACGGCCTGCGGTATGGTGATTCAGTATAAAATTGCGTCCAACGCTGGATTTCCCATCAATATACGGGAACAGGTTGCGTGTTTCTGTATATTCAACCGTTGACCCCAGATAGCCAATCGCCGGGGATAAAATTAGCCCCGTTTTTGGTATTTTTATATCCATGGTTTCGTGATGTTCAGGATTTGTTGGGTCTATTAAATAGAACGGGTTGTCACTGGTGAACGCCCACGGTGCTTTTTGAAATGCCAGAAAATAGCTTGTTGTTTCGAACCAGTCTTCCATATGATGTTGTTTTCTGTCGCCTTTGTATTCAATTGCTGGTTTCATTCCATACGGCAATGTGTGCTTGTAAATACGCAGTGTATCTGCCAGATGCAGGTCATAACTGTTAGACCCCAAACATCTTAAATCAAACGGTTCAATAACAATATCAGGTTTGCCTTTTGTCTGCATTCTGCGTAAAATTTCTGGCCCAGTTAACTGCATATAAAAATCCTTTGTTTTATGGTATACCCAGATTTAGCACAAATATGCATATTTGCAAGGTTTTTGTTTACTTTTCAAATTGTTGTGCTATGGTTTTCAGCATGACAGAAAAAACATATTCCGGCTTTGTTGCCATCATTGGCCCGACAAACGCGGGCAAAAGTACATTGTTAAACCAAATTATGGGGCGCAAGGTCTCGATTGTTTCGCACAAAGTGCAGACCACGCGCACTCGTCTGCGTGCCGTCAAAATGGTTGGGGACAAACAGTTAATATTTGTTGATACGCCCGGCGTGTTCAAGCCTTCGCGCCGTCTGGACCGCGCGATGGTCGCCGCTGCAATGGATGCGGTTAGTGACGCCGATGCGGTGTTGCTGTTGATTGATGCGCAAAAGGGTATAACCGAAACAATTCGCGCCCTGGCAACCAAGATTGCCGACCGTCCAAATATATTTGTCGCATTGAACAAGGTTGACGCGATCCCAAAACTGGAACTGCTGCCAATGGTTGCGGAAATATCACAAATGGCACCGTGGGGCGAAATCTTTATGATTTCTGCATTAAAGAATGACGGTATTGCGCCGATGTTGGATGCATTGGCATCTGTTATGCCACAATCGCCATACTTGTTTGACACTGTTGATGCGCCGGATGTGCCTGATGAATTGTATTTATCTGAATTAACGCGTGAAAAGATATACAAATACATTCACCAGGAATTACCATATCATATCAATGTTGTCACCGAACGTGTTGATGTCGCCGAAGATGGCGTTCTGGACATCTATCAAAAAATTGCTGTGCGCAACGATGGACATAAAAAGATTGTTGTGGGCAAGGGGGGCGAACAGTTAAAAAGAATTGGCACCGCCGCCCGCCATGATATCCAGGACCAGTGGGGTGTTAACGCGCGTCTGCACCTGTTTGTTCGTGTTGAACCTGATTGGGAAGAAAAGGCAGAAAATTACATTGACCAGGGTCTGGAATTTAAGAAATAGAACATGTTAACACTGTCCGATTTTGATTTTGAATTGCCAACCGAATTAATCGCATCGCGCCCGCTGGATGTGCGCGACGCATCACGCATGTTGGTTGTGAATAATTCTGGGGTGACGGATAAACATATCCGTGATTTTTTGGATTATCTGCGCCCGGGCGATGTTGTTGTCTTTAATAATTCACGTGTTATTCCTGCGCGTTTTATGGCAGATGGCAAACATGAAATAACATTGCATACTGCAACCGATGACGGGTGCTGGTGGGGATTGTGCCGAAAATTTACAAAAATACGGGTTGGCGAAACAATGTCGCTGGACGACGGCACGCAAATCAAAATCTGTGATATTGATTCGGACAGTGGTCTGAAAATCAAATTCATGACCGAAGATGTGTTTGCCACACTGGACCGTGTGGGCAAAATGCCATTGCCTCCATATATGAAGCGTGACGCAGAAATATCAGACCGTGAACGCTATCAGACGGTCTATGCCGATCCGATTGGTTCAATGGCTGCGCCGACGGCCGGTTTGCACTTTACACCTGAATTGTTGGATGAAATTCGTGCGCGCGGTGCAAAAATCGTAAACATTACCCTGCATGTTGGCGCAGGTACATGGATGCCAGTCAAGACCGAAAATCTGTCCGAACATAAAATGCACAGCGAATGGGGGTGTATTACCGCAGAACAGGCAGATGTAATCAACGGCGCTACGCGTGTTATTTCGGTAGGGACAACATCACTGCGATTGCTGGAAAGTGCGGCAATGGCCAACAGTGAACCCGAAAAATATCGCCGTGTTGCACCATTTTGCACAACAACAAACATTTTTATCACACCAGGATATAAATTCCGTGCAGTAGATGTTTTGTTAACAAATTTTCATTTGCCAAAATCAACGCTGTTTATGTTGGTATCGGCCTTTGCCGGTCTGTCAGAAATGCAGGCGGCATATTCGCACGCCATTGCTGAAAAATATCGTTTTTTCAGTTATGGTGATTGTTGTTTACTATTTAGGAAAGGAGAATAATTATGGTTGCACCAGTCGTCGTCGCCACCGGCAGAGTTGCCGTCACCCAGGGCGCAAAAATCGTAGCAAAACAGGCAGCAAAAACCGCCGCGAAACAAGGGGCCAAGGCTGCCGCGAAACAAGGGGCCAAGGCTGCCGCAAAACAGGGGAGCAAGGCTGTCGCATCAAAAAGCGCAGGAAAAATTGTCTCCGAAGCAATGCCTACGATAACGCGTTTGGCGAAAAATCCGCGCGTCGCTGGGCGATTCCTGGGGACCAAAGCGGGCAAGAAAGCTATGTTCAATTTTGGAATAGATTTTTTGAACAGCAGAGAAGCCATGCGTGCAATAGAAAAGTTTGTTAACAATAACATGCGCAAAATGAGTAAATCGCAGGAAGAAAAATATACAAGCGCTAAAAACAATGTTCGCAACAGCAAAGAGGCTATTTCTTCCCGGGATTTAACCCCAGAACAGGTTCAAGAAATAGCACGCAATATGAAGCAATCAATTGCTGAAATGCGCGCAATCCTGGAACAACTTGAAGGTGCTAAGACCGCGCAAAATCAGGCCATTATGTCCGCTGCCTATGAACGACAGGCAGCATAAGGTATCAACAGGGAAATAACACATGTCACTGAAATTTAATTTGATTGCAACTGATGGAAATGCGCGTCGTGGTGCGGTTGAAACCGCGCACGGCACATTTCAAACGCCCGCCTTTATGGCGGTGGGGACTGCTGCCACGGTCAAGGCCTTGACCATGGAACAGGTTGCCGCAACAGGTACCCAGGTTATTCTGGGGAATACCTATCATTTAATGATGCGACCGGGCGGTGATTTGGTTGAACAAATGGGCGGACTGCACAAATTCGGTGGCTGGCACGGGCCAATCCTGACCGACAGTGGCGGTTTCCAGGTTATGTCATTGTCCACCCTGACAAAAATGAGTGAAGAAGGTGTTCAGTTTACCTCGCACTTTGATGGTGGTAAAAAGCATTTCCTGCGTCCTGAAGATTCCGTTCATATTCAGCATCAGTTGGATTCAAACATCACCATGGTATTGGACGAGTGTTTAAAGCTGCCTGCTGAACGCGCGCGCGTTGAAAAAAATGTAGATATGGTCACCCGCTGGGCGCGCCGCAGCAAAGATGCCTTTGTTGACCGCCCGGGATATGGTATTTTCGGTATTGTTCAGGGTGCAGATTTCCCAGATTTGCGCGAAAAATCCGCCCGTGCCCTGACGGAAATTGGATTTGACGGTTATGCAATTGGCGGTCTGGCGGTGGGTGAACCGCAAAGTGTTATGTTTGATATGATTGCGACAACGACACCATTATTGCCAACGGACAGGCCACGATATTTAATGGGTGTTGGTACGCCACTAGATATCTTGGGTGCGGTTGAACGCGGGGTTGATATGTTTGATTGTGTCATGCCAACACGTGCTGGTCGCACCGCCCAGGCATTTACACGTTTTGGCACAATGAACATGCGCAACGCCAAATTCCGTGACGACCCACGCCCACTGGATGATAAATGTGGATGCCCGGCGTGCAAATTGTCGCGCGCATATATCCATCACTTGATTAAGTGCAATGAAATCCTGGGGGCGACATTGCTGACCCAGCATAATCTGTGGTTTTATCAGGATTTAATGCGCGATATTCGCAATTCAATAGAGCAGGGACGCTTTGCCCAATTTAAATCAGAATTTATAAATAATTACACCAAGGATAAACAGGATGAATAAGAATTTGAAGCCTTTGTCGGAAAAATTTCGTACACCGACGCGCGTACGCACGCATGAGATAAACGCATTGAACGCGACCAGTCGTATGTATTTAGCGATTGCGCGCAAGGAGTTATCAGAAAGGTTAATATATGTTTATACGTTGGGTTTACCTGCTGGCAGAAACGATACTTTCTATATGACTGCGAATCCAGACGTTGCGGTATTTAACAGTACTGTCAAGGCTGACGCATACACAAAAAAGATTCAAGACATTATGGAAAAACAATCCCAATGGCCATTGTTTACGATTGCGCGCCGCGCACTGCACCAGGAATTAGAAGAATTTCATAAAAATGTTAAATAAGGTAATAAAATAATGAGTGTTATAAAAATAAACACTGATGATTTGATTTTGGCTTACAAGCAGATAAATAATCATGTTTACACTTTGGTTCTGCGTGCCGATATAAACAGACCTGACAGATGGAATGCGGTACCGAATACGGATATGCTTGTCTTTAGCGAAAGGCAGGCCCTGGAATTTCAAGACTATATTAGCGCAATTCAGCGGGTGCAGGCATTTCAAAGAATAAAGTATCCCCAGATGCCCGAACTAGAAAAAACAATGCGGTCAGAAGTGGACAGGTTCAACCAGACAATTGACAACGTGTATTTCGGCAAGCAAACAAAGTCCAAATAAACTGTTGCAAACGCTAATAATAATCGTCTAAACTCTTTTACATAATGTAAAGGAGTTTTTCTTATGCCACGTAAAAAGAAAGAGGTCGAAGTAATCGACATGGGCGGCGCAAAAACCGTTAAAAAGAAACAGTCTGTCATAACATGGACAAAGCGCATATTTGCAATAATAACGGTCATATGGTTGGCATTGGTTGTATGGGGCCCGTTACATGTAAAAAACAGATATTCGTCCCCGATTAAGAAATCGATTGTTGTGTCTATGTTCTTTGACCTGCAAAAGGGTATAGTAAAGCAATACGAGGCATTGTTGGACGGTGTTGCTGATTCTATCAATCTGGAAAAACCGATTGCAGTTGCCATAGACGGTGTAAAAATTGCCGAAGACGCGGTTGACCGGGTCACTGACAAAACCGCTGCGGCCCGTGAAAAAAACGCCCAGGTATCAGAAAAGACAACTGGTATTAAAAAATTAACAGGCCTGGCAAACAAATTTGGTGTTAAAACAGACGGTGTAGACAAGGCGGTCGCATCTGTTGACCAAGGTGTTGCCCAGGCAAATTCTACCATTGAAAAAGTTGATAACACCGCCAAACTGGTGAATGAAAAATTAGATTCCGTAAAATCAAATCTGACACGCGTTGCCCAGACGGAAATTGATAACGCACTGGACAGTGCGATAAAAACTGCGCTGGATAAACAATCTGGTGGTCTGGGGACAACATTGCTGACGAATTATGGTATTGAACATGTTTATCCGTGGCGTCCGTCCAGTTGGCCTGTTGCAACAAAAATCTATAACGATTTATCAAAATCAGATGTAACCACAATAACAGTTATCACAAACACAGTTGATAAATATTTCGGTTATGTTGCATGGGGACTGGTTGTTGCGGCGTGGGCAATCGGCCTGTACATATGGTTTATGATGTTCAAGCGGGCAAAATCAATATTAAAGCCATTTAATGTCTGTCCGCGTTGTGGTCATACCTATGCGGACAAGCGCACTGCGCTGGGGCTGTTAAAGGTTTTTCAGCCATGGACATGGTTTTAAAAGTAAAAAAAGTCCTGTAAAATTCGGGACTTTTAAATTTTTATAAAAAACACTTGCAATTAAATAAAATATATGTCATTATACACCACGCAATGCGAGCGTAGCTCAGTTGGCTAGAGCGCAACCTTGCCAAGGTTGAGGTCGAGGGTTCGAGCCCCTTTGCTCGCACCAAAATTTTAAAAACCGTCCGTCAGGGCGGTTTTTTGATTTTGTCGGCAAAGGGGCGAGTTGCGAGGCGAGCCGGTAAAAAATACCGGCGAAGTACTTTGCTCGCACCAAAATTTTAAAAACCGTCCGTCAGGGCGGTTTTTTGATTTTGTCGGCAAAGGGGCGAGTTGCATGCAGGCCAGCGAATATCTTATTTTTGTTTTTGCAAGATGAATTGTTCAATATTTATCTTGATTTTTTCATCCAATATTTTCCTTTTCTTACAATTTGTGCACGTTTCGCGTGCACACCATGTACATGACCAGTCTGCAAAGTTTTTTCGATATTTATCCCGGGCTTTACGACCTGCACATGCAAATTCTCTTAATTGCATCGTATATAATTTTTCCCAATCTGGATTTTGCCCCAAATTTGACAATAAAATCGAAAATCGTTGTATGTTCGCAATAGTATATTTATAATCTGCCACGATTTCATTTTGTATATTAGACGCCGTTCCATAACATCTGTTATACAGATAGTTTGATTTAGGTGCCATTGTTGCCCTTTTTGCATGCAGTGCTGTCAACATGCAGAATAATATATCTTCATCCAATGACATTGCCGGTTCAAAACGCAAGCCGTTATCATTCAGAAAATCGCGACTATACAGGGCAAAGTTTGCGCTTTCTCGTTTTGCAGCATCAATCAGTAACGATGTCTTGTCGTATGCGCCAGAATACATAAGTTCTTTATAACCCATCCAACTAATATACTTTTCATCTTTATTCAATGTGATTTTATTTGCCAGCAGCAGGTCTGCATTGAACTCGTCCGCTATTTTTATCATGCGCGTAAAATAACAGCGTTCGAATACAGGTTGAAAATCTGGCATCGTCTTGAAACTTGTACATTCAAAATTTAATCCATTATATTCTGACCGATATACATAGTTATTTTTCCCACTTAAATAATCGCGAACACACGAATAAGATATTCCGACCCGGTCGTCTGCATCAACAAATGTTATATATCGGCCTGTTGCGAAATCCATACCTGTATTTCTGGCTGCGGATACATGCAGGTTTTTTTGATTAATCAAAGTAATGTTTTTATACCTGGTCTGATATTGTCTGGCGATAAGGCCTGTTTTATCTGTCGAGCCATCATTTACAATAATAATCTCGTATTTATCTGCATTCTTTTGATAAAAGATGCTATCCAAGCATGCAGAAATTGTTTTTTCTGCATTGTATGCGGGGATAATAACAGATAAATCTGGTCTTTGCATGCGGAGAGCGTAGTACGTAATGTGTGTTTTGTCAACAGTTATATTTTCTACTTTACTTTTCGCAAAAGGTATATATAATTCATGCAAAAGATATATGGCGCAAAACAGATGAGGATTTTATTTAAACGTTTTAACTAGTACGGTGCGACCAACAGAATAACAGCTGCGGGCGCACATTTCTGCGTCTGTTTTTTTATATAAACCAAAAGGGCAAAAAATGTCAGAAAATACAACAAATAATACAATTTCAACAAACGAATTAACGGCACGTCTGCAAAAGGCTGAAAACATTCGTAACCGTGATGGTGTTGTATGGAAAGACAAATTTGACCGCACGCATACGATTGAAACTGCTCGCGAATTGTCAGATGGAACGCCTGTGCGTCTGGCGGGGCGTGTGACAGCGTTGCGTTGGTTGGGCAAACTGATGTTCGGTCGCATTTATGATATTAATGGTGAAATCCAGTTTTCTATGTCACGCGAAGAACTGGGCGAAGAAAACTATAAATTTATGAAGGCAAACGTTGATTTGGGGGATTTTATTGGTATCACAGGTGATTTATACCACACGACCGCCGGTGAACTGACGGTTCGGGTGTCTGCATATGAAATCCTGTCCAAGGCTTTGCGTCCACTGCCTGAAAAATACCACGGCCTGACCGATATGGAAACCCGCTATCGCCAGCGTTATCTGGATATTATTTCCAATCCTGAATCACGCAATGCGCTGCTGGGGCGTTTCAAGATGATGCAATATTGGCGTGATTTTATGAATGCGCATGGATTTTTAGAAATTGAAACACCAATTATGCAGAACATTGCGTCTGGTGCGGCGGCACGCCCATTTACAACGCATCACAATGCCCTAGATGCAGATTTTCAGTTGCGTATTTCACCAGAATTGTTCTTAAAGCAGGCAATTGGTGCCGGTTTTGACCGCGTATACGAAGTTGCCAAGGATTTTCGTAACGAAGGCATGGATGCTATGCATCTGCAGGAATTTTCAATGGTTGAATGGTATGCAGCATATTGGGATTTCAATGATAATATAAAATTTACGTGGGATTTAATCCAAGATTTATTGATGAAATGTCGTGGTACATTACAGATTGAATACCAGGGTACAAAACTAGATTTCTCGTCTTATGAAATGATTGATTACACGGCCAAGATGAACGAATTCTTTGGTTGTGATATTCTGGATTTTGACGATGTTGATGCCCTGCGTCAAAAACTGGTTGATAACGGCATGTTCCCATATTCTGAACTGGAAGATTTGAAATCAATTCCAACTTTGGTTGACTATGTCTACAAGCGCAAGATTCGAGGCAATATCGTCAATCCGACTTTCTTGTACAACTATCCAGCGTACATGGTTCCATTGGCCCGTCGTAACGATGCCGACAACCGACGCATTGACATGTATCAGTTGTTGGTATGTGGCGCCGAAATATGCAAAGGGTATTCAGAACTTGTAAACCCAATTCAGCAATTGGCGGCGTTTGAAGAACAGGCGCGCAATATTGCCGACGGTGACGAAGAAGCATTTAACCCGGATAATGACTTTGTTCGTGCGATGGAACACGGTTTCCCACCGATTTCCGGTGTTGGTGTTGGTGTTGACAGACTGGCCAGTATTGTTTTTGACCAGCCAACACTGCGCGACATAATATTGTTTCCTATAATGAAGTGACCAGCCAAAGGGGGTAATAATGTCTTATATCGGTGCTGAAACAGTCGCCCAAGACATCGCCGCAGAAAATGACAAAAAGAATCTGATTGCCATAGACCGGGCCTTGGAATCTGGGCGTATAAACGAAGTTGCGGCTGATCATTTGCGCCTGCTGTATTCGGATAGTATGCACTGGTTTCGTGAAGTGTTTTATGTTCTGGGCAAATGCTTTGGTGCGCCCAAGGCAGCGGTTATGAAGTATGATTACGACTCGGACAGTGCCATTGACGAACCTATGCGCATTTCTGATATTAATCCGCTGTCGCCATATATTGTGCAGCATCGTTTGGATGCGGATCCGATGCGCAATCAATTTTTCACCAGCACTGCCGGTCACAAGATTGACTTGGCGGTATCGTCCATTGTCACGGTTATTGTGGCGGCCCAGAAGAAAATTGGGCGCGCACTGGATAAAATGACTGGTAAATACTATGCCTCTTATGTGGACGAGGTTGCGTCAACCGTATACCGCGTAATCGCATCGCACGAACGCGAAGCGTCCGCGCGCGCCATTGCGACCAAGATCCGCGATAAACTGAATGAAAAATATATTTCAACGCCATCGGAAACAGTGCTGTCCATCATTGGTTCTGGGCATGAAAACATTGCGGTTGATTTGGTTCGTGCCTTGGATCGGGTTGAAAAACCGCGCATGCGTCTGCAGGATGTCTGGCGGGTAAAGTGTCTGTTTGATTTAATCCCCCAGGCGCGCACATTTATTGAACGGATTCAGGCAATGATGCCAGATCGTATCATATCAGTCCGCGACAGTTTTTATAATATGCAAAATCCACGCAATTATCGTGATGCAAAACTGGTTATTAACATTGGCCCCAACCCTGAAACTGTTATTCCTATGGAGATTATATGTCAGGTTCGTGCATTCTTTGAATTTGAACGCCAAACGCACCTGGCTTATGAAGATGCGCGCAAGAAAAAGTGTGCAAAATCAGATGATATAGAAGCGCGCCTGGCGACCTTTATGGAAAATGGGGTAAAATCATATAACAGTATGATTTGCAACTGTCTGGAAGATTTGTTTGACCGCGTCGGTTGGAATCTGTTGTATTCCCAGGGTGACTCAACCGCAATGTTCGAAGGTTTTCCAAAAGAATGCAAATTATATTATCCACAAAAAATTCTGGATAATATAAACGAAAAACTGGACGATGCGATTGAAAACGAATTGTTTTCCATTGATAATGCGCCGATTAAACTGTCGCGTGTGCAACAGGCAAACATATTCCATTTTATGGCGCGTTTTGTGTTGGTCGCGGCAATGCCATATATGCAGCATGATTGGGCAATGCCACAAACGACCCAGGCGGGCAAACTGTTTAACTTTGTGATGACTGAAATTCAGCGTTATTACAAAAAATAATCCATCCATCTCCCACCATTTCTGGGTGGGATTTTTTTATTTTATATTTAATATATCATCGGCCTTGATATATTCTGGCTCTGTTTTCTTTAGATTTTTCTGTGCGCGTTTTGCATATTTTTTTGCATCTGCATGCTTATTAATCATTTCATAGTATTCTGCCATTGCCCAATCGCTGCGTCCCGGGTTTGTATTGCCGTATGCACGCGATAAAGTCCAGTATGTTAACGGCATTTGTTCTGTCAATAATGCACGTTTACATAATTCAATTGCGCGGATATTGTCGCCTGGTTTGTTTCGTTCTACCAGCACCAGTGCCAAAGCAGTTTGAATTTGTGGTGCATTTCCTGCCATCTCTAATGATTTTTCATATGCATCAACACTGTTGTCATAGTGACCAAATTGATACTGAATATCGCCCATCAGTTCCCAAAAATAAGGGTTATCAGGATTTCGTGAAATCAACGTTTGCGTCCCCATGCGCGCCCCATCCAGATTGCCACCCTGCATATTTGCAATCGCGCGTGCGTACAATGCTGCATCAGACTTGTCATAATAGGGGTATTTTTCGCGTACCTGGGCCGGCGAATCCAGATATCCAACCAATTTTGCCCGCACCATTTCATAATCATCTGTGCGCCGTGTTGTCAATTTTTTGTCAGGAATATAATCGTAATCTAGTTTATCCAGATATTCGCGCACACTATTCAGCCGTTCTGTTGTCAGCGGGTGGTTAATTCTGTTTGGGTTTATTTTTTCTTCCAGTGCACCGGTCATTTCGTGCATTTGTTTCAAGACGTCAATAAATCCATTCGGGTTTTGCCTGGCCCGTATCATCAAATCGACCCCCATGCTGTCTGCAATTCTTTCTTCGTCGCGTGAAAACGCCAACATAGATTGCTGTGCCACACCGCTGGCGCCGCCCAGCACGCCGGCCCCCAGGGACGGGTTGCCGCCTGCGACCATCAATCCCACCCCCAATGCTTGAATCAGCATTGTTCGTTTCATTTCAGCCGCCATACGGTCGCGCATTTGTGCCATATGTCCGCCAATCATATGCCCCAGCTCGTGCGCCACCACAGCCTGCAGGGCATCAGGTGTTTTGATTTGCTTTAACAGGCCTGTGTAAACATAGACACTTTCTCCACCCATAACGAACGCGTTAAAATCATCATCATCGATGATGTGAATTTTCAAGCGTCCCTTTGGAATCCCAGCTGCGTCCCCCAGGGGCGCAATCAGTTCACCAATCACACGTTCTGTTTCCGTGTCACTGATTTGTGATGCCGTCCACCCAGATGTGCAAACACTCATCGCCATTAAAAATGCAAATACTTTACGCACCCAGCACCACCCCACGGTCAAAGATAAACATTAAATCCTGTTCCCATGAATCAATATCATTGTCGCGCGCTGCCGCAGCGGCCAACTTGAATAAATCCCTGTGTTCACGCCAGTCTACAAAATGATATCGCATCCATCCGCTTTGTCGTGTTCCCAACAGTTCACCGACCCCCCGCATAATCAGGTCTTGTTCTGCAATGGCAAATCCGTCATCTGTTTCGCACAGCACGTCCAGTCGTTTTAATCCATCTTCGCTGATGTTTCGTCCAAATACCAGAACGCAAAACGATTGCGTGTTGCCGCGCCCCACGCGTCCGCGCAATTGGTGCAGGGCGGCCAATCCAAACCGTTCTGCGTTTTCAATTACTATAATAGACGCGCGCGGGACATCGATACCGACCTCGATTACTGTTGTCGCAACCAAGATTTGCATACCTGAATTATCATCGGCAAATTCTGTCATAACGCGGTCGCGTTCTTTCTTGTCCATTTTTCCATGAACCAGACCTGCATTTGGGAAATATTCCGCCAACATTTTATATCGTTCTTCGGCGGCGCCCATTGTGTTTTCGTTTTCAGATTCTTCGACCAACGGGCACACCCAGAATACCTTGGCGCCATTATCAATTTGTGGTTTTATTCGTTCAATCAGTTCGATTATACGTCCGCATGAAATTTTGATTGTTTTAATAGGTTTTCGTCCGGCAGGTTTTTCATTAATGATTGAAACATTCATATCGCCATACACGGTCATAGACAGCGTTCGCGGAATTGGTGTTGCAGACAGTGCCAACATATCTGGGTTATTACCTTTTTGTCGTAACGCTTCGCGTTGGGATACGCCAAATCTATGTTGTTCATCTATGATAACCAGCCCCAGGTCGCGATATTCCACATCATTCGAAAACAGTGCATGCGTTCCCACGACAATCCGCGTACGTCCAGAACGCAGTGATATTAATTTTTCGCGTCTGCATGCGCCCTTGTCGCGCCCGGTCAGGATTTCGCAAACAATCCCCATTTTATCACACATTGGCTTGATTTTTACCCAGTGTTGCTGGGCCAGGGTATCTGTTGGCGCCAACAGGGCGGTCTGCGCCCCAGATTCTGCCATTTTTATTGCGGCGGCCAACGCGACGATTGTTTTGCCACTGCCGACATCCCCCTGGACCAGTCGCATCATAGGAATATTTTGTTTCAAATCATCAAAGATTTCATTACAGGTACGTTTTTGCGCCCCGGTCATTTCGAACGGAATATTTTCCCAAAATTTGTCCATCAAATTATATTTTGTGGGTCGCGGTATTCGTCGGTTGCGTACATCTGTTCGATTTTTTCTGCTGATAACAATTGCGGCCTGGTGCGACAGTAATTCGCAATATGCTAATTTTGCCATGTATGTTGCATTTGGTGCTAAATCGGCATCAGACTTCGCATAATGTACATGTTCCAATGCATCAAAGAATTCTGTTATGCGCCCATCTGTCACGCCGCGCAGTTTATCGGGCAGGGCGCTAAATATCCCATCCCGAATATTTGTAAATATTTTTTGTGTTAAACCTTCGCCGGCAGGATAGATAACCTGGGCTGATGGGATTTTTGCTGCGTTTTGTAATTCTTCGATAAAGTCTGGGTGATTAATTGTTGGTCGTGATGATTTTTCCAGTTTACCTGAAATCATTCGCCACGTTCCCACGGGCAGTTTTTTTAACCAGTAATCCAGATAATTTGAATTAAAGAATTGCAGAACAATGGTATTATTCATTTTATCATTACAGATAACCTGGGTTGGTCTGCGTCGTCCACGTCCAAGCCCGCCGCCCCGTTTATGAGATTTTATTTGCACCTGGATTGTGATTACATCGCCTGGATTTGCATCCATAACATTTTCTGTTATGCCGCGTGCGCGCACATAAGACGGTCGATGCAGCAAGAAATCTAACACCCTTCGCCCACCCAGCACGTCAATTAGTCGTGTTGCCACCACGGGGCCAACCCCGCGTATAAATTGCAAATCAGAATTTAAAAAATCAATTAAATCGCGTTTCATAACAGTACAGAATTTAGTGGATTTTGCATAAATATTCAACCCATAAATTATACTTGAATTTCAGCGTGCATTAAACTAAAATATCCCCCAGAAAGAGAGTTCCCAAATGAAACCAATCCAAAGATTTTTTCTGTATTGTTTTTATTGTACACTGGCATGTTTTACAAAAAATACTACGGTTTATGCAGAAACAGACTCAGAAAACACAAATCTAGCAGGAAAAGAATTTTACCGAAATGAAAAAAATCAAAACAATATTATGGTAAAAGTGAAGCATGAATCAGGCGAACAAGGTTTTCACCCCCTTTGTTATACAGGTTGGGCGGCATCGGTGGGCTGTTCTAATTCTGATGAGGTTTGCTCTGGGTATGACGCGTTGACTCCTGCAAACTATACCTGTAATATGCCTGATATCGCTGGTGTAGATCCGGATAACTGCCAAAGTTGTACGTATCACAGAACAACTGGTTACAATGAGCAATCAACAGGACAGTGTACTTGGAGCTGCACCGGTTCTGGTACCACTTCCGCTGGCAACTGCCTTAATGGTGGTTACCAGCTAGAAACAGCAAAGAACGATCCAACTGGTTATTTGCAGTGTTCGGGTGGATACTATCTCGCTGCCGAGACGGGGGAATACCCCAACAATCCAAATGCCGGTTGCCTCAGCGCTGATAAAAAAGACATCATTCCCATTTGTCGGCCGTGTCCACGTGGAATGTATACCGGCTCGTATTCGCACCGGGCATTTGAACAGGTTTCAAATGGTCTTTATGTTGACATTAAAACAGGAGAGATCGGCATACAAACATGCACTGTATTCCCATTGTCCAAAGGGGTAGAAGATGAATTCGGATATTTTACTTTTTCGAACCCCCAGGATCTAAAGGGCACAATTGGTTGTACCTATCTCGGAACACCAATTAACGACAAGGGCTCAACCTACAAGGGCACAGGTGTTGACGAATACGATTATTAACTGGTATTAATGAAAATACGGATTGTTTCGTTTTAACCATCCAACGGTTGTTGCCATGCCGTGTCCATGAATTATTTCTGTGTCATCAGATAAATTTAAATTATATATACTTGCAACTGATTGCATCAGCATTTTTTTTCCCCCGCCCGGCAAATCGTATCGGCCAACAGATTCCTGGAACAGTGTATCGCCAATAATAATTACCTTTTCATCTGGGAAATGATACGCAACGCCCCCTGGTGTGTGTCCCGGTGTTTCAATTATATCCATACTAATCCCAGGTAAAATTTCAACGGATTGTATTTCCAGCGGTGTTGGGCGCGCATTATTAATGTTGATTTTTGGTAAACCAAAGTATTCCAATAAATCATTACCCCATCCAACCAGGCGAAAATCCCCCGTATGCAGGAACCACTGTACACCGTATTTCTGGGCCAGCATTGGCGCACATGCGATATGATCGGGGTGCCCGTGTGTCACATAAATTGCACGCAATTTTAAACCGCGCATGTCCAATGCGCGCATCCAATCGTCCACATGTCCCCACGGGTCAAAGATAACGCACGCATCCCCCACAGACACAATCACCGATTGTGTATTCTGTGGTGGCATTTGTATTAGTTCAAATTTATTGTTCGCCAGTTTTTGTTGCATTTGCACGTTTCTTGGTTGTTCTTTTGGCTGCGGTCTTTTTTGTTTTACCAAACACAATTTCGCGAATTTCTTCGCCGGTCAGTGTTTCGTGTTCCAGCAATGCGTTTGCCAATTTCTCAACCTTGGCTTTATTTTTAACCAAATGCTTGGTCGCGTCTGCATGCGCTGCATCCAGCCATGCGCGTATTTCTGCATCAACAATTTCTGCGGTCTTTTCAGACGCATTTTCCAACGCACCACGCACACCAAATGTGCCGACCTGATTAATTGCCGGCAATCCAACTTTCTTGGACAGCCCGGCGGTTGTAATTGAATAACGGGCCAGTCGCGTTGCCGACGCAATATCGCTTTCTGCGCCGGTGGTGATTTTGTCTGCGCCAAAGAATATTTCTTCTGCGCATCTGCCGGCCAGTGCAATAGACAGATTTGCACGCACCTCGGCCAGGGTCATTGAAACCTTGTCATCAATCGGCAGGTGCTGTACCATCCCCAGTGCGCGTCCACGTGGAATAATTGTCGCCTTGTGAATTGGATCTGCGACACCATCGTACATCAGACTGACGAACGCGTGTCCTGCCTCGTGATAGGCGGTCAGTTTTATATCTTCTGGGCGCATTTTGCGAATCTTGCGCGGCCCCATAATGATTTTGTCGCGTGCTTCTTCTATATCATCTGGCGATATCTTGTCGCGCCCGTTTCGCACCGCGTGCAGTGCCGCTTCATTCAACAGGTTTTCTAAATCTGCGCCTGAAAATCCGGTTGTGCCACGGGCCAAATCCATCAGATTTACATCGTCGCCAATTTTAACCTTTTTAGCATATAAATCCAAGATTTCGCGACGTCCCGCCATGTCAGGTAATTCAATATAAACCTGGCGGTCAAAGCGTCCTGGGCGCAGCAATGCCGCGTCCAGCATATCTGCGCGGTTTGTTGCGCCAATAACGATAATGCCTGTGTCATTTGCAAAACCGTCCATTTCAATCAGCAACTGATTCAAGGTTTGTTCACGGTCTTGGTCATTATATGAATGTGTTGAACGCTTTTGCCCAATTGCGTCAATTTCATCAATGAACAAGATGCATGGTGCATTACGTTTTGCCATTTCAAATATTTCTTTGATTTTTGCGACCCCCAATCCAACGATAATGCCTGAAAAGTCAGACCCTGATGCCGCAAAGAACGGAACATTTGCTTCGCCTGCGATTGCACGTGCCAACAATGTTTTACCTGTACCCGGCTGACCCGACAGCAGCACCCCGCGTGGCACGCGCGCCCCCAGTGATTTGTATTTATCTTTGTTTTTCAAGAAATCCACAATTTCAGCCAGTTCTTGTTTTTCAGAATCGATGCCTGCGACATCTTTGAACGTGGTTTTGGGTTTGCCTGTTGCGATTTTTGTTGGGTTTTGGCCAATCAGACTGCGACTGATTCCGCCGGCTGCGCCCCCACGACGAAAGCCACGCAAAATCCAGAATATAAATAACAACGTCAACGCCAATGGCGCAAACGTTGCAATGGTATCAAACCAACCACGTGACGTGTCAATTGTAATGGCAGTACCCGTATCGGCCAGTTTCGCCAGCATTTCTGGGTCGTATGTAATTGTAGCTTTGTATTTTGTGCCATCTGCCAATGTTCCGGTCGCATTATTTCCGTTGACGGTCATTGTCTTGATTTCGTCTGCACGACGCAGAACGTCTGAAAAAGACAGTTCAATCGGCCGTGAAATATTCGCACTTTGCGCGCCCGGCATAACAGGCGTTGTGCCACCATATATAAACACGCGTCCAATCATTGCGATAAACAGCGCGGCAAATATTGTTAATGCCCACGACGCAACATCACGTTTTTTCACATTTTGATTATTGTTTTTGTTTGATTTTTTGAAGTCTTTTAAGTTTTTCATTTTTCTTCCTGATACTTGTTTTTGCGCCTTCGGGAACGATTAATATCTGATTTTTATGTCGCCGAATTGTGCAATGCCCCAATGTAAATTTGCAATCAGACTGCAGTTTACTTAGTGCAAATATTAACGAATTCAAGCGTGGCTGATAATCATCCCCCCCGATAATTTGAATCAACATGCCCAAACACTTTAGCCCAATGTCACGTGGCACGTCAAATAGAAAAGAATCCCCAAACAAAGCATATCCATCATACATCACAGATTTTACACGCGCCCCAACATCGCCATCCAACGCATCGCGCGCCCGCCCCAGGTTTTCAATCGCCAACAGAATGCGTTCATCGCTTATGCCCAGTTTGTCTGATAACAAATGCCGGTTCTGACGAATTTTTACACGTGTGTATTTATCGTCAAAATTCATTTCGTCTGAAAAATATTTGATATTATTCGCATCACAGTATTCAACTAATTCGCGTCGAAATACCCGCAACAAAGGCCGCACAATTTTAATTCCGTCGCGATATGAAATGTCGCGCATTGCGGCCAGTCCGCTCACCCCACTGCCACGCCCCAGATTCATCAAGAATGTTTCAATTTGGTCATCTGCCTGGTGTGCCACCATCAGAATACCGATTTCGTTATCACGGCAAAAATCGGTCATAAACTTATATCGTGCGGTGCGTGCAGCGGCTTCGATACCAGTGGGGTGATTGTTATGTTCCCAATGAAATATCTGATACGGAATACCCAGCTGTTTGCATGTGTCTGCGACATACTGTGCCTCAGTATCGGCGGCATCGCGCAGATGATGATGTACATGCAACGCAGTGATATTCATCTTCTGCGCCACCAACCAGTGTAACAGGCAAATCGAATCGACGCCACCACTGACCGCAACAGCAACAGGTTTGTCGGAATACGCGCAAATAAAATTCAAAAACTTTTCATTCATTATGATGCTATTTTATGTTATAATTCACAAAAATAAAGGGAAAAAGAATGTCTGCTAATTTAAAGTCTATTGCGGTCTATTGTGGTCATCAAATGGGAACCGACCCCCAGTTTCGGCGTGACGCGGTGGCGGTTGGTCGTATGCTGGCCAAGAATGGGATTCGCATGGTTTTTGGTGGTGGTGATGTTGGGTTGATGGGGACGGTGGCGACGGCAGCGCTGAAAAACGGCGGGACGGTTATCGGTGTTTCAACCGATGATGTAATCGCGATGCAAGAACCCGCCCACGAAGAAATCGATGTCCAGGTTGTAGACGGCGTAAACGAACGCAAGCAAATCATGTTTGACGAATCTGATGCGTTTATTATTCTGCCGGGTGGCATTGGCACATTGAATGAATTAACAGATATTCTAACAATGCAACAGATTGGCGAAACAGACAAACCGTTGTTCTTTTTAAATACAAATGGTTTTTGGAATCAGTTGACACGTTTGATTAAGCATATGAAAAAGAATGGTTTTATTGTCAAAACCGATAACTATAACATATTCCACGCAGATACAGTTGCAGAATTAAAGAAACAAATTTTGAAATATTAAATCTCAAATACTTTATCGCGCGAAGTCGCGCCACGAACCAATTTAATGCTGGTCTTTGGAACGCCATAATGTTCGGCCAGCATTTTTATCACGTCATTTGTTGCTTTGCCATCTGTGGGGGCGGTTGTTGTATGCACGCGCACCGTGCCATCGGGCTGAACCTCAACCCGATTAAGTTTGGCACGCGGAATAACACGAACATTTATGCGCATGATTATTGCTCAATCTCGGCAATTAAGTTTTTGAACGCTGCGGTTTTTGTGCCCGCAACCAGGTGCAGATGAAAATGAAATACAGATTGCTTTACAAACGGTGCGTCCGCCCCTGCATTTGCCAGACAGTTAAATTCGCACTCAATGCCCAGTCTGTCTGCCGTTTTTGCAAAGCATTCCCAGAATCCTGTCTGTTCATCTAGGGTGGCATTTTTTGCGAAATCCAGTATGTTCTGATATGGTCCCTTGGGTATAACCAACGCATGTGTTTCAAACATAGGATTAATATCATGGAAACTCATTGCGTAATCATTTTCAAAAATCTTGTTTGTTGGAATTTCTCCGCGTATCATTTTTGCAAAGACATTATTTGAATCGTACATCTTTTTATTCCCCTTGTGTTTCTGTCCCAGCATATTAAAATACAGACTTGAAATCAATAATTTTCAGACTATATCACCTGTACAGGTTTATCAAAGGAGTATATGAATGTTTAAACCACTGCATAATTATGTTCTGCTGGAAAGGCTGGAAGAAGAAAATATTACCGCTGGCGGAATTATTATCCCGGATAATGCGCGTGAAAAACCGGTTCGCGGCCGTGTGATTGCCGCTGGTGCTGGTATATATAGCGGCGACAAATTAATCCCAGTTGCAGTCAAAGAAAACGATGTTGTTTTATTTGCGAAATGGGCGTCATCTGCGAACGAGATTAAGTTAGAAGGTCGTGACTATGTTTTAATCAAAGAAACAGATATTCTAGGAATTATTGAATAAGGGATTATAAAATGGCAAAAGAAATTGTTTTTGATACAGATAAATTGGCAGCGGGTGTTGATAAATTGGCAAACGCTGTAAAAATCACCATGGGGCCTAAGGGGCGCACGGTCGTAATTGAAAAATCGTATGGTGCGCCGGTCGCGACCAAAGACGGTGTGACCGTTGCCCGCGCGGTATCGTTAAAAGACCCGGGCGAAAACATTGGCGCCCGCATGGTGCAAGAGGTTGCGAAAAAAGCCGGCGACGATGCTGGTGACGGCACAACCACTGCAACCGTATTGGCGCAAAAGTTAATTCGCGAAGGTCGTCGTGTAATCGCGGCTGGCATGAACCCAATGGATGTCAAGCGTGGCATTGACATGGCGGTAAATGCGGTTGTCGCAGACATTGATGCGCATGCCCGTCCGGTCAAAGATTCGTCTGAAATCGCCCAGGTTGCAACCATTTCTGCAAATTCTGATTCTGACATTGGCGAAAAAATTGCAAATGCGATGGCGCGCGTCGGCCAAGAAGGTGTTATTACCGTCGAAGAGGCCAAAGGTCTGGACACAGAAATTGATGTGGTCGAAGGTATGCAATTTGACCAGGGCTTTATGTCACCATATTTCGTCACCAACAGTGAAAAAATGTTAGCTGAACTGGATGGCGCACAAATCCTGGTTTCTGAAAAGAAAATCACAGGGCTGCAGGCGCTGTTGCCAATTTTGGAACCGATTGCACAATCTGGCAAACCGTTATTAATCATTGCCGAAGATGTCGAATCCGAAGCGTTGGCGACATTGGTCTTGAACCGTCTGCGTGGCGGTCTAAAGGTTTGCGCGGTCAAGGCCCCCGGCTTTGGCGATCGTCGCAAAGAAATGTTAAAAGATATTGCAATCGTAACCGGTGCAACAGTAATCAGCGATGATATGGGCATGACGTTTGAAAATATCACACCTGCGGTGCTGGGAACTGCGAAAAAAGTTGTTGTTTCTAAGGATTCGACACTGCTGGCACATGGGGCAGGGGACAAAAATGCAATTGCCGCACGCGCAGATGAAATTCGAAATGCAATCGCAACAACAACCAGTGATTATGACCGTGAAAAGCTGTCAGAAAGATTGGCAAAATTGGTTGGCGGCGTTGCCGTTATCAAGGTTGGCGGCATGACCGAGGTTGAAGTAAAAGAAAAGAAAGACCGTGTTGACGACGCGTTGGCCGCAACCCGCGCCGCTGTCGCCGAAGGCATTGTTGCCGGTGGTGGTGTTGCACTGGTTCGTGCGGTGCGTGCGCTGGAAAAACTGCATGGTGCAAATAATGATCAAAACGTCGGCATTGATATTGTTCGCCGTGCAATTGTTGCGCCATGCGCCCAAATTGCCGAAAATGCGGGCGTATCTGGCGAAATCGTCGTAGGCAAGGTTATGGAATCAACTGAATATAACTTTGGTTATAATGCCCAGACCGGTGAATATGTTGATATGATGGCAGCGGGCATTATTGACCCAGCCAAGGTTGTAAAGACGGCCATATCTGCGGCGGCATCCACGGCAGGTGTTATGTTGACAACCGGCGCGGTAATGACCGAAATCCCCGAAGATAAGCCATCCGCCCCACAGATGCCGGGCGCCATGCCGGGAATGATGTAGTTCCCAATAAAAATCCCCCATCCGGGGGATTTTTAAAGTGGCAAGTATTACTCTATCCAAAATGCGCCGTATGTTGTTGAATCTTTGCTGCCAACCGGAACTGCACCAATAACGGCGTCTGTATTTTGCGTTTTAACCTTTTGCCAACCAATTGTACCATCAGGCATTCGTGTTAACACCGTATTCGGATACGCACCATAACTATAGACATCATAGTTGAACTTACCATTTTTCAGCATCAAAACCGCATCTCCTGTTAAACTATCTTCTACTGCAATATCATAAAAAGACAATTCGTCAAACCCAAACGACAAATTTCCACTTGTATCTCGTACACTTCGAAAATAGCCATCACCAGATAAAGTGGTCAGATTTCCTGAACCATCGGTAACCACCAATGAATTACCAGACAAAGACTGCCATTTCAAATCACCAGTAGAAGAGACCAACACACCCAGCCCCTGACTTCCCAGCCATTTCAACGCAACCCCCGTTGAGGTATGAGTGTTCCCAGAACCATCAACAAAGGTATCTGTAACAATAGCGCCCATCAGTACACCAGGATTGCCATTCAAAGTTCCTGAAATGTTCAGCCTGTCGGCATTTATAGTACTAGTGGATATCATATCATTAGAAATATACCCCGGATAGACCGTGCCATCTGCGTTCGTCACCATGGCCTTGTTCTTATTACCAGCACCCTGTGCGACATTAACTTTACCGCTCAATGCTTCCTTGGCCTCGCCTGCTGCTGTCTGGGCTGCGTCTGCTGACTCGCCCGCCGCAATCGCATATTCGCCCGCCGCCGCTGCATGCTCTTCGGCGCGTGTCGCAGCACCACCTGCCGCATCAACCATACGGTTTACATAGCCAACACTCGCAATACCATTTGTTGCCTTGTTCAGGCTTGACTCAACGTACACTTCATGTACATTGCCCAAATCTTCGTCATTCTCTGGTGCGGTTGCCAATACTGGATTTACCGCCAACATGGCGCACAGTGATATGGTTATCATAAACTTTTTCGCATCAGCCTGCATTTTATAATCTCTCCCGTCTTTCTATATTGGTGGTGATGCGACCATGTGTAAGAATAAGAGCGCACGACAATCATCGGTGGACTGTCATTTGGCCACATCACCATAACAAAAAAACCGCATTGATAAATCAACAGCGGTTGGAGGTTCGAAACTATACGAAAGAATAGTGTGGTGTATTCGATATATTCCACCAACCCTCCAACCTGATGGTTGGAGATGTTTTTCGTCCAAACTTCGGACGCCTTCGTACGGGTTTCGACACCCCACCGTGATAATCTATCACGACAATGCTATTCTAACAAACAGTTGAAATGAATGCAAATAAAAATGTATTAAGTGTAAAATTAATTGTTACATCAGAATCTGCCCAGGGTCTTGTTTAAAAAGACGATTATATCATTTTTTGCAATGCTGAACGCTGTGTTTGGGCGAATTTCAGGATAGATTAGTAAGTTTATATTGTTAAAATCGCACTCTTCATTTGTATTAATTGCAGAATATGCATTTATTTGTCGCAATGCCGACCATCCGCCGATAATCATCAGTGGTATTTGCGGTGCCGTGTCCCGGCGGTGTAAAATTCCGGCAAAAAAATTTAGCATTGGCCTGTGTGCCATTACAGATATTGCACCTGTATATTTTTTATTTTTGCACGATATTTTCTGTACGATTTTACCGCCGCGTCCCACCCCAATCAGAAAAACCGGCAGGTCGTAAGGCATACTTGTTAAATCTTGTGCGTTTTTTATATCAGAATCACACACAATATATCTGTTCGCGTTCAGATATCTTATAAAGTCATGGTAACGTGCCTGGGGCCAATCAGAATCGTGTATAAATTGAACAATCCCGACAGGTTTTTTTGTTTCGTTCCATATTGAATATTGCATGATATAAACTCCTGGTATAACTGGAACCCAGGATATATATTTTTCTGTTATTTTGTCATAGGTATGAATTCTCTAGGCGTTTTCGCCTGCGACAAATCCGCTGGCCCATGCCCATTGCAGATTAAATCCGCCCAAATCGCCGGTTATATCAATAACTTCTCCGGCAAAAAATAAACCTGGGCACAGTTTTGATTCCATCGTCTTGGACGAGATATCGCACGTATCAACGCCGCCATATGTTACCTCGGCGCTGGCCATAGAATGATATCCTATCCTGTCGCCAGGGATAAACAATTCTGTGGCGTTTTGTGCAACTGTAATCAGTTCTGAATCACGAATATCTGCAATGTTTCGTGCGTCGTCATGTGCAATCCACTTTGCGATTCTGGCTGGCATGCATGTGGCCAGTACATTCGTTAACGTACGTCGCCCCATTTGCTGCTTGGCTGTTTTAAGTAACGCGATTAGGTCGACATTCGGGCACAGATTTAATTTTATTCCATTTTGAATGTTGTGCAGACTAATGCGATATGCCAACGGGCCGCCAATGCCAAAATGCGTAAACAACAATGAATCAGAAATGTTTTTTTTACCAATTGTTATTTGTGCTGGTATGGATACGCCTGCTAAATTTGAATTCCAGTCTGTAATCGATAACGCGCACAGCCCTGGGCGGGGCGATATAATTTTGTGTCCAAAAGATTTTGCGATTTTGTATCCCGTATCTGACACCCCCAGCGCCGCAAAAGAAACCCCACCTGTTGCCAGAATGACGGATTCAGATTGCATTTCATTTACAATGAAAACACCGTTCTTTTTCTGGATGGATGAAATTTCTGTGTTATAAAAGAATTTTGCGCCCGTTGCATCGTGCATTAGCGCATCCAGTACAACGGCTGCGCCATCACTACAAAAATATCGTCCGGGTGTTTTTTCGTACAGTTTTATATTGTGTAATCTGGCCCAGTCCAGAATGTCTTGTGCGGACCTGCGACTTAACGCGCCACGAACAAAGTCGGGATTTTTTCCAAAATATCTATCACGTGATGCAGCGGTATTTGTAATATTACATTTCCCACCGCCTGATACCATAATTTTGCGTCCAGGTTGTGGTCCCATATCTAATACTGCAACGCTGCGACCACGCCGGACGGCCGCCCCCGCCGCCACCAGTCCTGCTGCACCTGCACCAATAATGATAACATCAAATTTCGTCATGATGTAAATTTTATCACATGAAATAAAAAAATCCATCCAAACGGACGGATTTTTAAATTTTGGTGGGTTAGGTAGGACTTGAACCCACGACCAAAGCGTTATGAGCGCTCCGCTCTAACCAACTGAGCTACTAACCCACGGCGCCCATTATATACTATTTCGGAAATCATGCAAGATAAAAATTTCAATTTGCCAAACAAAAATCCCCCAAACAGGGGGAGATTGTTTATTCAGCCAGTGTTCCGACCGACATTGTGATGCGTCGGATGCCGCTGCTGATAGATTTTTCTTTGTTTATCCGCGCCTTTAATATTTCGCCTGTATGATTGATATGTGTTCCACCACACAGTTCGCATGAAACGTCGCCGGCGGTGATAACCTTAACCGTATCGCCATACTTTTCGCCAAACAGCGCCATTGCGCCACGTTTTACAGCATCATCCATCGACATTTCTTCATGCAGAACGGTCATGTCCATTTCAATCCATTTGTTTACCAGGTCTTCAACCGCCTGTTTTTCTTCGGCTGTCATTGCGCGCCCGAATGAAAAGTCAAAACGAACAGAATCCGGACTGACCTTAGAACCGCGTTGTTCCACATCTTCATTTAACACGCTGCGCAGCGCGGCCTGTAACAGGTGCGTTGCGGTGTGTGCGCGTGCCGTTTGTTGGCGGATATTTTCATTAATCACAGGACGAACATTGTCCCCGACTTTAACATCTGCCACCAATGTTCCTTTGTGTATAACGATGTTGTTTGCGCGTGCTGCCTCAGACACATTCATAATGGATTCATTGCCGCGCTTTAATTCGCCACTGTCGCCAACCTGGCCACCTTGGGTGCCATAGAACGTAGTTTTGTCCAGCGCGATTTCAACCTCGTCCCCTGCGGTTGCGTTTTCTACAAATTCACCATTTCGCAGAATTGATAATACGCGCGATTCCATGTCGGTTGGTGCGTACTTTGCTGTGTCGTCTGTATCGGTCAATTCTGTTTGTGATTCCCAGAATATACGCGTTCCCTTGGTGTTGGCACGGCTGCGTTCTTTTTGTTCGGTCATTGCGCGTTCAAATCCCGCCACATCAACATCAATATTTTTGTCGCGCAAAATCATTTGGGTTAAATCCAATGGAAATCCGTATGTATCAAACAGCTTAAATGCGACGTCGCCTGGCAACATATTGTTATTCAGTTTTGGGATTTCATTTTCCAATAACTTCATGCCATTTTGTAACATATCCGCAAACGCGTTTTCTTCATTTTGAATGATTTCGATAACACGTCCTTGCTCGCGTGCTAATTCCGGGTACGCATCGCCCATTTCTGTAATCAGGGCAGGGTATAATTTTGACAGCAACGCCCCACGATGTCCCAATATTTGCCCATGACGCATTGCACGGCGCAGAATACGACGGATAACATACCCGCGGTCTGAATTAGATGGCAAAACACCATCTGCAATTGCAAAGCCTACGCTGCGCAAATGGTCTGTTATAACCTTAAAGCTGGCGATATTTTCTGGTGTTTCTGCAACGCCGGTAATATCACTGACCGCGTGTTTCAAATTTACAAACAAATCTGTGTCATAGTTATCTGTTTTTCCTTGTAAAATTGCGGCAACACGTTCCAGACCTGCACCGGTATCAACGTTCTGCTTTGGCAGTGGCGTTAAATTACCGTTTGCGTCACGGTCATATTGCATAAACACATCGTTCCATATTTCAACCCAACGACCGCCGTCTTCATCTGCGCTGCCTGGCATGCCGCCCGGTAAATTTTCCCCCATGTCATAGTGCATTTCTGTACACGGACCGCATGGACCGGTTTCGCCTGCTGACCACCAATTATCTTTGTCTCCCAGCAGAATTGCATCCTTGCCTGCAACCTTTTTCCATATTTTTGCCGCTTCGTCATCGCTGAAGTGTGTTGTGACGACAATACGATTTGGGTCCAGTTTAAATACCTTGGTCAATAATTCCCAAGACATTTCAATTGCGCCCTCTTTAAAATAGTCACCAAAAGACCAGTTCCCCATCATTTCAAAAAAAGTATGATGGCGTCCATCGAAACCGACGTCTTCCAGGTCGTTATGTTTGCCACCTGCGCGGATACATTTTTGCACATCTGCGACACGTGGTGCAAACGCAGGTTCCGTACCTTGTAATATTCCCTTCCATGGAACCATACCTGCGACCGTAAACAGTAACGTTGGATCGTTTGGAATTAGTGATGCAGATGGCACAATCTTGTGCCCTTTGGATTCAAAGTATTCCAGGAAAGCCTTTCTGATTTCGTTGTATGTCATATTCTTTGTCCCTTAGGTTAATTTTTGCGGTCATTGTATAAATATTCCGCGTATGTTTCAATCATATATTTACGTTTTTTGAAAATTTATTCTGCGTCTAATTCTTGCCCCGCCGGGGCGGCCTTGGCTGCAGATTCATTATTTGTCAATGCGGCATGTATCGCCGTATCGTACTTTGCAATTGCGGACATAATTTGCTGGTGTGGATTTTTTTCTGGCTGAAGCAACATGCCATATTTCGTGGTAACGTTATCGATATCTATTGCAATATAATTGACAGTGTCCATATATATGGGACTGATTGTATCATTGTCGTTCCGTGCAATAATATTTAGTGCAGACCACATCATCATATCAACAGGTGGACGGAACCCCAGGGATTCATCAATGTCTGATATCGCCACCGATGCAGACTGTAATATATCAGCCAGCTTAAAAATATAATCCATACGCACCAGTGTGCCAATAATTCCAATATGTGGGCGCACCATATATATGTTTTCGTCATCAATTGTAAAATTATCCGGATTCTTTATAATTCGCAAAACGTCAATCAAGCGCGTCCGCACAACCGCCATGTTTTGTATAATTGCAAAATGATTTTGCCCAACATTCGGAATGTCCAGATTTAATAAAACATCATCGTCATTCACAAACACAAACCAATCTGAGTTGATTCTGTGTTTCTTTACATAGTCTATAATTGCCAGACGTGCGCGCAGCAAACCAACATTATACCCTGAATTTATGATATGTACATCGCCGTCATACCCCATACGACGCACGTCGCGTTTTGTAACCTTGGTCTGCGGATTATCATTATGAATAATTAATATTGCGCGTTTGCCCAACCGTGCCAATCCCGATAAAGATATCATCAGGTTTTCACTATAAAATGTGGTCAGTCCGACAATAATACGCGATTTGCATGCAAACATAGTTGAATGTTATATAAAAATTTCATAAATTGCAATCACATAGTTTTTTATGATATAATGCAAAGGCACGGGGGGATAATTAATCATGAAACCAACAATGATGTTTGCCATTATTTTATTGACATCAATCATATTAATGACGGCCTTTAATATAAATCTTGGGCCGAATGAAACGGTTGCTGTATCGGCTGTAAATGCCCCGAACGCGTTATATGTTTGTCCCGCGGCCAGTGGTCTGTGGGACGGGTTGTCGGTTGGTTTTGCAATGTTTAAACGTCCGCTGATAATCGGGTTCTTTTTTTCATTAATTATTTTGCTGTTTACATGGGGCTGGGCGCTGTATCAAAATTTGTTAAAAGATAAATTTGTTCGTGATGCGTTCAAGACCCCATGGGCATTTACCAAGTTACTGTTTTGGGCTGTTGTGATTATTTCAATGTTGATGGCAACGCCGAATTATTACCGTACGGTACATTTGGTGGGTGCGCCTGGAAATTGGGTGCTTTGCGATAACAATACGCCCGGCAGACAGGCAGTACGTGCCAGTGCAGTTTATCGATAAAGAGCGCTGATTTCGCGTTTTTTTTATATTGTATGACGTAAAAAATGCAAAAATCTGGGGATTTTTAATTATTGTCTTGACTTAAAGCGCAGATTTCTTTACGATTCGAACAAGCAGTACAGGAAAAGTCCATTGGAACTGCGGGACACCTTTAAAAATTCTATGAAAGGAGAAACACATGAACAAACAACAATTGATAGAAGCAATTGCAAACGAAGTAGATGTTACCAAGGCAACAGCAGCAGGCTGCTTGGATGCATTTATCAACACAGTCACAAAAGTTTTAAAGAAAAAAGGCGAAGTTCGCTTGGTTGGTTTTGGCACATTTGCAACTGCAAAACGCAAGGCAACAACAGGTCGCAACCCACAGACAGGCGAAGCAATCAAAATCGCTGCTTCTACTCAGCCTAAATTCAAACCAGGTAAAGCATTGAAAGATGCATTGAACTAAACCTTTGGTTTTGATTTGTTCCCCCAAATTTGGGGGATTTTTTTTGAATTTTTTCTTTACATATTTTTATCTTTTTTATAAAATGAAACCGTCAAACAAAAAAGGAAGGACAAATGGCAGAAAAATCGAATAAAAAACCTGCAACAAAAAAAACTGTTGCAAAAAAAACAATTTCTAAACCCGTTGTTAAAAAAGCTGCTGTAAAGAAAGTTGCGCCGGTTGCTGTTGTTGAGACGCATGAATGTGCCTGTTCGCATGAATGCGCCTGTTCGCACGGTTGTGCATGTCATGGACATTGCGGACACAAAAAATGTACTTTTGGTCGTTTTGTAAAAAAATTAATTGTGTTTTTGATTATATTTGCCATGGGGTTTGCTGCTGCCAAATTTTGTCCGATGAACAAACGTGGCAAAATGGCACCACGTCCAGAATTTGAAAATGGCTGCTTGGTTGTAAAATGCCCAAAGATGGCAGAAATGTTACCTGTTATGGACATTGATAAAGATGGTTGTGTGAATCGTAAAGAATTTCGTGCGGCACGTAAAATGTTTCGTAAAAATAAATCAAACATGCCCCAGCCTGCGGCGCCAGAAATGCCTCAGCCCATGCCTGTGGTAACAGAATAATATGAAAACCGCCAAAACGGCGGTTTTTGATATTAAAATATGCTTGCAAAAGAAAAAACACATTCCTATAATGACAGCCTGACAGAAATATACGGAAGGGTATCATGAAAAAGAAAAAAATAATTAATATTATTGAAATTGACGGACGCGATGCGCGGTTTCAGTCTGGTATTGAACGTTATTTAAGTATTTTGTCGGCGCAAATGCCCGAGCACATCAAGACGATGCGTATCATATTCTATTGGTCGCCAGAATTTAAAGAATTGACCATTAAACAAAATGGCGATGAAATTTCTGTCTATCATCCAACGGGATTTCCTGGTTCTGTCTTGTTCGAGGCGGTGATTGCCTATATCGGCCCCAAGGTTGCACAGATGGAAAATTTAATTATCAAAAGTAATTGTCTGGGGTTTGAAGGTTTGGCGTATTCTTTGCGTTCGCGTTTTTATGCAAAAACGGTTGGTGTTTTGCATTGTCTGCCGCATCGTTCACGTGGCAGTGACGGGAAATTTCCGCCAAACAACGCGTTTTTCAACATGGATCATGTAATATTGGTCTGTGAACACGGTCGCGAATTCTTGGACGGGGTCAAGAATAAACAGCCGCATACGGTTATATATAATGGTATCGATATCCCAAAGGTTAACCTAAAGGCGAAACCAAAAGACGGTGTATTTCGTTTCTTGTTTGCGCACGGTTGGGGCGGTCACAAGGGGATGGAGCGTATCATTCCGGCAATTAAAAAGGTCGCAGAAACACATAAAATAGAAGTTATTGTTGTTGGTGGTTTTGCGCCAGACGATAAAATTTTTGAAAAAATCGAAGGTCTGCCAATTACCAAGATTGGGTTGTTGGAAAACCCAGAAGATATCAAAAAATATTATGAAATGTGCGATTGTGCATTATTTGCGTCGTATTCTGAGGCATGTTCTTTCGCCGGGATTGAGGCAATGGCATACGACATGCCAATTATCAGCAGTGATGCCGCAGGTCTGGTTGAAATGTTTGGCAAAGCTGCAATAATTGTTCGCAGTAATGAAAAAGGTGAATTAGATACAGACGAATACGCGCGTCAGATGATACGTGTTATGGAAACACCGACACTGCGTACTAAATTAGGTATCCTGGCATATGCGCGTTACAAAGAACGTTATACTGCAAAGAAAATGGCGCGTGATACGATTAAATTATACGAAGACCTGTTGGGGATGTAATATAAAAATCGCCTTTTAGGGCGATTTTTTATTGCGCTTGACTGGGAATCTGTGTCATAATACAGACATGACAATACGCTTTATCAATTTTTACTGTTGTCGCTAGGCTGTATTTTGCAAACAGATTTGTTTGCTTTTTCTCAAAGACTCTATAAAATCATACAACATAAACTGGATAAGGAAGAAACATACCATGACGATAAAATTATATAATACTTTGACCCGCCACCTTGAAGAATTTAAACCACTCACAGAAGGCAAGGTTGGCTTTTATTCATGTGGGCCAACGGTTTATCATTATACACACCTGGGAAATTTGCGCACATTTATGCACAATGATTTTTTAAAACGCATGTTTTTGGCAAATGGATATGATGTTCGTCATGTAATGAACATCACAGATGTCGGGCATTTAACCAATGACGAAGATGATTCTGGCGAAGATAAGATGGAAAAAGGGGCGGCCCGTGAAAATAAGTCTGTTTGGGATATCGCAAAATTCTATAAAGATGAATTTTTACGCGACTTCAACGATTTGAACATGATTGCGCCAACGGTGATGCCGCATGCCACGGATTATATTGCCGAACAGATTGAGCTAGTAAAAAAACTGGAAGAACTGGGTTTTACATATGAAATACCAGGAGATGGCATTTATTATGACACATCTAAATTTGCTGCGTACGGTGCGTTAACTGGTGGTTCTTTGTCTGGCAATCGCGCAGGCGCACGCGTTGACTATAATGATGCTAAGCGCAATCCAACGGATTTTGCCTTATGGAAATTTTCACCAACAGATGTAAAACGTCAAATGGAATGGGACAGCCCGTGGGGTGTTGGATTCCCTGGTTGGCATGCAGAATGCAGTGCGATGAGCATGAAATTACTGGGCCAGCATTTTGATATTCATACTGGTGGCGAAGATTTGTCGCGTGTGCATCATGCGAACGAAATTGCGCAAAGCGAACCAATTACGGGCGCGCCATGGGTGAACATATGGCTGCATTACAGTTTCTTGCTGGATAAATCTGGCGAAAAAATGGCTAAATCCAAAGGTGAATTTTTAGGGATGGACGCTGTGCGCAGCCGTGGATATGATCCAATGGTATATCGTTATTTTGTTGCAATGGGGCATTATCAGTCTCAGTTGGCGTTTTCATGGGAAACAATGGATGCAACAGCAAAAAGCTATGCGAACCTGGTGCGTCGTGTTGCAGATTTGATGGGGGCAGACGGTCAGATAATAAATCAGGAAATATATAACAAATGGCATGATGATATGGTTGCTGCTATGTCTGATAACTTGAAAACTGCATCTGTATTGGTGTTGTTACAAGATTTTATTAAATCAAATGACGTTGACAATCCAACCAAGATCGCATTGGTGCATTTCGTTGATGATTTATTGGGGCTGCAATTCATCGATCGTGCAAAAAAATTGATTGCGTTGGAAAGCGAAAGCGCTCCATCAGAAATTGTCGAATTAGCGGAACAAAGACAGGTCGCCAAGGCGAACAAAGACTGGGGGACGGCTGACCGGCTGCGCACCGAAATCGATGCCGCTGGTTGGACTGTTTTGGACGGCAAAGACGGTTATAAAATCGTTAAAAAGGCATAAAACAACAAAAATGCTAATCTCTCCCCCCGCATCAAGAAGATGGGGGGGGATTTTTGTTGACAAAATATTATTATGTGCTATATTTTTGTGTAAAGCAGAGGTTTATCAAACATGTTACACAAAGAAATGCTAAAAATACTTTTTGGAAAAAGACTGCGAGCAGAGCATAACATTGCTGATTTTGACCGCATGTATTTTACAAAAGGGCGTCCTGAAATAAAAAACAAAGAAGATTTGTTGGATTATATTTTAAATTTTGCAGGGTATTATAATTTACGTTTGCCAAATGACAGAAAGGCCCCCTTGGATGATATCGGAATGACGAAATACATACGCAAAAAATATACCGAAGGTGCTTTATTAAGTGAGCATGATTTAGATAAAGAGTACGGTATTCTTAACGCTCGTGATTTATTAGCACACGTTGGGCGCGGTGTTATCACGTGTCCAGATTCTTCAATGTTATTACAAACAAAATATAAACCGCTTTTTTATCAGGCGCTTTTACGTGACCGGTTAAACACAAAAATATATAAGATAACAAATGTTCGACCGTGGAAAAATGATGCAAATATAATACTTCGAACCGCGAATGATTGTATGCGATATATGATGGATTATTGTATTTCAAATGGACTAACGGTTTATGACCGACAAGAATCCGCAGATTTTATAAAATATCTGGAAAAATCGCACGGCGAAGGTAGGTTGTTAAATGGTGCCGACATAGAAAGATATATCAAGGTGCCAGGATTGGGGGACGGGTTATTAAAGCAATACTGGGCGTCTGGCACAAAGAAATCAATCAATTTTATTCGTAATAATAATGTTTATGTGTATCTGCCTGTTGGCAATCTTGATGATTTGCTGGGGTGGGTCCAAAGAGATAATAATGCAATGTTAAAAAATTCAGTGTTGAAAACATTTTTCGCGGACCCAACAACACTCAGCCCAGAAAATGTTGCTGTATTTGAACGTATGTGCCCAGGACACCGCAAGAATGATATTACTCAGGTCATAGACTATTGTATAGATTTTGCATCGTTTTACAATATAAAATTGCGCGAGTTTTCCGGTGCACCATATTCGTTGATTAAAATCATAGATAAAAAAAGGCGCGACAGTGATTTGTTGAACGCTGCAGATATAGAACATAAGACGGGTATAAATCAATATGTACCTGCCTTGTTAAGGCACTTTGGCAAAACTAATCCCTGTGGTACATTACAATTTGTTGATAATAACGGATTTTCAGAACTGTATCTAAGGTCGGACAGTCTGGATTCTTTTGTCATGGGGGCAAAACAGTACCGATTTATTATATCTTTTATGAAATTGACAGACGCATTTGCTAAGCAGAAACCAAGTAAAGAGACATGGGGTGTGCCTGCAAATCAATTGTCAAAACAATCTGCAGGCGAAGATGCGCTTGATAAAGACGTATATTCATTGACGGATCAAGAAACGGATGCGATGGCGACTATGCTGGCGCAAAGTAACTATCTAGAAGAATGTAATGCGGTTAATGCGATGTTTAATTACATGGGGGCGCATGTTTTTTCTAAAAAATAACAAAAAACTGTTGAAATTGGGGCAATATTAGTGTATATTGCCCCCATTAACAATAGAGGAATTTTCCATGAACTATCCATATATGCCAAAATCGACCGCTTTGTGGTTAATTGAAAATACAGCATTAACATTTGAACAAATCTCGGAATTCTGCGGTTTGCACGAACTGGAAGTGAAAAGCATTGCTGATGCAGAAACATATAAAATTCAACCATTAAACCCTATTTTAAGTGGTCAGGTTACGCGCGAAGATATCGAACGCTGCGAAGCGGACACGACAGCACGCCTGACATTGCGCAAAGAAATTGTTGATGCGCAACAGAAACAGAACAAGCGTGGCGTCGGCTATACGCCAAAATTACATCGTCAAAATCGTCTGGGTGGTATTTTGTGGATTGTAAGAAATTATCCAGAATTGTCTGACGGCCAGATTGCACGTCTGATGCGCAGTACAAATCCAACTGTTGCTTCTGTTCGTAACAAGACACATGCGTCTTATTCGGTTATCCAGATTCAAAGCCCGATTGTACTGGGGTTGGTGTCTGAATCTGCAATCCATGATGCGGTGGCCAAGGCCCAGAAAATGGCAGCTGCACCAAAGAAAAAGAAGAAAAAATAATAACTTTTTATTAACTGTTAAACACAAAGCAGGGTTGATAAATGGCGAAAAAACTGGACGAAGCAACAAGACTTTTGATAGAGTCTTTGCCAGAAAACTTACAAAAATTAGCATCCAATGCGATGGAAATTGGGTACATGTCACGCATGGATTTTGATGCTGCAACCGAAGCGGATGAAGTTCCATCTGACGAACACGAAGAAGTGTTAGATTTTTTTCAGCAGGATTTGGGACTGGAAGTATTAGATATAGATAATTATCCCCAGGATTTAAGTCGTTACTATGACACCGAAGATGAAGAACCACGTGATAAAACGCGCAATTTGTTAAATGCAGACGCGGAACAGGTTGATGTCAATGACGATGATTATGAACACTATGCAAAACAGCTAGAACGCAGTCAGACTGGTTCGTTGGTTCTGGGTGTCCAAGATTCTGTTCAATCGTATTTAAAGCAAATTGGCACTGTCCAGCTGTTGACCGCCGCAGGCGAGGTTGCAATTGCCCAACGTATCGAGGCAGCATCCCGTTTAATGGTCTATGGTCTGTGCGAAAGTCCAATGACAATCCAGGCCATGCTAGATTGGTATCAGCAGTTGTTAAACGAAGACATTCGCCTGCGCTATATCGTCAATCTGGAAGTTATGTATTCCAGTGATGCCGAACAAAAATCACTGGCGGCATTGTCTGAAACTTTAAAATCCAAGGGGGTTGAACACGTTGACGACCTGGATGACGATGATTTAGATGATCTGGCCGATGCATCTGTTGCAGATGATAGCGAAGACGAAGATTTAGATGACGATGAAGACGGAATCAAAAAGGAAGATACGCCCCGTGGCACATCTGGTGTTCCGATTCCAGTTATGGAAGAATCTTTGATGCCAATGGTCATGGATTTATTTGCAAAAATAAAACGTATTTTTAATAGCATGCAGAAACTTCAGGCCAAGCGTTTGGAAAATCTGTTAACATCTGATACGCCGGATGAGGCATTGGAAAAGAAGTACACCAAACAGCGTCTGGAATTATTTGAACATGTCAGTAAAATTCGTCTGAACGATGACCGTGTTGCAGAAATTTTGGAACAGTTGACCAAGCGTGATCAGTTGTTAATGGGGCTGGAAGGCAAACTGTTACGTTTGGCGATGGCGAACAAGATTAAGCGCGAAGATTTCTTGTCTGAATACACTGGCAATGAATTGAACCGCAACTGGGTCAAGAAATTAGTCAAGCATAAAAATGCCGCCTGGGGTGCATTTGCAAAAAAACACGAAGCAGATATTCTGAAAATTCAGGAAGACATTACCGCGATTGCTACTGAAACCGGTCAACCAACAGCTGAATATAAAAAGGTTGTTGAACTGGTTCGTCGTGGCCAGGCCGAAGCAGCCCGTGCCAAACGCGAAATGATTGAGGCAAACTTGCGATTGGTTATCAAATTTGCAAAAAAATCCAGCAATCGTGGTCTGGGACTTGATTTTTCGGACTTGGTTCAGGACGGAAATATTGGTTTGATGAAAGCCGTTGATAAATTTGATTATCGCTTAGGGAACAAATTCTCGACCTATGCGACAAACTGGATTCAACAGGGTATTTCACGCAGTATTGCCGATCAAGCACGTACAATACGTATTCCTGTGCACATGATTGATAATATACACAAGATTCAGCGCGCATCACGTCAATTCATGCATAAATATGGACGCCAGCCGACCGCCGAAGAATTGTCAAAGATTATCTATCTGCCGGTTGACAAGATTCACAAGGCGATGAAAGTTAATCTGAAACCAATTTCATTAGAAGCACCAGTTGGCACCGAAGATGATAGTTCGCGTATTGAAATTATCGCGGACGAGACGGCAAAGAATCCATTTACGTCTGCTGCACAAAAGAATCTGCGTAAAATCGTTACTCAAATCTTGTCGGAATTAGACCCCAAGGAAGAAACCGTCCTGCGCCAGCGTTTTGGTATGTCAACAAACAAGACCAGCACATTGGAAGAGGTTGGTGAATACATCGGCGTTACCCGTGAACGTATCCGTCAGATTGAACAAAAGGCATTGAACAAGCTGAAACATCCAACGCGTGCACGTAAATTGCGCAGTTTCTTGGAAGACTGATTGTATCTGCCCCGCCACATGCGCGGGGTATAATTTTTAAAGGTGGTAAAATGAAAAAAACATTGTTATTTTGTAATGGTCTCTCGGGCAGTGGCAAAACATATTTTATTCATAAAACACTGCCATCTGGATTGTTTTATAATCTGCGTTCCGCAACTACGCGCCCCATGCGTGACGGCGAAAGCGAAGGCAAGCCGTATTTCTTCCGTGACGAAGCGTATTTTGATTCTGCGCCCCTGGCAACGCGCCTGTGGGTAAACCGCGCGGTATGGAAACCGGGTGATAAAAAATGGCTGTATGGCGTGCCAGAAACTGAAATTTACGAACATCTGGGGCAAAATTTGATTTATGATGTAATCGAGCCTCAATATTCCCGCCAATTAATTGATTGGTTCAAAAAAAATGGGTTGGATGCCCAGTATGATTTTCGTGTGGCGTATTTCTTGCCACCAATTAATCATATGGATACGGTAAAATCGCGTGCAAACATGCCAAATGATACCGCTGTGCGTACCTGTAATACATGTAATCCTGCTGATTTTACTGGTGCGGGACTGAATATAGATTACATATTACGCCCAATTGATGGTGTGTATGACCCATATTTGGCGGCACATATTGATGAATTGCAACGTCATCGATAAAATGCTTGATTTTTATGCTATTTTTTGGTATAATACGTACAAATCAGACACAGCGCAGGCGGTCTGATTTTTTTTATTTAAACAACAGGTGTAGACAAAATAAAAAAAGGATAAAATTTTATGACTGCACATGATAAAACGGTTTTATTGAACACTCTTACGCGTTTTATAGAAGAATCAATCAGCCCGCAAGAACGCCGCGACATAACATGTGAAATGTGTCGTCGCCTGACGGGATTTAATATTGAAAAATATCTGAACAATACGCATAACAATCGCAAATTAAAGATTAAACGTGGCAACAGTACCGAAAACGATAACTATACCGGCGTATGCGGAGAAATTACAATGGATACAGATTGTAACACAATACGTGTTCACGATGGTTCAACCCTGGGCGGCACCACCATGGCACGTGCTGACAGTGTTACAGATATGTCTGGCACAGATTATGTGATTGCATGGCAAATGCCAACCGCGGCTAATAACTATACTTGGTATAGAAAATATAAATCAGGCTGGGTTGAACAAGGGGGAGTTGTTGGATGTAACAATGGGAAAAATTATTTATCGTTCCCTATAAAGATGCAGTTTACAGAATACACGACTAATCTGACCGCAATTGTAGAATCATCTACAGGCAGAATTGTACAAAAAGTAGGTGGCGCATCAAATCAAACAACTTTATGTGTTATATGTAACAGCGATTTTAGCGTATTGTGGGAAGTGTGCGGCCCGTCTGAATAAAAAACCACGGTTTTACCGTGGTTTTAATATATGCGAATATTCGCGCAATGTTTCATGCATCTCTTTTCTGGATATATTTTTTGTTTCTTTGATGATTCTGGTCAGATGTTTACTTCTGAATGCATAATGTTTCCTTTTGCTGCGCCAAAAACAAAAAATAATCCGCAATAGTCGATACCATACGTTAGATATTGTCATATTATACACATTAAAACGCGTCATTAAATCGGGATAAAATTCATGCCGCCACAGTGCCCTTTCAACATATTGACGACATTTTTGTTTGGGGTTATTTGACACACCAGATGTGTCAAAATTTGCTATAATACGGTCTATAAATTTATATTTTGCGCCCGCGTAATAAAATCGCATATTCTGAACTTTATCGCTCATAATACGATAATCCATCCTGTACATACCAACATTACTAAACAAAGATCGTTTATAAAACATGGCTTGATGCGGTGGGCAGCGATCAAACCAGAAAATATCATTTATTTCTTTGTCAAAAACCCTAATAACACGCTTTTCAATTTTTGTATCATTATCACATTTTGCTGCGCCAAAAATAATATCTGAATCATCTGTCTCCATAAAGCGCATAACGTGGCTAAGAATATTTGTATCATAGAATGAATCACCGGCATTCATAAATATCACGTATTCGCCAGTTGCAGCTAAAATACCTTTGTTCATTGCGTCATAAATACCCTTGTCAGGTTCTGACACAAAATAATCCATTCGCGATTTATATTTATCAAAAATTTTCTGATGTTCATCTGAACTGCCACCATCGATAACGACCCATTCAAAATCATCACGATCCTGTGTTACAATACTTTCGCATGTGCGTTCTAAATTGTCTGCGTTGTAACAAATTGTAATAATCGAAATCTTAGCGTTTTTCATTATTCAACCTTTCGCGAATTTTTGACGATGAAATAGATTTAGTATATGGAAACTGAACAACAGTCACCCCCATGTCAGTGATTTTTTTATTCTCGACCAAGATATGTGGTTTCTCGGGTTCGTTGCCACGAAAATAGAAGTCTATCTTTTTGCCTTGGGACAACAAATCAGAAATAAATTGAACTGCATTGTCTGTAACCAGGTGTGCCTCAGACACGCAAAAAATACTGCGTATGATTTCTAATCTATCTTGTTCAGGAATTACTGTTTTTTTATTTTTATCACGTAAAACAACCGCGTCTGTGTTAACACCTGCAATCAAAAAATCACAATTTTGAATTGCATTCAACAACAGCTTCAAATGTCCGATATGGAACATATCAAACGTTCCAACAACAACGCCGACCGTCATCTTACTTGCCCTTTGTTTTGAACATGCTTGAAAATATCGTTTCATCTGGTGTTTCAAGGAAGTGCCGCATTATCAAATACTTTTTTATATCTGGTTTTCCGCTTTGGTGCATGACCAGCTGTTCTGGGAAGCACCATATATCACCCCATACAATATATGCATAATCGTCCAGATTATTTGGGAATGAAAATTCATAACCTTCGAATTCAATTTTTTTCAGTGGGTAAATTACTGCGTACGGGAACACTTCATTTGGTTTGCTGTCTGCAGAAAAGTGTGCCAACCCACATCCTGTCTGCGGTTGTTGCCCGGCAAGTACATGTTTATTAAACAGGTCTTCTTCCTTGCGTACATGTTCCAATATCTTGTCAATCTTTGCGTTTTTTTGTTCAAATGTATCCCCAGGGAATATATCAACAGCGTGTTTACGATACAGGTTCAATCCCATCTGGGTATGTGCAACAGAATACGCGTGTTTGCGGTTAGTATATTCCTGATGATTATCAAAGGTTATATCAGAATCTAGCAATGAAAATCTAAAAATATCAACAAACAATCCGGTTGGCATGTGACATATCTTTAACATATTCCAACGTGTCCCAAAATATATGCAGTAATCATCCCCCAGTTCTGTATTGCGCAATATATCCACCAGTTTGTGCCAATGCGGATCAGGAATTGCAATATCAATATCATCATCCCACGGAATCAGCCCATTATGACGCAGCTTGCCAATAATTGCCCCGCCAATCAAAAAATTTTCAATGCCGTTCAGGTCGCAAAATTTCGTGAACGCCGCCAACAATTTTATATTCATCTGTTGGGTCAGTCGCAAATAACCATGCGCAGGTGGCAGTTTAGAAAAATCCATGGTTTCTTTTACCATGTCGATACCAGATTGTATTAGCAGTGCGTGTTGATCATCGCCAAGATGTCTGACGCGTGCGCGCATTTTACGCGTAGGAAAAAACAGGGCAATTAATCTAAAAAATATACGCTTCATAATCTGTAATCCTGTATGTGTTTGAATGGTGGGTGAACAACTGGTGCAGTTTTTTAACTTGTACCGGCGACCGATAAAGGTGCCAACACCCACCGTCTGTTTAAACCGGCATGCGCAAACATACCAGTCACGTCCCAGTCTAGGACACAATTCATTTAAAGTAAAGGGAATATTTTCCCTTGTATTATAATTTTGGGTGGTCTAGACTGATATCTGTCAAAAAACAGGGGCGGTTATGTATCGATTTTTATTTATTGTTTGTACTTTGTTCGCGCTATCCGCATGCAACAGCATTCATATAAAACCAAACACGATGGATACAGGCGCGGCAGTTTATGCAGATCGTGGTGGTTATTCTATGCGTCGTACTGTCAAAGAAGTTTTTGAAGAACGTGGTTATACAGTATTGGTTGGGGCTGTTGAATTAAACGAGCTGTCGGAAACCATTGATCGTGATAAAACAAAAATACCTGCTGATGCCAAATATATCATCAAGGTGTCCGAACGCACTGAAACATTTCGTCCCATTTGGTGTGCATTGAATGGGTTTTGGTGGTGGAATTTCAACATGTCGATTGCGGACCAAAAATCTGGCACAGAAATCATGACATGGCGCGGTCGCGGTTGTGCAAACAGTTCTGTTCGCCTGCTTAATCGAATAATGAATAAGTTAGAAAAATAAGAAACCGCCATTTGGCGGTCTTTTTATATCTAAAAACTGGCGCACCCGGCGCGATTCGAACGCGCAATCCCCGCCTTCGGAGGGCGATGCTCTATCCAATTAAGCCACGGGTGCAAACGTCACAATTATAATTATTCACACATAAAATGCAAGTGGTCTTATCCCTGTTGCAAGGACGCCAGCATAAAGTCATCCAAGTCGCCATCCAGAACCGCCCCAGAATCTGTTTTTTCAACATCTGTGCGAACATCTTTGACCAGTTGATATGGGTACAGGACATAGTTTCTGATTTGGCTGCCCCATTCAATTTTTTTCTGGGCTGCTTTGGCGGCATCCTCGGCCTCGGCCCGTTTTTGCAATTCCAATTCATATAACTTGCTGCGCAGCATTTTCATTGCCATTTCGCGGTTTTGAATTTGGCTGCGTTCATTTTGGCATGTTACAACTGTATTTGTTGGTATATGTGTAATGCGGACTGCGCTGTCTGTTTTGTTGACATGTTGGCCACCTGCGCCTGATGCGCGATATGTATCAATGCGCAAATCTTTTTCATTAATTTCGATTTCAATCGTATCATCAACATCAGGCCACACATCAACCGAAGCAAAACTGGTTTGACGTTTGCCGTTTGCATTAAAAGGCGAAATTCGAACCAATCTGTGAACCCCAATTTCATTTTTTAGCCACCCATACACACGTTCGCCCGATATACGATATGTGATATTTTTAATTCCTGCTGTATCGCCTTCGTGTTCTTCGATAACTTCGGTTGTAAAGCCGTGGCGTTCAGCCCATCGTGCATACATGCGTGACAGCATTTGGGCCCAATCCTGGGCCTCGGTCCCGCCTGCGCCCGCCTGAATAAATAAAAATGCGCCATTGTTATCTGCCGGCTCGCGAAACAGGGTGATAAACTTTGCGCGATGCGCAGTGTCACCTAATTTTTCAATTGCATCCAACACATCTGCATCATCGGGGGCGATTTCATACAGTTCTGATAATGTTTGGTATTCGGATTCCAGTTCGGCTAGTTCGCCTAACTTTTTTTCCAGCCCTGATTTTTTTTGCAAAACCGCACGTGCATCTTCCGGATTGTTCCATAAATCTGGTGCATTAACAATCGTATTCAGTTCTTCAATCTGAGATTTTAAATTTTCAGGGTCAAAGAAACCCCCTGACGGCAGAAATGTCGTCGGCGATTTGTGATAAAACGTCTGTTGCTATAATCATGTTTGACATAATACCAGTATATTTTTTTTATGCAAATGATTGTTTGCCTTTTTTTTTGCTTTGTGATAAAATCTGCGTATCGAGAGGGGATATGTCATGAAACATTTCTTTGGTGTCTTCGGATTTATTGGCACATTTTTGTTTGCTGGTGCTGGGTTTGCTGTTTCTGCTGGTACAACTGCTGCGCCAAATCAGGGGCGTGGTTTAATTGTTGGTGCACCATCTACGTCGGGCACAAATTTGCGTGGCAATGCAGGCATTGCCCAGGCATATAAAACGAACCAACGTAATACATATTTTATGGTTGCACAGCCTGACGTTGATACCGCGTGCCGTCAAAAGATTTTTGCATGTTTGTCTGATTATTGTGGTGATGTAACGATTGTCCCGGGCCAGCGTGAATCAAAATGCCAATATGCATCTGAAAACGAATTATACAATTATGCCTTGCTGTGTCTGCAAAAGGATACTGAAATTTTACTGCCGCAATATGGTGTTGGAACGGTTAACGGTAAATCTGGGATGAACACTGCGGCGCATTTGTGTCCATCATATGTTCAACAGGAAGTTATGTCGTATCTGTCTATGTCGTCCATGGCCAATCAGTTGTCAAAATCAAATTCTGATTTGTGCCTAAAACGTCGCCAAGAATTAGAAGCGGCCATGGCATGCCACTCGGTTGCGCTTGCATATGGTAATGAAACCAACAGCAAATTAAACAACGCCTTGACTGATTATTGTGGCGCAGGTATTCCGGGGGGCAGCGCAGAAATGGTAACACGTTTCGCCACTGCTGGTAATGTTGGGGCGGATATATTTGGTTGGGCTGAAAAGATTGTGTCTTTGGAATTGAATAACAAGGGCGCAGATTGGCAGGCTGCTGTTGATGCTGTGTTGGCCGGCTATACAAATCGCATGAATCTGGCATGTGGTGACAATTTGAAATTAAACACTGTCTCGCACTCGTCAGATTTGAACCAGCCATCAAATCTGCAGACTGTTGCTGCGGTTGCATTGGGGGCGACATTCCCGACATCTGGCACGGCGGCTGAAAATCCATATGCAAATCAGTCAATTTGGATGAACGTTACATCACGTTCAGAAATATATGATTATCAAACCGCATATCAGGTTGTCAATGCTGGCATGAATCCTGCGAATGTATTTGTTGATAATGCATTTTTAACCAGTGCCCAGATGGACGATATGCAACGTGCATATTCTCAGGGAACCAAGGTGATTGTTATTCGCGACAGTGCGCGTTGCTATGTTGTGCCAATATCAGAAATGTCCCAGACGGAACAGTCGCTGGTCGCGCAATCATTGGCGCATTGCATCAGCAAATAATCAAAAAGAAAAACCGCCAAACGGCGGTTCTTTTATATCTGCAATATCCCATCTGCAAATTCAATACTGGCGGGACGACCTGAATCAGTTCTGCTGATTATTTTGTTACTAGCATCGCGAACGATTGCATAACCGCGCGACAGTACGCTTTTATAACTAAGCGAATTTAACATTTGTCCCATATGATTCAATGCTTGGGCCAGTGATGACATGCGATTTTGCAGAATGTTTGGGAACGCGGAAACGATTTCCATTCTTTGACGCGCATTTGTTATTCTGGACGCTATTATAACATTCATTGTTCTGCCCAAATCATCCAGACGTTGTGTGTGTTCCATAAGGACTTGTTTTGGACTTTTTATATTAATTGTTTCGATCCGTTGTTTTGCATTTGTTAATCGGGTCATAAAATTACCAGACAATCGAACCCACATATTATCCAGTTCTTGAATCAACGCCAGTTTTGTTGGCACAACCGCTTCGGCGGCGCCCGTTGGTGTTGGCGCACGATGGTCAGCCGCAAAATCAATTAACATCCAATCTGGTTCATGACCAACGCCTGAAATCAGCGGTATTTGGCTGGCCGCGGCCGCGCGTACAACAATTTCTTCTGAAAATGGCAACAGGTCTTCCAGTGACCCGCCACCACGTGCAACAATAATTACATCGACATTACGCATTCTGTTAAAATATTCAATCCCTGCTGCGACTTCGGCAGCGGCGGCTGCCCCCTGGACGGTTGCCGGATACAGCAGCACGTGTACCGGGAAGCGTTCGCGCAATCTGTTTTGAATATCTTGGAATGCGGCGCCGGTCGGGCTGGTTACGACACCAATCCGTTGCGGCAGTCGTGGCAGCGGTTTTTTCTTGCTTTCATCAAACAGTCCTTCGGCTGCTAATTTTTGTTTACGTTCTTCCAGCATTTTAAGAATCGCGCCAACGCCCGCCATTTCGATTTCGCTGGCGACAATTTGGTAATTGCTGCGGGCAGGGTACGTTGTAAAGCGCCCTGTGATAATAACTTCCAACCCGTCTTCCAGTTTGAATGCCACCGGCGTTCCGCGCCATATAATAACAGAAATTGCAGCGCCAGCATCTTTTATCGTCATATACATGTGTCCCGATGTCGCGCGCGTAATTTGCGACAATTCACCACGGATTTTTATGCGTGGGAATGCTGATTCTACAACGCCTTTCAGCAGGGCGGATGCATCTGTTACGCTAAATATGGTATCGCTATTCACTGCTGTTTCAGTTCTTTGCATAATATTTACTCTTTTATATTTCTATTGTTCACAAATGGTGAGAAGTCAATCCCAACAGATTTTAAAAAACGTGCTGCGGTATCCTTTGCGTCGCCATTCATTTTAATTGGGCGCCCTATATAATACGGAATGCTAATACCAGTATGTTCATATTGGTCATATGTCAAATCAAATGGTTGACCGCTGGGAATGTGTTGAACAAAAAAATGCGGACCATATGCCCATATATCATTTATATACATTAAACGCCATTCTTTTGGGTTGTTCATCAATCCTATAAAAGAGCAACTGGCAGCCTTACAAAAACCGTCCGAATCATATGTAAACAATTTTAAGTCATCGCCTATTGTGTGCTCAAATGTTGCACGCTTAACCCTGTCAAGCTTAAAACTGTCGCGAAATAGTAAAACAAAATTTTTAGCCTGCATACGTGTACGATTGTCCAGCCCCATCGTATTCAGTTGGTCGATCAGTTTTTTTGTCGCAGCTTCAAATTGTTGTCCTTTCCTGGCATCCATGGCGAAAAGTATAACATAACAATCTGTTTTTATCAATTATAATTCTGTCAACGGCCACCGTGGGCGTGGCGCGATTGGTTCGTGCACAACATTTCCAATGGCAAAATTTTCCAATCCTGCCCATGCAATCATTGCACCGTTGTCAGTGCACAGATTCATTGGTGGTGCAGCAAAAATCATCTTGTTTTTTTGTGCTAGTTTTTCCATTGCACCACGAATTGCGCTGTTTTTTGCGACGCCACCTGCAACCACCAGTGTTTTAGGGTTGGCCACACAAACGCGTTCATCTTTCATTGCGTTATTCAGGCGATTTATTACACAGTCAACGACTGCCGCCTGGAACGAAGCACAAAAATCATTGATATATTCATCGGTTAATATTTCGTTGGTGCGATTTAAAAAGGTTCGCGCAGCTGTTTTAATTCCGCTGAATGAAAAATCACAGCCTGGCTTGTCGCATAATGGTCGCGGGAACGCCAAGGCGTGTGGATTGCCGCTTTGTGCGCGCTTGTCAACAATTGGGCCGCCTGGATACCCCAACCCCAGCATCTTGGCAACTTTGTCATATGCTTCGCCTGCGCTGTCGTCCAATGTTTGACCAATCATTTCATATTGTCCGACACCGCGCACCAACAATATTTGGCAATGGCCACCTGATGCCAGCATCAGCAAATATGGAAATTCAACAGATATATTTTCATTTGTGCCATCCGCCATTGTTGCGCACAGGCGCGGAACCAACGCATGTCCTTCCAGATGATTAACTGCGACCAGTGGTTTTTTTGTTGCCTGGGCGATGCCTGTGGCGGCCATCCATCCGACCAAGACGCCACCGATTAATCCTGGGCCTGCGGTTGCAGCAATGACGTTGATATCATCAATTGTTTTGCCTGCCTTGTCCAGGGTTTGTTTTACCACGTCTTCTATTGCCAATATATGCGCGCGGGCAGCTAATTCTGGAACGACGCCACCGAATTTTTGGTGTTCTGGAATTTGTGAATAGATAATATGCGCCAAAATATTTTTGTCACTGTCTACAACCGCCGCCGATGTTTCGTCGCATGACGATTCAATCCCCAAACACAGGGTTGGGCGGTCGCTGTGTGTGCCGGACTTAATTGCCCCCATATCCATACGGATTAGTTTTTCGTCGTTCATTTTATTTCCACCAATGCTATACCAATATTGCTTTTATTTTGTTTACGTGCATTTAAGTATTCTGTTAATGGAACATCAACAACTGCACCGCGTTCGCTGGATGCGTGTCGTAATGTTCCGTCTGGCAGGACAAATCCCATATGCACAACGGCTAAATCTGTTCCTATCTTATCACGAATTTTTGGATTGTCAGCAACAAACAGTACAATCATTGTTTTATCAATAACAATCTGCTCTGTATACTTATATGGTATATATTCCAGGTTAATTTCAAGCACTTCAAGCTCAGAATCAATTTTATGAACTTTTTTCAGCCATGCTTTTTTGTCTATAACAACGTGGCGAATTGCGGTTGGTGCATATTCACGACTGACATTTTTTACACGCTGTGAATTATTGTACAACCAATCAGATTCTATGAAATGATTACGATTCAAGAATTCAACTTTTCCGTCTTTATAACGAATTTTATTTAATTTTTCTTTGTTGCCATGGGCCATGACAGTTTCTACAAACGTTGTGCAATCGAACGCATCAAATCGTATCAGCGGGTCTGAATCCGGCGGCACAGATTCCCCCAGCGGGGATTCTATGTATGGCGTGCCTAAAAACTCGCCGCCGGGCAATTGGCTGGTTGTGTTCACGCATCCGGCCACTAAAAAAACAATCAGAAATCGTCGCATTTATAAACTGGGTTTTAATTTTATGCCTGTATGGCACAAAGACGCGGCATCGCGTACCGCCATTTCGCCACTGTTGGGCAGACTGGCCATCTTATCGATACAGGCAACCAAAATATCAATGTTTTCTGTCGCGCCCGTCATAATTTGTGCGGCAGAAATTCTGCGTTCAATTGTTGCTGCACGCCAATTTTTCAATGTGCCTGTTTCCAATGTGTCACTGCGTTGTGCAAAAAAGAACACAATGATAACCAGTATTAAAACAGCAATACCAATAAAAATCTTGAAATATTTTTTTATAAAATTCATCTTCTCTTCTCCTCGGAATCAGATTGTGCCATGTTCAGAACGCGCGCCTGTATCCGTGCAGCGTTGCAAAGCAAACGCTGTTCAGAAATCTTTGGCGCATCGCGATAGAACACAGGTTCGTCAACAAAAATTTTGTTGCCTTGGGTTGTCCACATCAAATCGTGTTCATATTTGTATATTTGTATATTCGTGGCCTGTACGCGATAAATCGTTGTCCATATAATATTTTCGGGTTCCATTGCGTTTTGCTGGGATTTTTCTAATATTGCACGTGCTGCCTCCTTGTTTGCACAAATGTATACAGGGGTGCCTGCGTTGCACCATTGGTCGCCACGCACAACGACGTGATTCTTATTCCCCAGCATATATCCAACGACATTATCTTTATTCATAATTTTTATATACCTTTATTCGCATTTTACCAACCAAACATCATAGTCTGGATGCTGTAACGGGTTTTGCCCTGGTTCATTTCGCGACATCCATCCGCCAAAAATCTGGCCTTTATCGCGTTCTGATATTTCCAAGAATGTAAAAAAGTCGGCTGCCTGAAACGGGTCAGTTTGTTTGCAAGAGCGCACATTTATAAACATCTTTTCGAATTGAAATTCCTGTCCAACTGGAATATTGACTTCTTGAACCTTGCCTGCATCCTTGTTCATTATGCGCAGAACGGCCAAATCTCGGTCAACATATGCACATGCCATGGTGGGCAGGGCGCAAAACATCAAACAGAACAATAGTTTTTTCATACCCAGAATAATACTGCATGTATTCTGTTGTGTCAAATTTAAAAACGCCCCGTTTGGGGCGTTTTTATTCCACAGTATTTTTATGTTTATTTCTTTTCAGAAAAATCTGCATCAACTGTACCGTCGTCATTTTTCTTGTCGCCGGTATCAGTGTTTGCCTGTTGTTCTGCCTGGGCGGCTTTATAGACCGCTTCGCCTAACTTCATGGCTTTTTCTGTTAATGCATCCGTCTTTTCTTTCAGCGATTCTGCTGTTGCGTCTGCCTTGGCCAATTCATCGGCCAGTTCTTTCTTAGCGTCTTCAATAGCTTTCTTTTCATCTTCGCTGATTTTGTCGCCATGTTCTTTCAGTGATTTTTCAATACTGAACACGGCTGTTTCCGCAGTATTTTTCGCTTCGGCCAATTCGCGTTTCTTTTTATCTGCTTCGGCATTTTGTGCGGCTTCATCAACCATGCGTTTGATTTCATCTTCGCTCAACCCACCATCAGACTTAATAGAAATCGCCTGTTCTTTACCTGTGCCTTTATCTTTTGCAGACACATGAACGATACCATTTGCGTCAATGTCGAAAGACACTTCAATCTGTGGCATACCACGTGGTGCAGGTGCAATCCCTTCCAGGTTAAACTGGCCCAACAATTTGTTATCTGCCGCCATATCGCGTTCGCCCTGGAATACGCGAATTGTCACAGCTGACTGGTTGTCTTCTGCGGTACTAAACACCTGTGATTTCTTGGTTGGAATTGTCGTGTTGCGGTCAATCAGTCGTGTAAACACACCGCCCAGTGTTTCAATACCCAATGACAAAGGTGTCACGTCTAACAACAGAACGTCTTTTACATCGCCTTTTAAAACGCCACCCTGAATGGCTGCACCCATACCAACAACTTCGTCTGGGTTAACGCCCTTGTGTGGTTCGCGACCAAAGAATTCTTTTACTGTTTCTGCAACCTTTGGCATGCGTGTCTGACCACCGACCAAGATTACTTCGTTAATCTGTGATTTTTCCAAACCTGCATCTTTCAAGGCCTTTTTACATGGTTCAATCGTGCGTTCGATCAAATCTGCAACCAACGATTCCAGCTTTGCGCGTGTCAACGTTGTGTTAAAGTGCTTTGGCCCTGTTGCATCTGCCGTCAAATACGGCAGGTTAATATCTGTCGATGTCTTAGAAGACAGTTCAATCTTGGCCTTTTCTGCGGCTTCTTTTAAACGCTGCAATGCTAATTTGTCGCCGCTCAGGTCGATTCCCGTCTGGGCTTTGAATTCTGCGATTAAGTGTTCCAAGATACGCGCATCAAAGTCTGAACCACCCAACGCCGTATCGCCGTTTGTTGATTTTACTTCAAATACGCCGTCCACAATTTCCAAGATAGACACGTCAAATGTACCACCGCCCAAATCGTATACTGCGATAATACCGTCTTTTCCCTTGTCCAGGCCGTATGCCAACGCCGCAGCGGTTGGTTCGTTCACGATGCGCAACACATTTAGTCCTGCAATACGTCCCGCGTCTTTTGTTGCCTGGCGCTGTGAATCATTAAAGTACGCTGGAACCGTAATAACCGCATCTGTCACCGTTTCGCCCAGATAATTTTCTGCATCTTTTTTCAATTTTGCCAAAATCATTGCAGAAATCTGTGATGGGGCGTATTTTTTGCCGTCCATTTCAACCCATGCGTCACCGTTTTCCCCGGCAACAATTTTGTATGGAACGCGCGCTGCAATTTCCTTGACTGCAGGACTGTCAAAGCGCAACCCCATCAGTCGTTTAATTTCATAAATTGTATTTTCAGGATTTGTTACCGCCTGGTTTTTTGCGGTAATACCGACCAACTGTTCGCCGCCACTGGTCAACGCAACAACAGACGGTGTTGTTCGTTGTCCTTCGGCATTTTCAATAATTTTTGGGTCTGTTCCGTCCATAAATGCCATGGCGGAATTAGTCGTCCCTAAATCGATACCAATAACTTTTCCCATTTTTTTACTCCTTAAAAATTTGCTTATCCACCATATAGTTAATCATAAAACCATTTCAAGGGGCAATAGACACATTTTCTTACACGATAAAAATAAATTTCTCTTCGATTGGACTTGGTTCCTGAAAGTTGCTTGAATGACATTGTGAATTTTGATATAATATCGTTCATGAAATTCAGCAGACGCAGCGTTTTAAAAATCACTGGTTTTGGCATTGCGGGGGCGTTTTTATTGCCGCGCATGGCATTTGCTGCGCGTAACACGTTGCGATCCATGCGTACTGGGGTTCAGCCTGGGAACAAGACCCGCCTGGTGATTGAAACTGCGAACCGTCCAACATATTCTTTATCATACCCTGCGGGTCAGCTGGTTGTAAATCTGACGAACACGGGCGTGAATAATGGTGTGTCTGCCACTTTGGCTTCTGATGGATTGATAAAATCGATTTCCCAGGTTCAAAATGGTGATACTTTGCAAATTGTTGCGACGTTAAAGAAATCTATTTCTCAGATTCCAAAGTCTGGAATAATGGTACTGACGCCGAATGGGGATAATGATTATCGTTTGGTTCTGGATTTTGTTGCGGGCGCCGCACCGGCCATCAAAAATGAATCATATACAACGTCATCTGCCACCACTACGACTGCTATAACTGCATCACGCAAATACGTTATTGTTGTTGATGCGGGCCACGGGGGCAAAGATCCCGGATGCATTGGCAAGGGTGGAACCCGTGAAAAAGACGTCGTTTTATCTGTTGCAAAAAAGTTAAAAAACAAGCTGGATTCAAATGGTTTCAAAACATACCTAACACGCAGCGACGACCAATATCTGAAATTGGGACAGCGTGCTGAAATCGCAGAATCGCGTCGGGCTGATTTATTTATATCCTTGCATGCGAACGCAAATCCATCGCGCAAGATGAAGGGGTTTTCAATATATACCTTGTCTGACAAGGCGTCTGACGAAGAAGCAAAAAAACTGGCCGAGGCAGAAAATGCAGCCGACAAAATTGGGGTTGAAGGCTTTGCGGATTTTGAAGAGAATATTCGCATGGCGTTATCATCGCTGCAGCAACACGCCGTCGCAGAAATGAGTGAAGAGTACGCCAACGGTTGTGCCAAATCATTCAAACGCGCGTCGATAACGCAGCAGCCTGGGCCTGATGTCCGTCATGCGCCATTTGCAGTTTTGCGTTCGACTGTGCCGGGCGCGTTGTTGGAATTGGGGCATTTGTCTAACCCTGCCGAAGAAAAATTATTAAAATCCAGCAGTCACCAAGATAAACTGGTAAACGCGATTGTTCGCTCGGTTAAAAATTATAATTTCGAAGTATAATTCAGATAATAATTTTTGGATACAGGCGTTGTACATTCTGTATTAACACAGATTTCAATTCATCAATCTGTATATTTTTTAATTCTGCCAATACATGTGCGGTCTGGACGACCATTGCTGGTTCACACACCTGGCCACGATATGGAACGGGCGCACAGTATGGCGCATCGGTTTCGACAACAATTCTGTCCAACGGTATTTTTGCAAATGTTTCCCGTATCTCGGTTGCGTTTTTGAACGTCAAAATTCCGCTTGCTGAAAAGAAGAATCCGCGGTCCAGCATTTTTTTTGCCAAATTCCACGAACTGGTAAAGCAATGCATAACCCCACCAACATCGCCGTTCAGTATTTCTGCAGTATCATTTTCTGCTTCGCGCGTGTGGATTGCAACGGGCAGGGCGTATTTTTTTGCAATTTCCAACTGTTGCAAAAATAATTCAATCTGTGCCATGCGATTGTCTGCACCATAATGGTAATCCAGTCCGATTTCTCCAACTCCAAGAACGCGCGGGTTATTTAAGATGTTGTCAGTTAAGTGTTTTGATGCATCCATTGGCGCGTATTCTGGATGGATACCAATTGTGCAGAAAATATTATCGTGCTTTTTCATCAAATCTAGCGCAGCTGGAATATCTGCAGGGTCTGCGGTTGGGCAAATCATAATCTTGACATTTGCATCCATTGCGCGTGCAACGGCGCCATCTGCACCGCCTGTATATTTGTCGGTCAAATGGCAATGAGTATCTATAAACATTTCTTAATTTCCATAATTATTTTAAAGATGCCAATCTCAGGTTCCAAGTAAATGTTTTTAATATCTGCAATTGCGCGTGTTGCATTTGGATACAGCTCTGCCAAACCAAAATGCGCAATCGCATCCAATAATATTCCATGCAGTTCAGGCGCCGGCGCAATCTTTTTAGCCAACATCATGGCATCTGCATTATTAGCGGTTTGATTATTCAATAATTCAATCAGTTCGGCATAAATCACATCGCCCCCAGACTTTTTCAGGTTTGCGATTTTACCGAAACTGCCATTGCTTAAACGCAGTGTTTCCACGCTTATATCTTCTTCTGGCATAAAACGCGCGCACAATTCGCGCAGTTGCGATATTGTCAAAGGTCGCATTTTTTCAACGCGCGCACGCGAACGCACCGTTGGCAAGACATTTGCCAATTGGTGTACGACCAATAAAAACAGTGTTTTTGCAGGTGGTTCTTCCAACAGTTTCAATATCGCATTCGAAGCAGATGTGCTTAATTGATCGACTGGGTCAATCAGAATAACGCGCCAGTCCCCCGACATAGACGACATTTGCATTCTTTCAATCATTGCGCGAACAGTGTGTACTGAAATAACCTTGCCATCTGTTTTTGATTTGCCATTTTGGTCGATATTTCTATCTATATCAATAATGAAAAAGTCTCCAACATTTCCATATACCATCTTCGCGATTTTGTACGCCAGCGTTGCTTTGCCAATTCCCATCGGCCCGGTCAGCATCCATACAGGATGAATCGGGTGTGCATCACGTTGTTCCCATGCGGTTATAAAGTTGTTCCAGGTGTCCCTGTGTCCAACCAGGTATTCATTATCCATTGGGTGCGGGAAATTGTATTCAGATGTCGTTTTTTTTCGTGGTGCCATTTTAATTCAGTCCCAATATTACCTTGATATTTTTAATTACACGTCCCATAAAACGTACCTTGCCGACGCCATCTTTTGCGACCAGTGGCGCGCGTGAAATCACACGCCCGTTTTGTTCTGCGATTAATTCGCCAACGGTATCACCTGCCTGTACCGGTGCAGCAATTGGTTCGTCAAACCGTGCCAGCACGCGAATGTTTTTTAGCCCCGCCTCTTTATCGGTCGTAATTGCAAATGGTTTGGTAATTGTTGCCTCAACGTTTGGTTCGCGTCCATACCAAACAGGGATTTTTGCAACCGCGTCCCCCGGGACAAAGAATACCTTGCCCACAGTATTTGCAAACCCGAATTCCAACAGTTTTTTCATTTCCGCCGCCAGGGCATCATGTCCCTTGCCATTAAAACCGTTAATAACCCCAATCAGTCGACGGTTGCCGATTTTTGCACTGGCGACCATGCCGTAACCGCCCTGGTTTGTGTGACCTGTTTTCAGTCCATCGGCCCCGCGCATTGTAAACAGCAGTTTGTTATAGTTTGCCGTATGTGTGCGTCCCCATTCGCGACACCAATCTGTTTTGTGTTCTTTAAATTCAAAGCGTTTTGTTGCAAACATCGGATAGATATCTGGATAATCAGAAATCAGATGTTCTGCCAGTATTGCCAGTTCCCGACTGGTCATCAAATTATTTGGATTGGGCAGTCCGCTGGCATTTCCAAACGTAGACTGATTCATTCCGATACTGCGTGCTTTTTTTTCCATCATTGCGGTAAATTGGGTTTCGGACCCTGCTAATTTTTCTGCAACAACCATAGATGCATCCCCACCTGACAGCACAATCAGTCCCAATATTAAATCGCGTACACTTATATCTTGTCCTGCGACCAGGCAAATCTTGCTGGCGGGGTACCACTCTGGCCGGTTATAGTCCGCGCTTTCCCCGACAGGGAACCGGGTGTCCATTGTGATGTTTCCGGCCTTTAGTTCATCGAACAAAACTGCCAATGTCATCAGCTTAATCATAGAAGACGGTGGCATCAGCGTATCAGCATTTTTTGCGACAATCTCTATTCCTGAATCATAGTCAATCAGAAATGCCGATTTTGCCTTGGTTTTAAATTCTGTTGCATTAACGGCGCTACACATAAACGATAAAAATAAAGCAAATAATTTCTTTTTCATGATATGGATATTAGCAATTCTAAATCGTATTTCCAACAAAATAATCGCCGTCAATACTGGTTATTTTTACGTTACAAATCGTTCGCGGGGGCAGGGCACCACCGACAATACGCACGCCAATGTCGTGTGGGCATCGTGCGATATTGTTTTCTTCCATCAGAACCTGAACTGTTTTTCCGATCTGTTCTTGCATAAATTCTGTACGATTTTTATTTGCTAAATCGCTTATTATTTTAACGCGTTTTTTTGATACAGATCTGTCAATCTGCTCTGGCATTGTCGCAGCAACTGTACCAGGTCGTGGTGAAAACGGGAACGCGTGAATTTTAATTGGGCGTGTCTGACGCACCAGTTCCAACGTCTGGGCAAACAGTTCATCTGACTCGCCCGGGAATCCGCAAATTATATCCCAGCTGAATGTGACGCGTCCTGCGGCACGGTTGACCAAGTCACGCACGCGTGCTGCGTTATGTCGCCGTCCCATAGAACGCAAAACGCTATCGGCCCCCGATTGCATAGACAGGTGCAAATGTGGCATCATACGTGGTTCGCATTGGATTAAATCGATAACGCAGTCAATGTCTGGCACGGCCGGGTCAACCGATGACAGGCGCAGTCGTTTAATCCCCGGCTCATCTTTCAGTAACGCGCCACACAGGTCAGAAATCAAGAACGCCGTTCCGTCTTTTTTTTGTACATATGACGCAATATCTATTCCCGTCAGGACAATTTCGCCAAACCCATTTGCGACGGCATTTTTCACATCCGCCAATATGTCTTGGTAATCAAATGACACCGACGGCCCGCGCAGCGCGCGTGTTATACAATATGCGCAGTTGTGATTGCATCCATTTTGAATTTGCACAAATTGCTTAGACAGTTTTGATTCATGGTGTTCAAATTTTACGATTGCTGGCAATTTTTTTGCGCATGGGATTGCTGCTGCGGCCGAAATGTACGCGCCCAGATTTAGCTTTTCGCGATTATGCACAACGGCGGTGTTTGGGATTTCTGAAAACAGTTCTGGGTTACGTGTTCCTGCGCATCCTGTTACAAAAATCGGTGCGTTTGGGTTTTCGCGTGCGATGCGTCTGACGGCTTGTCCTGATTGGCGTTCGGCCTCGGCTGTGACGGCACATGTATTAACAACGATTGCGCAATTCAGGTGTGGGGCCAGTAATTTTTGAATCTTTTCAGATTCCAGCGCATTCAACCTGCATCCAAAAGATAGTGTTTTTATATTGTTTTTTTTATTTTCTGCTTGCATTTTAAACATCCTAGTGGCATTATAGCCTGGTTAAAAATGATTTCAACAAAGGATTTAAAGAATGGCACGTACGACAAATTCTGATACATTACCACACGTAGAAAGCCGTTATGAACTTGGGATGTTGGCATCCCAGCGTGTTCGCGATCTGGATGGTGGGGCCGAAATGGTTGTGGAACGTGGGCGTGATAAATTAACGGTTGTTGCGCTGCGCGAAATTGCGTCTGGCAAACTGGATGTTGCGAACGTTCGTCATGAATTTGTTCAGTCGTACAAGGATGCGCCATCTGCGGACATGGCCGAAGAAACGCTTGAGGTTGGCAGTGAAGATCCATTATTGCGTGAAATTGACGCAGAATTAGAGGCCTGCTTGTCCGACGAAGAGCCTGGTGTTATCTCGGTCGAAGAAGCAGTTGAGGTTGCCGATGCAGAATAACTAAAATTCGGAGATGTCGCATAGTTGGTCTAGTGCGCCACATTGGAAATGTGGTATACCCGCAAGGGTATCAAGGGTTCGAATCCCTTCATCTCCGCCAGAAAAATCAAACGCCCGATATGGGCGTTTTATTTTTGTGCCGAAATCGGGGTTCGAACCCGGTAAAGCCACGACAGTGGCGTGGGTTCGACAATGAGTAGGTTTTGCAAACATAGTACAGCAAAACCGTCAGGAATGCCCCACAGCCCCGCCATCCGCGGGGCGAGGGAATACTTCATCTCCGCCAGAA
>JAZLCH010000005.1:0-134839 GCA_045614145.1 Candidatus Enterousia sp. | reverse complement strand
GGCCTTCTTCATTCACGCGGCATGGCTGGGTCAGAGTTTCCTCCATTGCCCAATATTCTTAGCTGCTGCCTCCCGTAGGAGTCTGGACCGTGTCTCAGTTCCAGCGTGGCTGATCGTCCTCTCAGACCAGCTATGGATCATCGCCTTGGTAGGCCGTTACCCCACCAACAAGCTAATCCAACGCGGGCACATCCATCACCGATAAATCTTTCCCGTTTCCGGCGTATGCGGTATTAGCGTTCGTTTCCAAACGTTATTCCCCAGTGATGGGCAGTTTCCCACGCGTTACTCACTCGTGCGCCACTAGATCCACAAGTGCAAGCACCTGCTTCACCCGTTCGACTTGCATGCCTAAGACCTGCCGCCAGCGTTCGTTCTGAGCCAGGATCAAACTCTCAAGTTCTAAAAAACCTGTTAAGTAAGTCCCGTGCATATTAAACAAAGCTGACATAAATCAGTTCGTCTTTACATATATAATTATTCGCAAGACAAGTTTTTTTTAACGAGGTTTAATATGTAAACCTACTACCTGTCTAGGATATGCACTTTTGACTTAGTCAAAGTTTGAATATTCCAAATTCAACTGTCTGCACATCCCTTCTTGAATTTTTGATGAGCTGCTTTTATTCACAATGTTTGCGTGTTCTACAGGAACCTGATTTCTTTCGTTCGTTCCGTAAACCGCAGAATTTCAGGGGTTGAGTTTCTTTTTGTTTTGTTGTCTCAACTTGAAAGCCCGCTTAGTATGCGCTCTAAGTCTGGAAAAGTCAAGCGCAATTTTAAAAAAAATTTCAAAAAAATCTTAAAAAGCTTTAAAGCCCGCAGAAATCCGCCATTTTTATTTTTAACTTTTTTTGTTTTTTTATTTTTTGCCCACCGAAAATGATTCGGCTTTTGCCTTTTTTTGATTCGTTCTACCATTACGAATCGTCAGAAATATATCAAAAACGGTACAAGAACCCCAATTTCAACATGGGATACAGCCGAATATTCGATAATTTACGATTCGCATCCTGTTGGGCCCGTGCAACATCTGCGTCCAGCGCAGCAATTGTAACCGGCGCCCACGTACCCGTATCTTTATTATATATATATAGCTGTTCCTGAGGAATATCCAGCGACAGCTTGGCAGGTCGATTCGTAAGAACCGCCCCAACATCCATAAACAAAGAAAAACCACAGAACAAATTTATATCCAGCCCTGTTCCAATGTATGGCCCGCGATACGCCCAGTCTATTTTTGCAACACCATCAAATGCGTTGCCATTATAATAGAAATGATCGCCCGCCAGGTAAAAATAGAACCGCTGGGCTGGCGCGCGCTCTATTTCGCCAAATATCGCCGCATCCAGCGTAGACTGTCCCCAGGCATAGCCACCAGTTATGCGCCATACGCCTGCAAGTGGATAATAATCCAGTAAAACCGAACCATGCCAAGCATCCAGTTTACCTTCGTCGATTTTAACGCCGCCGCCAACATCACGCCCGTCGCGCATATACGAATCAATCATCGAATCGATTGCGGACTTTAAGGGCGATATACTGGCAAAGTCTGCACGCACCCCAAAATGTGACAGCAAATAATTTTCATATGATGAATTATAATACCCCAGCGCAACATTCAAACCAGTGGTCGCAGACACACCAACGCCAACAGACAATCCATGCGGAAAATTTGTCGCCGATAACGCAGGCGATATAAATAACAGAAAAAATATTACAAGCAGACGCTTCATCAAAAAAAATGTTACACCAAATACACACACTGAACAATGGGCATAAATTCCGTACAAAAAAAACCACCCGAAGGTGGTATTTTTTAGAAACGATACATAATTCCAAGCTTTACCATCGGATAAAATTTTAAATCGTCCAATTCAGACTGGGCGTCCGATAACGTTTCGTCTATGACTGCATTCAATTCAGGGATATCAACCGCTTCCCAGGTTGTACCATTATATTGCTGCAGATTATCTGTTGGAACATCCAGTGACAATTGGGCAGATTTATTCGTAAATACAACACCCGCATCAATATAAATCTTTAATCCTGCAAACAAGCTAATGTCAAAACCCGTTCCCAGATATGGGCCACGATATTTCCAATCTAAATCAGCGGTGCCATGTACAGAATTACCAATATACGCATATTTTTGACCAGACAATTCAAATTCATATCTGTCAGAAGGCCCATCAAATGCGCCAGCAATATTTGCAGACATATCCATATTGCCAAATGCATAACCACCAGTTATACGCCAGCCGCCTAATAACCAAGAATCACCGAATGGATAAAAATCAACCAAGGCAACAAAATGAGACGCATCTAGTTTTCCGTCTGCAATTGTCAGATTATCACCAACCTCAATTCCATCATCCCCCATCACAGCATCAATACCATCATCTATTAATGAGCCGATAGGCTTAGTCGTTGCAAAATCAAAACGAACACCAAATCTTTTTGCCCAAAAAGAATCAAATTCTTTGTTTGCATATCCAATAAAACCATTCAGACCACCCGTGGCAGAAATACCTGCACCAATCTGAACACCGTGAAGAAATGCATTTTTTTCAGAATGCGCGACATCTGATTTTGGCGCATCAGATTGTTCAGTTGCCGCAATTCCAGGCAAGGATATGATTGATAGCAATATAATAATCGATAGTTTTTTCATTCGTCTTCCTTTTGCTGTTGTGAATACATTCCACAGTATAATCTGTCATAAGAAAAACCACAACAGAAAAGGTATTGAAAAACCTGTTTTAAACGATTCTTTTTTGTGATATAATAATAGGCATGAAAACCAAGACTTTTATTTTTTCGTCCTTGCTGTGTATATGTGGGGCGTTTGGGGCACGCGCATCTGACTGCGTGGGGCCAGATTGTGATATTCAACCAATGGTATTTGAGGAATTTGAGTGGATCCAAGAACCGTCGATCACCGATGCCCTGGCGACGCCGATGCTACATCAGCCGACATGGATGGAGTCAGATCCAAATGTCGCACAAATACCGGCGACAACCGTCCCGGCCGTCGCGCAATACGCGGAACCAGTGCAACTGATTGCAGATGACCAAATCCCAATGCGGACAGTAAAAATGATTTCTGTTAAACCTGTCCCAGAAGATACGCGCCCTGCCCTGTGGGATGGCGTGCATGGCCAATATACTGGCGCAGACGGCGACAAGACCGTTGATTGGCGTGATGGCGTGCCGATTTGGGACGAATCCATCAGCAGTTATAAATATAAAGATTTTTCAGATTGGTATTTGAAACCATCACCCGAGATTTATGTGCGCGAAATTTCTCAGACCGAGGCAGAAAATATCGACCCCGCGGAATTGTACAAATTAAATATGGAAGATGCCGCCGCAACACGCGCACGCGTTGAAGAATTGTTAATGCCACAAAAACCGTCTGGAAATCTGTGGTTCGCACAGTCCGAGACAGAACAGCTTGACATTAATCTGACAAAACCAACCGCATCTGTTGATGAACGCGTTTTGGCATTTACACAACAGAACAAACAAATCATTGAACCAAAACCAGAATACATTGCCCAGGATATGACAGCAATTGTAGAACAGACGTTTGGTTTCGATGACGGATGCCCATTTGAAACAGAAACAGAATGCGAAATCTGGCGCAGAAAACCAATTATTCGCGAGACAGTTTCGCCACGCAGTAAAAAACTGCGCGACGTTAACATGGCAGAATTTATTGATGCCGCGCATTGTAACAAAGATATTGACGCATCTAATCCAGCGGCAGCACCACTGTTGAACCGATACAAGATGCTGATGCGTTCTGCCCAGGCATGTTGTACAGACGGAATGGCACATGCATTAAAGCGCGCCGGGGCCAGCGATGGCTTGGTATACAAATTCTTGTCAGATGACGCGAATTTCTATGGGTTTGGCGCACGCTGCTTGATGATGACAGATTATGATTTAGATACAAAATATCCAAACACCGCAACAGCAGTGGTCGCCGCAGACGTTCGCAACGGATGCCTGTGCCGGGGACGCCAATGGTTCAGCGCAATGTTGGCACCATTCCAACAGGCGTATGAAGCATTGCCTGAGTTCAAAGAAGCACAATTTAATTACACATATCAAGACGGCCTGAAAAGAACCGTTACGGTTTCAATAAATAATGACGTACAAAATGTCTTAAAACAACTGGAACAGTGTCCATAAGTAAAAACGCCCCAACCCGGGGCGTCTTTATTATTGACCCAATGATGCAAATTTTACTAACATAGTACGCATGAGAAGAATGTTTCCTGTTTTTTTCGCATGCATGTTATGCCTGGATGCGTATGCTGCGCAGTATCGGGCCGCATTGGTTGCAGATATGGATACAGGACGCGTTCTGTACCAAGAAAATGCAAACGAATTAAATTATCCAGCCAGCCTGACCAAAATCATGACATTGTATCTGACATTTGACGCACTGGAGCATGGACGTTTAAACCTGAATGATTATTTAATCGTATCGCAATCTGCGGCAAACGCTGAACCTGTAAAACTGGGGCTGGCGGCGGGTTCTAAAATCCGTGTAGAAGACGCAATTAAGGCAGTTGCAGTCTATAGTGCAAACGATGTCGCACGTGTTTTGGCTGAAAATCTGAAAGGCGGCCAAGAAGAATCCTTTGCTGATTTAATGACACGTGTTGCACGGGAAATCGGTCTGAACAATACTAATTTTGAAAATTCATCCGGCCTGCCAAACGATGACCATATGTCAACCGCACGCGATATCGCATTGTTATCTATGGCGGTATATAAACATTTTCCACAATATTGGCATTTCTTTGGTATAAAATCATGGACGTACAACGGGAAAACATATACGAACGGCAACCGGCTGTTGTCATCATTTAATGGTTGTGATGGTATGAAAACCGGGTATACAAAAAAATCAAAATATTCACTGGTTGCGACGGCACATCGCAATGACAGTCATTTAATGTCAGTTGTATTAGGGGCAGAAAATAAAGACGTGCGCGCAAATGTTGCAGCACAACTGTTAAATAGGGGATTTACAATGCTGGGGAATGGGGCGCAACCAATTGTAAAAAACACCTATGTTCCGCCGGTCACAGAAAACAAAACAAAATCTAATTCCCAACCCGAAACTGGTTCTGCAGCGACAACATTTGCGGGCGCCTATAACGCCGCAACGACCAGTGCAATGCCAAAATACACAGGAACAGCAGTTGCAAAGACAAATCCAGGTGGCACAGGCGTTCAGTTTGGTGCGTTTTCATCGGAATCAGCCGCAAAATCACAGGTCGCAAATGTAAAAAATAAATTAGGCGTCAATGCAGTTGTTGAATCAACAGGCGGCGGTCTGTTTCGTGTACGAACATACGGATTAAGCGAGGGCGAAGCACAGGACCTGAAATCATCCGCGACTGCAAACGGTATTGACAGTTACGTTTTTCATTAGTATTTTATAAGCTGTTATGAATCCAAAAATTGAAAAGTTAATAAAGTTATTTGCAAAATTGCCACGTGTGGGCAATCGCGGAGGCCAGCGTATTGCACTGGCGTTATTACAGGATAAAACCGGTCGCGGAAATGCATTGGCAACGGCAATTGTTGACGCGGTTGAAAATGTTGCACCATGTCCGAATTGCGGCGTGCTGACAGACCGCGGGGTGGGATGGTGTGAATTCTGTCGCGATGCGGCGCGCACAAATGGCCAGCTGTGCATTGTGCGCGATTTGTCTGATGTTTGGACGCTGGAAAAATCATCTGTATTCCATGGTCGTTATCATATAATTGGCGGACTGTTATCTGGCGCGTCAGGCGTTTTGCCCCAGGATTTAAATATTAATAATCTGACATCACGTATCGCAGACGAAGGTATAACAGAAATCATTTTCGCCCTGCCCAATACGGTCGAAGGAAAAACAACCCAACATTATATCATATCTGTTATTGGCGATGCAGATAATGTCGTTTTCACAGAATTGGCGTCGGGCGTGCCGCTGGGGGGCGAATTAGATTACATTGATGACGGGACATTAACATTGGCATTTGGGGGACGTAAATCATTATGACAGATAAAATTTTAAACCTGCCACCTGTGTCTGAAATGATGCGCGAATGCGGCTTGGAACCAAAAAAACAATTCGGACAAAATTTTTTGTTTGATTTAAATCTGACAGGACGCATTGCACGCAGCGTGCCAAACATCAAAAATATACCAGTGGTCGAAGTTGGACCAGGGCCAGGTGGACTGACCCGTGCAATTTTGATGGCTGGCGCGACGCGCGTTGTTGCGATTGAAAAAGATAAGACGACCGCGCCAATTTTATCACAAATTATCGATGCATCAAATGGTCGCCTGGACGTGATTTACGATGATGCATTGCGTGTGAATTTTTCAGAACTGGGGTTCGAAGAATACGCAATCTGCGCCAATCTGCCGTATAATGTGGGGACGGAATTGTTGATTGGGTGGCTGAAAAAAATTGCAAATGGCGAGAAAATACAATCTATGACACTGATGTTTCAGCGCGAGGTTGCGCTGCGTATCACTGCGCACCCAGGAGACGAACATTATGGGCGTCTGGCCGTATTAACATCATTGATTGCCGACAGTAAAATTTTATTTGATGTTCCAAACACTGCGTTCGTTCCGCGCCCACAGGTGCAAAGCGCTGTTGTACAGATTATTCCGAACAGTGATAAAATTTCCAAGATAACCGACATATCAAAATTAGAGCAAATTACCGCAAAGCTGTTTGGTCAGCGCCGCAAGATGATACGTGGAATAATGCCAAATGTAGAGTGGAAAAAGTTTGGCCTGACGGGCACCGAACGCGCAGAAAATTTATCGCCAGAAACGTTTGCAACATTGGCGGAAAATTTGTTATAATTTCTGCATCAGGGAAAAACGGAGAGAATATTGTCACTATCTTTGCTTGCATTCTTCGCAATAACGTTTGGTTTAGTGTACGTGTTACGCATAACAAAAATTAATGCATTGGTCGCTTTTTTATTAGCGGGTGTATTATCAGGCCCATACGTTTTTAATTTATTCGAACTGTCCGAAGCATGGACACTGTTGGGCGAATTAGGAATAATGTTTTTATGGTTCAACATTGGTCTGGAAATAAATATACGTCGTCTGTGGCGTATGCGTCGGACGATTTTCGGTTTTGGCGCAGCCCAGGTTCTGATGGTCGCAGTTATGTTATTTCCACTGTTATTTACTGTAACCCAATGGTCATTAATGGGATGTATTATGGTGTCGTTAATGCTGACTATGTCCAGCACATCTGCCGATATGCAAATACTGGCAGAACGTAATCAGATGAATACGGATATGGGACGACAGACTTTTTCAATACTGTTGTTCCAGGATTTATTGTCAATTCCGTTGTTGGCAATGTTGCCTGTGTTTGCCGGCAAGACTTTTAATCTGGGGGCGACGGCGATTGATATTTTTGTAACATCAATCACCTTGGTCGCTGCGGTTATTGTTATCGGGCGATTTGTTATGAATCCTATATTTCGTCAAATTGGAAAACTGAAATCTAAAGAGGCTTTTTTACTGGCAATCATGCTGAATATCGTTATGTGGGCAGTATTGATGAATTGGTTGGGACTGCCCGCTGGATTGGGGGCATTCCTGACAGGTATGCTGATGTCAGAAACAATATATCGCCATCAGATAACGGCCGAGATTACACCATATGCAATATTGTTTCTATCCTTGTTCTTTATATCGTTGGGGATGGGATTAAATTTGCCTTTCTTGGGTGCAAATTGGTACATGCTGTTGGCGGGATTGGCTGTTTTAGTTGCGCTGAAATATTTCGCAATATTTATGGTTGCGCGCGTCCGTGGCGTAAATGCACCCGATGCCACAATGATTGCATTAATCTTAGCCCAGGGTGGCGAATTTGCGTTGCTGATGCTGCAGACAATGAAGAACAGCAATATCCGCGCAATCCCAACAGGACACGAAGAAATCTTAACCGGGATAATTATTTTATCTATTATGACAACGCCTTTGTTGTTGCACCTGCACGATTATCTGCAGCGTCGTGGAAAACTATTATCACAACGGCGTTCAAAAACAATTAATGACGCAGCAAAAAATATCAAGCCAGAGGTTGTTGTTTGCGGTTTTGGGCGTGTCGGACAAATTGTATGCCAAATGCTGGATGCAAAAAAAATACCATACATTGCAATCGATTTAGATGTCGGCGCTGTTATGATGGGGCGCGAGATGGGGGTTAATGTCGTCTATGGCGATACGACTTCGCGTGATGTGTTGCGCGATTTAGGGGTACGTTCACGCACAACACGCGCGGCGGTTATTGCACTGGATAACGCGTCAACCGCACGTAAAACTATCATGACCGTAAAATCAATTGTACCACGTATTCAAATTTTTGCACGCGCACGAAATCTGGCAGATTCACAGATTCTGATGCGCGAAGGTGTGGTATCTGCACTGCCAGAAACAATTGAAACATCTTTTTCTTTGGGGGCGGGGGTATTGCACCATATGGGGATATCAGATCGCAGTATTGATGAATTGCTGTGTGATATGCGGGATAACAATTACGCAGCTTTGACAGTAGTTTCTGATAAAAACGATTAGTCTTTTCTGTCCCCCAGACTGGGGGACATTTTATTTGATTTTAGTTATACATGTTGCTATATTAAAATCTTGAAAAATATGGAAATAAAAAGATGAAAAAACAGGCGTTAATACTATCTATTATTTTTGGCGCGATATTCTTGGACCAAATATCTAAGGGGATATTGCTGTTTTTAATTACCGGTACAATTCCATTGTATGGCCCAGCGTGGCAGGTTGTCCCCGTCCCGTATTTAATGGCACATGTTTGTGATATATTCAATATTGTCTTTACATGGAATCCAGGTACGTCTTTTTCGCTGTTTCGCGCCCTGGGCGAGGCGGCACCGATTGTACTGGTTATCGCAACCGCATTTGTAATTGGATTTATCCTGCGATATTTATTTGTTAGGGCATCTGGATATGAACACGTGCCACTGGCATTAATCGCAGGGGGCGCAATTGGAAATTTGATTGACCGCGTTCGATTTGGGGCGGTGGTCGATTTCTTGGACCTGCATATTGGCGCCTGGCATTGGCCGGCATTTAATATCGCAGATATTTGCATTGTTGTTGGCGTGGGGCTATATTTACTGAACATGTACATGGCACGCCGCAAATGTTTAAAAACAATAAAGGATGGTAAATAATCATGGTTCAATGTATGGATAATAAAAATTCTGGTTTTAACATGTGGAACGCAAACAAAAATGCAGCCGCAGCGGATAAGAAATCACCGCTTTCTGGTATGCTGCGTTGGACATTACTGTTCATTGCGTCTTGGTGGTTAATTGGTGTGTTTATGGGACCAAAACAGGTTGCCCAGACGGATACAGATGTAACCATTGTTGAAGATTTATCATCTGTTCCGATTGCAGAAATTTCGTCCGAAAAAATCTCAGCGACTGTCCAGGGACTGCGCATATCAGATGTTAAATTAAAAGATTTTGCAGTATCCAGTGTCAATGCAGAACCTGTAACACTGCTGGGTGCAGACAATAACTTTATCGAAGTTGGATTGTTGGCCACAGGTACATCTGCACCTGTTTCAACAACAGAATGGAAACATGTTAACGGCGCAAACACATGGCGAAATTCAGACGACGTTGAATTCACACGCAATATCGCAACTGATGGATACGTAATAACAATCACTGATACAATCCAGAATAACTCGAACCGCGATTTTGCGTTTGCACCATATGCACGCATTGTTCGTGATAACAATATGAAATCTGCATCAGGTGTGTTAAATGGCGCAATCGCATATGTTAATTCAGAAACAGAATCTGTGCCGTGGCAAAAATTAGATAAAAAATCATACGCATATTCTACAACAAATGGATTTGCGGGATTTGCTGACCAGTATTGGGAAACAGTTGCCGCTATCGCAGTCCCAGACCAAACAATTCGTGTAAGAAAAACAGGCGATAAGTACAGCGCAGATGCAGCGGCGGCGGCTGTTGCCGTGGCACCAGGCGCAACAGCAACAATTGTAACCAATATATTTGCCGGACCACGTGACCAGAATATTTTGGACACGGTTGAATCAACAATCCCAGGCATCGCGGAAACAATTGATTACGGATGGTTCTGGTTCTTGGCGCGCCCAATGTTATGGATATTAAACGCTATCCATCATGTCGTTATGAATTATGGTGTGGCAATTATAATTATGACAATCCTGTTGCGTTTATTAATGTGGCCACTGACACGCAAATCATACGTTTCTATGGCGGCAATGCAGAAAATGCAACCCGAAATGCAACGTATCCAGAAACTGTACGCGAATGATAAAATGCGCCTGCAGATGGAAATGATGAAACTGTATCAAACGCATAAAACATCCCCTATGTCAGGTTGTCTGCCAATGCTGATTCAGATTCCAATATTTTTTGCATTGTACAAGGCACTGCTGGTATCTGTTGCGATGCGCAATGCGCATTTCCTGTGGATAACAGATTTGTCTGCAATGGACCCTTATTTCATTTTACCGATATTAATGGGGGCAACAATGTGGATTCAGCAGTATTTACAGTCTGCCAAGACCAACAATAACACAAATGATGTCGCCGCCCAGACCCAGCGTATGATGCGTTGGATGCCAATATTGTTCACTGTAATGTTTGCATGGATGCCGGCGGGTCTGGTTCTGTATTGGACGGTATCAAATATATTCGGAATTATCCAAATGCAGATAATCAAACGTCAGTCAAAATAAAACAAAATCCGCCATTCGGCGGATTTTTATTTTTTATATGTTTTTAATATACGAACGCCAAACAGATAATATTTTGTTTCATTGTTATCTATAAAAAATATTTTTTTAAAGCACTTAAATGCAATAAATTTATACGTCGTTATTTCAGTGTTTTTGCATCTGGACAAGACGTGTTCCAAATTATGTTCGCAAATAAATTTATTCAGATAATCTTCTGCATAATCATACTGCGCCTGATGATTTTTAGCATATCGCTTATTCAGCAATGAACCTGGATTAAACACATAGTGATAATTTGCATCTGGAACAGTAACAATACATTTTGCGCGTAATATCGCATTTGGGATAAACAGCATATCTTCAAATATTTTACCAATCGCAAATGTCATATTGTTTTTCAGCAGGAATTCACGTTTGAAAATATATCGCCACACAGTACAGTTTTTTAATGCATTTGTTTGCATAAACTTCTCGGTATTTGAAAACAGAACGCACCTGGTTTTATATTGAATATTATACAGGTTTGAATTCTGGGAAATCACACCACCTGCGATAATATCTAGATTTATATCTTGTGCGGCGCAAATCATTTTTTCATAGTAATCAATATCCAAATAATCATCAGAATCAACAAAATGCACCCAATCACCTGTTGCAAATCGTAGACCTGTATTGCGCGCCGCAGAAATGCCTGCATTTTTTTGTTTTATGATTTTAATTCTGTTATCCTGCATGGCGTATTTTTCATACACTGCATCAGATTTGTCGGGCGACCCGTCATCTACAATCAGTATTTCCAGATTTTTATACGTCTGATTAACAATACTGCCTAAACACTGGGACAGAAATTTTTCAGTATTATATACTGGCACAATAACCGAAATTTTATCCATTTTTATGTCCTTTATTTTTGCCAACAAAAAACCGTCAAAAATGACGGTCGGGCATTTTCAAGGTCATAAGTACAAATGACTCCGTGGCTTTCGGCATAAACCTGTTGTATAACCACAGATACCCGACCGTGATGGTCAGGTCATATTCTGTACGCATTGCGCACAGTGTACTTAAGGGTCTTGAAAACCCAGACCTTTCTGAAAAAAGTCCGTGTCAATTATGCCCCACCCTGTTTTAATTTTCAAGAGATTTTAACCGTTGATATAATGCATATGGCGTTTGAACCCAAATACCAGGCACCCCAATTGCTTTTTTTGCCATTTGCACACACGTATATGCCCGCAGACGCGCGAAATCTTTTGTTACGACATGTTGCGGCAGGCAAATAAAAAACCAGCCATGTTGTTTTAAAATTTTAATATCACGCATAACCAGTGGTATCTGGGCAATTTCCATACGGCGCACAAATTGATACATAACATAACTGTTTTGATGTGGCACAATAACTGCAACATGACGAAATTTGCGACAAAAAATTCGCGGTAATATTTTTGATGTCCGGTTCGTAAATCCAATAATTATCATTATTAATTCCATTTGCTTTGAACGCGTGACCAGTCTGATGTATGTGGAAGTTTATCCCTAAAAAAAATCCCCCGGGCGGGGGATTTTATTTCGCAGGCGCGATTATTCCATGCTGGTTGAAATAACATCACCGTATTTTCCGATTTCTTCGGCACCAATGTAACAATGAATCTTGGAACCAATATTGTCCATAAATTCTTTGATTGCCGCCTGTTCGGCCTGGGTACGTTCTTGTTTCTGAACTTCGTCAACAATATGATACCCCAGTGCTGCACCGCCCGCAGCACCAATTATGCCACCGGCAATTGCACCGCCAACCTTTTTCTTTTGTGTATTTTCCTGGGTTGTGGCCGCAACTTCACATGCAGATATCATCTTGTCAATCGCAGCAGTCGCTTTGCCTTTGCTGTATACACCATTTTTATCAACAATCGATATTGTTACGGACGTCTTTTTGTTTGTGTCGCCACCTGTAACATCAGCATCTTCTCCATAGCAATCCTTTTCAGCTTCAGAATTTGGTTTTTTACTGCAGTCTCTAACTTTTTTTATACACGAGTCATCTGAACAGTCAGCCACATACTTCATAACCCATTCTGCATAGTGGGTTTCAACTTTTTCTGACGTGACAGATGTTGCACTGCGAACATCATTGATTATAGATTTATCTACATCTAATTTGTTCGCGGCGCTGATTGCTGCGTTCAATTGCAACGATGCAGCGTTTGCATCTTTGTCGCCCAATAACACTTTTGCCTGGCCTGCAAAATTTTTGCATTCTTTTGCATATTCAGATGGGGTCTTTATTTCCTTTTTCACGCCCTGTTTTACACCAAGACCGCCAAAGATGTCGCCCTGCTGAATACCATCGCCCAGATAGGCACCGCCAACACTGCCCCCCAGGGCGCCAATCGCGGTCGTCCACCATTTTAGATTGCTGTATTGCGACGCTTCTTTTTCTGCGGCGGCATCGGTCCCTGCATCGGCAGCCAGTTTTTCTAATTCAGATGCCGGTATCCATGAACCACATGTAAATGCGTCGCCGGCTGCAAAGTATGCAGTTGACCAGTCGGCACCGTTGCGCAACGCTTCGCTGATACGTGCATCATCAGACTGCAGCGATACGCGTACACGGCAGAATGAACCGTATAAATCGTTACTGGCCACAAACTGGCTGGGGTTCAGACCCGCAGTTGAATAATTTGTTGGAACCTTGTTAGATTTCAATTTTGCCCACATGAATGTAGATGCAATATCTTTATTGCCCATAATTCCACCAGAACTGTTCATCTGCATACACATATTCTGCTGCTTGGTCAATTTTGCGTTATATTTTGCCTGGGCTTCGATTTCCAAATCGTAAATCAGGTCTTTGAATAAGGTATTGGCAGCCTGGGACTGAACGTATGTGTCGTATCCGATTACGACCGGTGTGTCAAATACCGAACCCGCGGCGTCAACGGTATCGCATACGCCCTGGGCCCCGGCGGCATTGCTGCACAAACGGTTGCCGTTTTCGTCCGTTGCATAGATTTCACCCTGGCCCACGGTTTGTTTTGCAGAACCTGCATCAATCCATTCGCTGCGAACAGAACCTGTGTCACCCCAACTGGATGTTTTATTGTTATTTATTTTTATCTTATTTGATTCAATCGCCAGGTGTTCTGTGCAAACATCTGCATTCTTGACCGTGTCGACACACAACCCCAAGACGATTGTATAATCCAGAACACCGCCAACCTTGTTCATTGATTTGTCAAAGGTATCTTCGCCTGTGTTCGTCAAAGTGGACTGAATATCCGTGCGATTACGATAGCAGTTTACATAATCTGTACCACACATGGATTTAACACAGCTGGTCGCGACATTCTGGCAACGCTTTTTCATCTGGGCCAGGGCCGCATCACTGTAATTTGTAGACAGGGCCGCATTCAGAGATGCAACAACACCGATTGGGTCCATTTCTGCGCCATTGTCATATTCAGGGAACAATACATCAAATGCATCTGCGTCCATGAATGAATAGCTGTATGTGCCGGTAGAATTTGGATTCTGGGCCGCGTATTTACAATTTGCATCTGTGTTTACAATTGACATGCAACCCGTTCTGATTTCATCACGTGTGTAGTCATTGTTGATTGATTTATCTGTTGCGCCAAAAACCTGGGAATAACAGGCCGCGCCAGAGCCACTGCCACAAACGCGCATCGCACATGATTTAATCGTGTTAACACATTTTTCTTTGGCACGCGTGTCAAACTTGTTAACCAGGTCTGTAATTTTTGCCTTCATCCCTGAATTCATACGCGCTGAATACGCCATGTCGTATATTTCAGCCTGGTTGTCTTCATCACGCAACTGGGACGATGTCGGCATTTGCCCATCCCCCAGGAATGTAGCATAACAATATTTGTTTCCCCCAACAGTATCCATACAAGAATTTCTGATGTATGATGCAATTTCAGATTTCGACAATGCAGATGACACCGATTCGCCTGCGGCAGTGACATCTGTACCATTGTTAATCGCATCAACAATGTTTACCGTTTCAACCGTTGCGTTTTCATAGCATTTATATGGATTCGCGCTGCATGCATTCAAAATACACTGGTCAACAACCTTGTAACATGTGGAAACCGCATTAACCGCCGCCAGGGACGCCCCCTCGGCAATCATTTCACCGATGCGACTGGATGCACTTGGCGCGATTGACGATGTTGCGCCTGAATTTCCAAACAATTCCATTTTACCGTCACCCTGGCAACGGGCCAAGGTTGAATCACAGAATACTGCCTGCTTCTTGAATTCTGAATTTGTTGTACATAATTCAAAATCTGCACCGCAAACACTGTCTTTTTTCAGGCAGGACGTATAACGACGAACACATGATTGGGTGTCATACATGTTTTCAATCGCACCCGCAGAAATCATTTGACCCAAAACACTGCCATCTGTTGGGTATGAATATTTTGTAACCTCGCCATATGTGTTTTTGGTTGCAATATCGTTCAATGAAGAAATGTTCGACGTCCCAAATAATGAATTAACGCCAGACGATGAACACTGCATCAAGGTTGTTAAACATTGGGGCATTTTTGCGTGAAACAGTACGTTGTTCGTACATTCTTCGAAATTTGCACCACAGGCATCCGCACCCTTGATACATTCGGAATAAGAATCAATACAATCACGATTTGACAATAAAGATTCACTGGTCGCGCCACCAGATGAAACATTGCCCGAACCGGTTGCGCCGTTTATATAGGTCGTCATCGTCGGCATACGTCGTGCAGCAGCACCAGCCGCAGTCACAGTGTTCATAACACTGGGGCGTGCCGTCACTGCATAAGCAGCGGGAATCACGCTAAATAAGGCCATTAAACTGATTGTATTTTTGAGAAAAGACATCCCCTAACTCCATATTTTATTACTTTATTTTAACATAAAAGCATAAATTTGAAAAGGGAAAAATCAGGCATTATCAGATTTCTGACAGTAAATATTTTAATTCATCCATGTCGTCGGGTAAACGTGATTTAAAATGCATTTTCTGACCCGTTACAGGATGCGTAAATTCCAAGACAGACGCATGCAACATCTGGCCATCGTGCGATTTTAAAAATTCCAGCAATTCTGGATTTTTTACTGACCCCAGCTTGGCCGAGCCACGACCATAAATCGGATCACACAAAACCGGAAAACCATGACTGGATAAATGAACACGTATCTGGTGTGTGCGACCTGTGAACAATGTACACTTCATCTGAGAAACCCCAGCACGCGGCCACGCATCAACAACCATAACATCAGTGTGCGACGGCTTCCCCCCGGTTTTTACCATCGTCATTTTCTGACGATTACGCGATGAACGCGCAATGTTGCCGGTAATCTCGGCCTCTTCCCAGTTAGGAATTCCCCAAACAAACGCAGTATATTTTCGCGTTAAATCATGTTCAGAAAAAATCTTGACCAGGCCACGAAAGGCCGCATCAGATTTCGCAAATACCATGACGCCACTGGTATCCTTGTCCAGGCGATGAACAACCCCAGGACGCGTTTCACCCCCCAGCGCAGACAAATGTGTATGTGATAAAATATTTTGAACCAATGTACCCGTTTTGTTCCCTGCAGATGGATACATGACGACACCACGCGGTTTATTCACAACAATAATGTCTTCGTCTTCGTATAAAATCTCTAGTTCAAAATCCGATGAAATATTTTCTGTCGCAACATCAGTTGTGCGCGACGCAATCTGGACAACAAATTTATCACCAGGGCGAATTTTTTCCGAAATCTTAGGCACTGTGCCATCTGGACGCAAGACAGGGAAACGCTGAATCTCGCTGCGAGAAAATTCTGGCATTTGCGCAGATAAAAATTTATCCAGACGAACGATTTCATCCAATTCAGATACAACAAATTCACGCGTTTGTGTCATAACAGCAACCCTATTCATAATTATCCCAATCCGGCCCAACCGTACAATCAGACAAATCAATTGTCAATTCAAAACCACGACCGCGCACAGGACACGTCAAGATTCCAGTGGTCGTCGCCTGGTCTGCATCACGAGTGGCGTTGCGATATGCAAAATTTATCATACGCGGGGCGGCAACACATGCAATGTGTAAATCGTTGTCTGTTTTGCCGTCTGGCCCAACCCAAACACGCACACCATAGCCCAAACCATAACACGGAAAACCATCCAGGTAATACAATACCAGGCCACGCCCAACCAATTTCCTGTCGGATATAAATTTCCCGTTGTATTCATTCAATGTTAGACCTGTTACAGCCTGCCAATCGGTGCTGGTGGAAAAAATACTGATACGTGGGGTTGACTGTGGCGCATCTGCACAATGCGCAGCACAAACAAAAAACAAACCAAACAAAACAGCAATTATTTTCTTCATTTCTGGTCCTGGGTTGGGGTTTGCAGGTTAACCAATTGGGCCGCAATCTTTTTTACGCCCGCAGGCTGTGGCGACAGGACGTGACTGAAATTAACCACACCACCAGAATCCAGCAATGTTGCAGATGGCATAAATTTCTGACGCGCCAAAACATTCCCACGTTCGTCCAACGACACAATCATCAAATCAGGTACACCATAGATATCATTCGATATGTTTTCAATCCGCCCCGTCACAACAACACGCGCCACACCGTTTTCGTCAGTCGTTGCCTCCAACGATGTAACAGACGCAACCAGCGGACCACGAACGGCATTTTTTGCCTGATGCTGGGTAATAACCGCAACCGTGAATATTATCGCTGATAATAACGCACACAAAGAAGCCAAAAACATCAGCCATGTACTGCGACGCGACGGCAGAACAACAGACCAACGGTGGCCGCAGACCGCACACCTTACCACACCAGATACAGACGAATCTGTGTTATATTCTGTCTTGCAAAAATCACATTTTATTTTCATGTTTTTACTTATACCATAAATTATTCTAAATTCAACAAACGATATTTCCCACGAACGCGCGTTTGAATTTCATGAATTGCATTCATAAAATCCGATGCGGTCGCGTTCTGATTTGCGGAAACTGCACCAAAAACCTGGGTCGCAACAGTCGATTTGTCACCATATCTGCGAACCGCCAATGTAGCCATGCGATTTAATTCAACAAATGATACGTCCATGAATTTTGCAACCCCCAGCTGCGCATCCCAGTAATATGCAGAATTTACAGAATCTGCAATTTTTTCATACACAACCAGACGCGGCGTCATTGACCCAGTAAAGCCAACGGTTACATACATCGCCTCGATGCGGCCGGACGTCATATCCAACGCCTGGTTCACCTTTAGCATCGGAACATCTGACGTTTCAACCGACAAACCTGACAATGTCAAATTTGAAACCCATAAATTTTCTGCGGTCAAGGATGATAATTTTGCAACATCAGATATATTCAGGCCGTTCCTGATTTCCATATTCTTGCCATCAGATGACATGACACCAGACACAGTCGCACTGGCGACTTCAAAGGCCTGGTCAATGGTTGTTCTGTTTTCAAATATCAGTTTATCCGCAACCGTTTGTAACGAATTAACCCCTTCGGCAAAATCTACATAATTCGCATTCAAGTATTTTGTGTGCAAAATATCATGACCCGCCAGATTTAGTGGCGATAACATCGTCGCATCGTCTGCATTATTTGATGGCACACGCCATAAATACAACGCCGCATCACGATTAACACTGGTTGTTTCAATGATGCCGTCCGCAATATCAACACCTAAATCAACCGCATCCGTATGCCATGCGCCAAAGGTACCGAATGCACGGCCACCATCAACAAACCCCATAGAACCGCCAGATAAATTTACAATTTCACGCGTGCGCAGCGGTGAAACATCCCCAGATTCACGAACAATAACACCTTGTAATGTTGCACTGCCTGTGGAATCAGATGATTTTAACACACGCAACTGATAATGATGTTTAGAATCTTCCATAACAGATTCTGGCAATCCAAACGGCAACAAATCAGACAATTCAACACGAGTTATATTGCGACCAACTGTTTTTAACAAGTCTGTACGATTTTCAACGATATATCGTTCCAGCGCAACCTGGATTTCCGCCATTTCATTTGTAATTGCAATATTCTGCGCACGAACAACCGCATCCTGCTGATAACGAAAAACAAACGGAATAATAATCGTAGCCAGGGCTACGCTTAACAGCAATTCCAGCAACATACTGCCGCGACAGTTATTTTTTTCGTTAAAGATTCTGTTAAACAATCTCATAATTAATTCAACATCCCTGAATTTGTTAATGTTTTCCAGCCTTCACGCATAATAGCATCAAATTCACCACGCACAGGCGCGCCTGGCGTTTTGGCACGTGATAAATTAAATTCCTTGAACGCAGGCGGTGTGGTCGACGGAAACACCCAGCTCCCAATCTTTAACGGAGATGTCGTCGACATCAACAGTTCACCCGATATTGTCAGACCAAAATTATCGTGAAATAAAATCTCTTGGGCCGTTATGTATGGCGCCAAAACCGTACTGGCCGTTATTCCTGCAAATGCAGAAATTGTGCGCGACGCGTCAGATTTCAGAACAAAATTATTCGACACGTTAACAGAATTTGTTATCGATGCGCGGTCGGAAATAATGCGACCCGTGGTCGTAAACCCGCGACCATTCAAATTATCAGCATAAAGATTTCGAAAGCCGGTTAAATCACCTGTAACACGAATGCTGCCGATATTAACGTCGCCACCATCCATATTCGCCCCAGATGAAAAATAAACTGTTTCTGTTAACAATTCCGGTGTTTCAATAAATGTAGTATTCGCGTTCTTGATACGCGCAGATTCTGCAAACATTGTCGCAACATTGTAAATATGATGATACGACATATCCAAATCACGTTCCATCACATTCAATTTGTCTTCACCAGAAGTCGCACGATGCAGATATTTCGAAGTATCTTCGCCAGACACATCACGCGAAATACGATATATTAAATCACCATAAACAAAATCCGGCGCAGACACCGCCCATGTATTTCCATACGCAATACCGTCTACGCCAACAATCGCTGCATCACCACCAATATGCCGCGCAATCTGGGTTGTGCGCAAATCTTGGTCTGCGACAACAAACGCCAAATAAACATCCGTAACCGTCGCACCATGAACAGAATACTTGTCAACAAACCCAGAAGCCGCATCTGGCGATATTGCCGACAGTTCAGATTCATCCAACCTTATTTGCGCAACATCAGGCCACTTGTCTTGATTCATGCGAACATAATTTAACACATTGTCACGAACAGACATTATTCGACGCGCCATCGCAATATCACGCACCATTTGATTGGTTTGGGCAATTTTGCCGTAAACAAATGGCATCGCAAATGCAACAATCGCCATTGCCAGTAAAACTTCGGTTATACTGGCACCACGCGAATTATACACACCATCGCGAAAGATTCTGGTTTTAATAACAGTCACTGCGCCCCGCCATCAAACATTGTTTTATATCTATGCGTTTTTCCAGATTCTGCCAATACACATACTGGCATATTAAATACTGAGATAAAGATTCCGGATTGTACGCACCATCCAATTTTTTTATAATTTCTTCACACGTCACCGTACGACCATCATCCCCAGACGGTGTCGCCAGAATATCAATTTTATCATTAGATATCCCGTCGACCAAAACATCAGGCAGCATACTGGTACCCGCAGGGCGAATATCTAAAATTACCGCCCCAGAACCACCAGAACTTAACGAATTCGATATCTGGTCGCGCATCGTTATGTTAGAAGTTAAAACCACACTGGCTTCTATGCCTGATTTAGTGCTGTACTGCAGGCTTTCCGCATCAATGTAAACATCTTGGCCACGGGTCGTGTTCAAAGACGATGATATATCCAGACGTTCGGTCGAAAACGAGATATTATTTGAAACCAAATTCCCACGAACATCCCATTTAGCCGGCCCAACAAAACCTGTACGACCCGCAGTCATTGCAAAATCATAAACCGATGCATTTACAACAGACAAATTGCCCGTATCACCATACATAGATATCGTCTTGGCATTTACAGAACCTGCAAACAAAGTGCCACGTGTCAGACTTAACGCCGATTCACCAGACCGGCTTTGAAACACGGCACGAGATGACGATAAAAACTCTATATTATTTCGCGCCTTGCGTCCGGATTCAATTCCAGTTACAGTCAGCATATCAAAACCAGCCATTTCAAATTCACCACGAACCGCAAATAAATTACCAACACTGTTCAGCGAAAAATCCCCCATATCTAAATCAGATAAAAAACCACTGTTTTCCAGGTCAGGCTCATTCCGACGAACAACATCAGAATAAACCTGGGACAATTCAATACCAACCTGAATCTTTTCGTTAAGTGGGACAGCATAAAAACCAATTCGACGCGCCAATTCCGCAATCTGAACACCAGATAAATTTCCACCCGATAATTCTAAATACGCAGACACCGACATCGGCGAGCGATGAATAACCAGGGATATATCTTGCCCCAATGCAGTGCGCGGAACAAAACCTAATGGCAAACCGTACGGTTCCAACAAATCAGAAAAATCATTTCCTGTCACAACCGTCGTATCATAAGCAATGTTTTTCGCATTCTCGCGAATAAATATTCGCGCCGCTGTCTGTGCAATATCAACCTGGCGCGCAGATGAATACATGCGCGTATCAACATTACGTTCAGACAAACCGCGCGATATAAACGGAACAAACGCAAAAATCACCCCCAATGCCAACAGGGATTGAAATAAAAAACTGCCGCGTTGTTGGTGCAAGATGTGCCCCCTCCTACAGGCACAGCATAGCAATAGAAAAAATTTATTGCAATCAGTTTTAAGATGTTTTAGAATTTATATCGTTAAGCGTGACAACATACATTTGTTAGTGTTGTTATAGAGGTTTATTTCCTGATAAATTTAAAAGAAAAGATATGCAAAACAAAAAAAATCAATCCAATGTCGGACAGATGATTCAGCGCTGTCATAAATGGCGCCAAAAAAGAAAACAATATATTGACCAGGCCCGCCAAACCGCCGACGAAATTGATCGCGAACGATTGCTGCAGACCGCAGAACATTACGGTCGCATGGTAAACGCAGAACAAGGCAAAATTGATTCTATGCGCGACCCAAAAGAAAAGGCTGCCGCAGAAAAGGCAATCGCCGAAGAACAGGCAAAAGAAAACTCTGAAAACAATGAAGACGAAGAACCAGGTTTTCCTGACTTTATAACCAATCTGAATTAATCATATGATGCGCCGTTATGGCGCATTTATTTGTTGAAATTTGACATCGTTTTGATATGCTGGGACAAAAGGGAAGTTTTCAGCATGGAAAGTAATTATACCGTTTTAGCACGCAAGTATCGCAGCCAAGATTTTAAAACACTGATTGGACAGGACGTTCTGGTTAAAACATTAACAACCGCAATTAACACTTCACGTATTGCGCACGCATATATATTTACCGGAATTCGCGGAACCGGAAAAACCAGTACTGCACGCATTTTGGCCAAGGCATTAAACTGTCTGTCTGCAGACGGCGCAACGGCATCCCCATGCGGGACATGCGAAAACTGCCGCGCAATTGCCGCAGGTCAACATATTGACGTTATGGAAATCGACGCGGCATCACATACCGGCGTTGACAATATGCGCGAAATCCTGGACGGCGCACAGTACCGACCAACAAACGGTCGTTATCGTGTTTATATCATCGACGAAGTTCACATGCTGTCTACATCTGCATTTAATGCGCTGCTGAAAACACTGGAAGAACCGCCAGCACACGTAATATTTATCCTGGCAACAACAGAAATTCGCAAGGTGCCAGTCACAATTTTATCGCGTTGCCAACGCTTTGATTTGGTACGCGTCCCTGTCGATACACTAAAAAAACACTTTGCATGGATTGCAGAACAAGAAAAAATTGAACTGAGTGATGGCGCAAATGAATTGTTGGCACGCGCAGCAGACGGGTCTGTGCGTGACGGACTGTCTTTATTAGACCAGGCAATCGCACAAACCGGCGGACATGTTGACGAAGCAGCTGTACTGGATATGTTAAAGCGTGCGGACAGGGGCGTCGTTATTGACTTTATGAAAACGTTGTTGTCTGGCGATACTGCGGCGACACTGGACAAAGCGGACGAGATTTATAATAACGGCGCAGACCTGTCTATGTTGTTGACCGACATGATGGAATGGACACACTGGGCAACACGTATGCACCCTGCCCTGCACGCAGGCGATGTTTTAAATTCACCGTATACCGCAGATCAGCGCGACCAAATTCATATGCTGAATTCACGGATATCTTTAAATACTCTGTCACGTATCTGGCAGGTGATGGTTGCGGCCGTGCCTGAAATGCAGGCCGCAGGAAATCAAAAGCAATGCTTTGATATGCTGATTGTTCGCATGATGCATATTGCAGACATGCCGTCCGTGCCTGAAATTATTAAACAACAAGAATCCGCACAGCGTACGCGCGATGTGAAAAATATTTTTGCCGACCGCATGGCACAGGGCGCACCCGCATCATCCCAGGGCGCCACACAACAGACACAGAAACAATTACGCACAATTAAATCAGCAAACGATTTGGGGGCGGCGTTACAGGAAACTAAAGAGATTTTGTTATACTCTTATTTCAGCAGCAATATCGAAATTGCAGAATTTGAGGATGGTAAAATCAAGTACTTTGACCGCACAGGGGACGGCGATTTCGTTCATAAATTGTCAACATGGCTGATGGATAATACAGGGAAACAATGGGCGCTGGAACGCGCAATGGAATCAGTGCATGCAAACACCATCAGTGAACAAAAACAAGAAGAATTGGCTGCAGACCCATTGGTCGCCAGCGCAATGAGCCTGTTTGAAAACGCAGAAATAGTAGGAGTAAAATAATGAGAGATGAATCAGGACGTTCCTTGATAGAAGTTATTGGCGTTATGGCAATCGCAGGTGTTATGACAATATCTGCACTGGGCGTGTATAACATGATTCGCGCCAATCAAATTCGCACTATTGCCAGCGCGGATTTATCACAAATTGCTGAAAATACTAAGCTGCTGATGGAAATGCGCGGCACATACGAAGGCGTTTCTGTCGACTATCTGATTAAAGCTGGCGCGATAAAAACAGATGTAGCACCAATTGGTGGCGATGATTGGTCGGTCACAGCCAGCGCGGACGGTGCAACCTTTTCAATTAATCTGGTCGATTTAACCGGTGGTGAATGCGAATACTTTGCCACATCAAAACCAAAGTGGGCAAAATCACTTATGATTAACGGGTTTGAGATTGAAACATCTGACAACTGTTTTGATTCAGATACAAATCAAATCTCGTTTATTGTGGAATAAATGAATAAAACAAAACTGTTATTTTTAATCCTGATATTGTCGGGATGCGCACCTTACAGCAGCCCAGAACGTCACACGTGGTCACAATACTTGAATGGTGCCAGCTTTACCGACATGACCGAATTTTCGCGCGTCGCAAAACGTCCTGTATACTTGGGGGCGGGTGGAAAATTAATTAATGATACTGCTGAAACATCTGAAAAACTGGAATATGGCGACAAGGCCACAAACGACAACATCATCGCAACGCAATACATGGCAAAATTAGAATACGAATTGTATGACACACTGCGAAAACCAGGCATTTCTGTTCAGCGCGCTGGCACAGACGTTGTTGTTATATTGGTGCGTGATGCGATTATGGAACTAAATGTTGCCGACATATCTGAAACAGGCGCTGATACATTGGATATTATTACAAAAGCACTGAAAAAATATGACGCAACATTTATAGAAATTGCAGGATATACAGACGCAATGCGCGATACAAATGCCGCCGGCGCCCTGTCCATGGATATGGCACAGCGGGTGGGGGTCTTTTTCTCGCAAAAAGGAATAAATACCACGCGGATGTTCATTGTCGGACGCGGTGCGGCACGACCAATTGCCGCCCAGGATAATATCGGGCGACTGACCAACAGACGCGTCGAAATCAGATTGACCCCGGCCAGATAACTTTCCCTTTCCATTTCAAATTTTTATTGTTATAGTATATGCACAACTTATTAAACAAAGGACGGAAAAATGGTAAAAAAATCATCTGAAAATCAGGCAGTAAAAAACTATAAAAAAACAGGCATCGTCGCAGCAGTTGTTGTCGCAGTGGCGGCATTGGGCGTGTGGGGTGTTTCTGTACTGAATTCTGAAAAAACAGCTTCTGTTGCCGAAGTAATGGAAGAAGTTTCAACAGATGCAGCAAATGCTGAAAATATGCGCATCGCGGTTATCCGCATGGACGCAATCCAAAATGATGCGGCCGCACTGAAGGATTTGCGCGCGCAAAAAGAAAAATATGAAAGCAAACTGCGTGAAGAACTGACCAGCGAACAAAAAGAATTAGAAAAAGAAAAAGCAGAAATCGAAAAATCACAAGATGTACTGTCTCGTGAAGCCTTGCAGCGTCGCGTTGTTGACTATCAAAACAAGGTAACAAAACTGCAACGCGAATTAACAGAACGCGCACAAAGCATTGAAATGTCATATCAGAAAGCATTGGCAGATATGCAAACAAAACACCTGGACCCAATTATCGAAGGTATTATTGCCAAGAAAAATTTGTCACTGGTTATTGATGGCCGCATGGCACGTATCGGGGGCAATGCTGAAAACCTGGATATAACAGACGAAGTTGTTAAGGCGTTGGATAAAAAGGTATCCAGTGCAAAAATGGAAACACCAAAAGGTTTCTAAATCATCTTGATAAACAAGGCCCCAAAGGGGCCTTTTATTTTTATAAAAATATTCCCCATTTACAAATAATTTACTGGAAATTATTTTATGAATACATTATAGTCATTTGCGTTACGCCGGTGTAGCTCAGCTGGTAGAGCATCTCATTCGTAATGAGGGGGTCGTAGGTTCAAGTCCTATCACCGGCACCACAAATAAAATCGTCCCCATTGGGGGCTTTTTTATTATAAAAAAACGCTTCTGCTTATCAAATATTTGCATTCTGAAAAAATCTAGAACATCAAAAAAAATCCGCAACATATTTAGTTAAACATTTTAACCATACATAAAAAAACACCCCATACGGGGCAGTTTTTTTTAACTTATTGCGGCATTGGGACGCCTGCGGTGGCATCCCCCATAACCTTTTCTATCAACTGGTCTGCCTTGGTTTTTGCATCGCGATATGCAGACAAAACAACCTGGGCAACAACATCTGCGCCATGCGCCAGAACAGTTGGATGGATTTTTATATTCAGAACATCGTATTTCCCAGTCATGTCAACAATGCATGAACCGTTTTCTGAAACGCCCTTAATCATTGTTTTGCCCAATTGTTCCTGGGCAGACGCAACCTTGTTCTGCAATTCAGCGGCCTGGGCCATTAATGCTTCCATATCCATTTTACTCTCTCCCTATTATTTATTTTTGTTTTTCATCAATGTGCAACATCTGTAATATGCGTGGTGGCACACACATATATTCCGAGATAAAAGGGGCTAACTCCAGCGAAGGAATGATTTCTTCATTCGCGACTTTTATAGCTTTGTTTTTATCTTGCTGTTTTGTTGGCAGGGTTGTAACCGGACGGAAACGTGTTGCACCCGATGGCGCAAAATCTATTCTATCCAAACAGAAAACAAAACGGCCATTGTTTTTATCCAATGCAATACCAGGAAAATAGTTTGCCGATACCCACGTACGCAAATATGGAATATCATGGACATCCCATTGTAAATGAGATGCCCATTCTTTATCCGTCCATTTCAGTTGTTCTGGCTTCATATATTCATACCTTATTTCTTGATTTCTTCGCCTGTTTTCTGGTCGATACCAACCATAGACATGCGTGTTTTACCGCGTTTGTCTGCACCCAAGAAACGGACATAAACTGTATCGCCTTCTTTGATTTTTGTGTCTTCAATTTTTGCGATGCGTTCACCTGTGATTTCAGAAATATGAACCATGGCTTCGAATCCATTCATAATTTTTACGAACAGACCAAAGTCCTTCATACCAGACACAGTCCCTTTATAGATTTGGCCAACTTCTGGTTCGGCAACAATATCTTTGATGCGTTGGATTGCGGCATCCGCATCTTCTTTGGCTGTTGCCATGATTTTAATTGTGCCATCATCTTCCAAATCGATAATCGTGTTCGTTTCACGAACCAATGCCTGAATCACAGAACCACCCTTGCCAATTACTTCACGAACCTTGTCCGGGTTGATTTTCATTGTATATGCCTGAGGGGCATATTCGGAAACATGGTCGCGTGGCTTTTTAATCGCCTTTTCAATTTTACCCAAGATATGCATACGGCCATCTTTTGCCTGGGCCAATGCGCGTTCCATGATTTCAAATGTAATAGATGTGATTTTGATATCCATCTGCAATGCAGTGACCCCTTGGTCTGTACCTGTCACCTTAAAGTCCATATCGCCCAGGTGGTCTTCATCACCCAGAATGTCTGTCAGAATCGCATAATCGTCGCCTTCTTTAATCAGCCCCATCGCGATACCTGCAACTGGACGTTTCATTGGTACACCACCGTCCATCATTGCCAATGTTGCGCCACATGTTGTCGCCATTGAAGATGAACCATTCGATTCCAAGATGTCTGACACAATGCGAATTACATAGTCAAATTCACTGCGTGTTGGTACCATTGGATGAACCGCACGCCATGCCAAATTACCGTGACCGATTTCACGACGACCTGGGGATTTCAAACCTTTGCATTCACCAACGGAATATCCTGGGAAATTATAGTTCAAGATAAAGTCGCGTTCTTCGGCGCCATCCAATGATTCAATTGGCAATGCGTCTTTGCCACCACCCAACGTTAATGACACCAATGCCTGGGTTTCACCGCGTGTAAACAGTGCAGAACCATGTGCGCGTGGCAATACACCTAATTCGATTTCAATTGGACGAACTGTTTTATTATCACGACCGTCGATACGTGGTTTGCCCGCCAAAATATTGCCGCGCATAATACGTGCAGTCAGATTTTCAATAACCTCATCCGCCCATGATTCCAGTGTAGATGCCGCACGTTCGGATTCTGGGAACAATTCTGGAAGGCGCGCCTTGGCCATTTTATGGATTTCAGACAATGTTTCCAGGCGAACCAATTTTTCTTTGATTTGCAACGCTTCTTCAATTGCAGGTGCAAATGATTCAAATTCTGATTCCATTGTCAATTGTTCCTGGGTCTTTTCAGGCACATCCCAGCGTTCTTTGCCCGCAGCACCCGCCAATTCGTTAATTGCACGAATAACATCCTGTTGCGCATCAAAACCAAATTTTACCGCGCCCAGAACTGTTGCTTCGTCCAATTCGCCGATTTCAGATTCAACCATCAAAACACCATCTTTGGTCGCAGCAACAACCAAATCCATTTCTGATTCTTCTGTTGCCTTTTTTGATGGATTCAAGATATATTTGCCGTCTGCATAACCAACACGCGCAGCGCCAATTGGCCCCTGGAATGGAACGCCACTTAATGCCAATGCCGCAGAAGACGCAATCATCGCGACGATGTCAGGCTGATTCTTTTTATCATATGAAAACACCTGGGCGATAATCTGAACCTTGTTCTTGAATGTTTCTGGGAACAGTGGACGGATTGGACGATCAATCAAACGCGCAGTTAATGTTTCGGCGGTTGATGCCTTGCCTTCGCGGCGATCGCGTGAACCAGGGATACGACCTGCAGATGCAAATTTTTCCTGGTAATCAACAGTCAGTGGAAAGAAATCCTGGCCTTCGACCGCAGATTTTTCCGCACAAACCGTTGCCAGAACCATTGTGCCACCCATCGTTGCCAACACAGAACCATTTGCCTGTTTTGCCATACGACCTGTTTCCAAGCGCAACGTTTCATCACCATACGGGATTTCAACCGCGATTGGATTATTTAATTTTGTTGTTTTTTCATCTTTTCCAAATAAACCAAATAACATTTGTTTACTCCATTTTCTTATTTGTTTTTATTCTGCGAAGAAAAATCATTCTTTTCTGCATCCCGTACCACACAGATGCACAAAGGAACAATTTCATCTTCGCCCCATAAATTATAAAGCATATTTGCCCCTTTGCAAGGTAAAGTTAAATGAAAAAACGCCCGTTTGGGCGTTTTGTTTAGTCGTATGGATTGTCTGATTTTTCGTATTCAATTACGATTGGCAAATGTTCCCATTTTAGTGCCGTTGCCAGACCACGACGCAGATATCGCGTGTACGATTCTGGAATGTCAGATGCACCGCCAACATTGATTGTTATACGCATCGGGTGACGACCCGTTTGGCGCGCAAATTTTATCTTCATCGGGCGTTTTAGGCGTGATAATGGCGGCTGGCGTTCGGCAACCAATTTTTCTACAATACGATTAACCAAACTGGTCGGTGCCTGGGCAGATGAAATATCCCATTGTTCATAAATACGGCGGAACATATTCTGAACGCCCGTACCTGTTTCCGCAGATACCGCCAGAATCATCGGCTTGATAATCTGATGGAAAGAATTTGAAAACTGATGCTTTAATTTTAATAATTTTTCATCACGCAGTTCTGGTTCAACCAAATCCCACTTATTCAGCGCAACACACAGGATTTTACCCGCGTTATAGACACGCGCAGCAATCCCCAATGCCTGGTTTTCAATATTACGTGTGGCATCAACCATTAGAATAACTACATCCGCCTTGTCAATTGCATCCAATGACTTTAATGCAGACAGTGTTTCAACGTCATCTGTCACGCCCGCCTTGCGACGCAGGCCAGCAGTATCCATCAAGACAATATCACGACCATAGAATTTTGTCGGAATTTTAACCGTGTCGCGTGTCACGCCCGGCATGTCCATAACAATCTGACGCCGTTGCCCCAAGACACGGTTTACAAATGTTGATTTTCCAACATTTGGTTGACCCAGTATTGCGATTTTTACACGCGTATCTGCGCTGTGTTCAGGAGCTTCCTTGTTTGCATCTTCGCCCGCGATTTTATCCAGGAATTCATAAATACTGTCAAATCCACGCTTATGCTCGGCCGATACCAGCACCGGTTCGCCAAAACCCAATTTGTAGAAATCATGAATGTTTGATAACCGCTTTTCCGATTCGCTTTTGTTTATCAGTAACAATATCGGTGCGCGTGTTTTGCGACGAACCAATTTCGCCCAATCTATATCTTCGTTGGTCAGGCCCACGCGCCCATCAACAACGAATAAAATTGCATCTGCGTTTGCCACCGCATCAATCGCCATACTGGTTGAATCCGCCGCAATTCCAGAATTGGCGCGTTCCAAGCCTGCCGTGTCATACAGCGTATATGGACGGTCGCGAAATGCGCCTGAAATTGTGTCGCGCGTAACACCCGGCCGGTCATGAACCAGCGCATCGCGCGTCCCCGTCAGGGCATTGAACAAAGTAGACTTTCCTGTGTTTGGTCGTCCGACAATTGCTATTTTCATCATAACTTTTTCCATTGATTTTTTGTAATTATAAAGCAAAAATAGAAATAATCAAATTCAGGGGCGTAAATATGACGAAAAAAAATAAAAACGCATTTAATCATATTCGCAATGTTATTGTGAATCCGAAACGTTTTTTTACCAAGATTGTCGCTGACGGCAATATGGAAGAATCAATGCTAAAGGCATTCCTGTACGGTTTGTTGGGCGGATGTCTGGTTTTGTTGATACGATTGATTGGCGGCGCTACTATTACACTGGGGTCAATATTTACTGCGGTTGTTATTGTGCCTGTATTGGCAGTTGCACTGTTGTTTGTTATGGGTGGACTGATGATGTTGGTGTCTGAAATAACAGGGGGCGAACGTGACTGGGAAATCGCAATCAAAGGATTGGCTTCGATATTCTTTATTTATCCTGCAATCTTGGTTTTAAATGCATTGGCTTTTAATTGTGTGTCAATGTGGGTAATCAGTCTGTTGGTTGATATTTATATATTATTCTTGTTCTATAACATATCGTTGTACTGTATGCGTGGGAAACGTGGGAATGTTGCCCTGGTGATTGGTGTGTTGGCATTGTTCTTGGCGACTGTATATATGACAGATTATAGAATTGGATGGTTTATGTTAAAGAATACCAGCGCAACACTGGCATGCTTGTTGTAAAAAAATGCCCCAACGGGGCGTTTTTTATGATATAATATTTCCAAGCAGAATAAAATACGCCCGCACGAGAGAGAGAATATGAAGAAAAAAAACACAAACGAATTTATTATATCGCTGAAAGGAATAAATAAAAGTTTCCCATTGGAACTGGGTGGTGAACAGCAGGTTTTATTTGATATAAATATTGATGTTCGCGCAGGTGAATTTGTTGCGATTATGGGGCCATCTGGGTCTGGGAAATCGACATGCATGAACATTATTGGCGCGTTGGATATACCAACCTCTGGTGTGTACGAACTGTATGGGCGCGACGTAACAGGTTTGACATCTGACGAACTGGCCGTTGTGCGTAATGAACATATCGGATTTGTGTTCCAGCAATTTAATCTGCTGTCTAAACGTAATGTTTTGGACAATGTTATGTTGCCGCTGATGTATCGTGGCCTGCCAATGGACGAACGTATATCACGTGCACGCGAAATGTTGAAACGGGTCGGGTTGGAAAAGTTTGAATCATATCTGCCAACCCAATTATCTGGTGGTATGAAACAGCGTGTCGCAATTGCACGCGCGCTGGCAGGGAATCCAAAATTAATTCTGGCAGACGAACCGACCGGCGCGCTGGACAGCAAAATGGGAAACGAAATTTTAGAGTTCTTTAAACAACTGAACCGGGATTTAGGCATTACAATTGTGATGATTACGCACGAATTTGATATTGCACGATATGCACAAAGACTAATCCATATTCGTGACGGGCGCATTAATTACGACGGCCCAGTTCCACGTGATGACAAGAATCTATAATCAGGGGGCAAGATATGACACTGGGGGACATTTTAAAAGAATCGTGGCTGTCAATCAGCGGGAATAAAATTCGTTCTTTTCTGACCGTTTTGGGGATTATTATCGGCGTTATGGCGGTGGTAATTATGGTCGCCGTTGGTGAAACCGTCCAAAACGAAATCACGGGCCAGTTTTCATCACTGGGGACAAATACGATTATGATACGTGCCGGGGCCGCACAAAGCGCAGGCGTCAGAACAGGAAATCGCAACACACTGACAATCCAGGATGCAGAATTTATTGGCAAACTGCCCGACGTTATGGCTGTTAGCCCCGTACAAAACAGTATGGCCCAGGCAATTTATGGGAATAAAAACTGGGCAACATCAATGGTTGGGGTTTATCCAGACTATACAACCGTTCAAAACATAGAAATGGAATACGGCACTTTCTTTGATATGTCAGCGGTACGTAACGCGTCAACATATGCGGTCATTGGCCCCGAAACGGCCCAGGAATTAGGACTGCCCAAGAATCCGGTTGGTGAAATCGTGCGCGTTCAAAATACGCCTTTTGTAATTATCGGCGTTACCAAGGCCAAAGGCGATTCCGCCATGGGCAGCCAGGACGACATGATTATAATCCCAATCACAACATTAAAGAAGCGTCTGCAGGGGTCACGTTTCCCAAATTCTGTTAACATGGTTGCATTAAAACTGTTTGCAGATTCAGATAACAATATGGCAATTGAACAAATCAGTGCCTTGTTGCGTCAACGTCACAGATTAAAAGAAGATGCCGATGATGATTTTCAAATCATGGATATGAAACAAATTATGGAAACAATGAATACCGTAACAGGATATTTAAAATTGTTGCTGATTGCGATTGCAGCAGTATCACTGTTGGTCGGCGCAATCGGAATTATGAACATGATGCTGGTTTCGGTCGCAGAACGCACGCGTGAAATCGGCATACGCAAGGCCATTGGTGCGCGCGAACGCATGATAATCATTCAGTTCTTGTCAGAATCTGTACTGATTTCGTTCATCGGTTCAATGATTGGCCTGATTGTTGGTGTCGGACTGTCCCAGGGAATTGGGCGATTTATACTGGGGTATAACGTACCGTTCAGTATCTGGCCGGTTTTGCTGTCTGTTTCAGTAGCTGTAGTCGTTGGATTGTCTTCTGGCGTTATGCCGGCAATGAAGGCTGCAAAATTGAACCCAATTGACAGCTTGCGACATGAATAAAAATACCGCCCCGCGTGGGGCGTTTTTGTTATTTTGCAGGTGCGATAATAATTGATTTTGTACGTTCGTCTGGTTTCGATTTTGATTCCAGATTTCCCTTGCCACCAATAATTTCAATTACACGGGCAAATAATTCAGGGACCGCATCTTTGCCGCGTGCCAAAACCTTTTTAGACCCCTTGGTCATAACGGAAATTTTAACCTTGTTCCCTTCGGCCAAGAATTCAAAAACCTTTTTCAATTTGATATTTAAATCGTTTTCTTCAATAAAAGGCTTTATCCAAACTTCTTTTAATTCGGTCGTTTTTTGATTCTTGCGAGCCTCGGACGCGCGTTTCTTTTGTTCGTACTTGAATTTTCCATAATCCATAATTTTTGCAATTGGCGTTGGGGCATTGGCATTCATTTCAACCAAATCCAGCCCCATATCAAGCGCCATTTGCAGTGCCTGGGGCGTGGGCATAATGCCCAAATTCTGGCCATCTGCACTGATAACCTGGACAGATTTTGCAAATATCTTGTTGTTCATGCGCGGACCATTGTCGCGACGATTATCACGATTTATTGTAGGTTTAATTGTAGGCTCCTTTGTTACAATATGCGCAAATTATGAACTATTATTCGGCACTTTTCAAGATATTTTGCACTTTTTGCAGGGCGGTCCATACATCGCGCTTAGCCGCAGGCTTTAACATCAGAAAATTTGGGTGATAAATCGGAACTAATGTTGCACCATTTTCCATGACAACCGGCACACCATGAGATTTAGCCAAGTTTATTCCTGCCATCTCGGATGCGGGTAATGTGCCTAATGTCAAAATAACACGTGGATTCAATAACTCAATGGCCCTGTTTACAAATGGACGCGACAAATCCAGTTCTGGGCGCGAAGGAGACCGTCCACCGGGCGTGCGCCAGAAAACCATTGGAATAAAGGAAACGTCTTTACGCGTCAAGCCAATCGCAGCCAGCATTTTGTCCATCAATTCACCCGCAGCGCCCGACATAATGTTACCAGTGGCATCATCGTCAGATGATGGAACATCAGTTAGTATCAATAGCGACCCCTGCCCGGTGTGCGGCAATACTGTGTTCGTTGCCGTCGCACGTAGCGGATGATTAAATTCGCCAATCATGCGATTCAGTGTTGCCATATCCATTGGGCGTGACGCCATTGCACATACAGTTTCCAGGGATACGGTCTGTGTCGGCGCAACAGGCGGCACAACAGATGTGGCAACCCGCCCTATCTCAGCCATGACCGTTGCCGCCGTTGGGCGTTTGGATTCAATAATATCTTCTTTTTTTTCTGTAACGGGCATAGATATCGGCGAATCAGCCAATTCCCAGCGCACGCCTGCCAATTCTAAATCACGCAAAGCAAAATCAGACATTTTTTGTTTTTCCTTGATAATTCACACCTTTTATTGTACAATATACCACGAGCAACAGAAACACAAGGGAGTATTTTCATGAAAATTAAAAACTTTGCTTTGTTGGCGGGCGTAGCTGGCCTGTTAGCAGCATGTGGCGGCTCGGCCATTGTTGAACCTGCTGATTTGAACGATCAGCGCGTATTCTTTGGTTTCAATTCTTCTGAAATCAGCGAAGATGCAAAAAACAATCTGTTGGGCCAGGCACTGTATATGAAAAACCACGAAGATGTTAAAATCCAAATCGCAGGTAACTGTGACGAACGTGGTTCAACAGAATACAACTTAGCCCTGGGGGCACGCCGTGCAAATGCTGCGAAAAAAGTTATCGTAAATGATGGTATTGATGCAAAACGTATCTCTACAATCAGCTATGGTAAAGAACGCCCATTGGTAAAAGGTTCTGGTGAAGAAGTTTGGAAATGGAACCGTAATGCCACAACAACGGTTAAATAATTGTTGAAAATTTAAAAATCCGCCCAAACGGGCGGTTTTTTTTTCTGAATGCTGCCTACTTTTCGTTGACAATATGTTGTTTTGTGTTAATCTGGTACGTATGTCAAGATTTCAAAAATTTTTAAATGATTTTTTTGTGCAAAGCTCGCGCTTGAGCTATGCCGTTCAGAATTTCCCATATGTAATGATATTTAAAACTACGCATTACTGTTGGAATAATTGCCCACACTGTTGTGAATCAGCCGGCGCAAATATGCCAAAAAAATATATCCCGGCAACAGTAATAGAAAACTATGTCACCCAGGCCATCAATGACCCAAAATTTAGCAAGGATTTGGTCTTTACAGGTGGCGAAATTATGAGTGCATACAAACACCACACCGAACCAAATTATGTGAAAAATTTGCTGAATTTAGCACTGAATAATGGCTGCAGCGTTGATATAAAAACAAATGCAGGATGGACAATTACCCCCATGCGCGATGCAATCTTTAGCGACCTGGTTGATGTATTAAGCGCGCACAGTACCAGCAGTTTAAAATTAATTCCTATGCAGGTGTCATTGTCACTGGACAGATTTCATCCGCACGCAATGCAAAAAAACATCGAATTTATTACCGAAATGTCACAAAGGCAGAAAAACAGTAGCCTGGTCATCAATATATCTTCGTTCGAACAAGATGCAGATATGTTTGAAATAATGCTGAATAAATTGCGCGAAAAATCTAATAAAATACATCCACTGATGGCTTTTGGTGGTACAAATAACAATATGTCCCCTGCCCCACAAAATACGATGTGGTCTGTAAATGGAAATATTGTTCTTAGATTCTCAATCGGCACATTATTTGACGGTGGACGCGCAAAAAATATTGAAAACGCATTTCATACACCTGTACCACAATTTACTTTCCTGGCCCCGGGAAATCCACCACACGTTCTGATGGCCTTTGATTCTTTTGGAAATGTTACATTGGGCGAAAATTCAGGAAAGAAAATAACTGTACCATGGCTCGACAAAAATGGAACCGCACGGCCGTTAAACGATATTAAACAAGATTTAGTTAACGAAGCAGGAAAAGAAGAAGCACGATATATATTTAACGAAAGAAAACGACTGTTTGTTCAAAGTATAAAAAAAGATATAAACACCGTATTAAATCTGTTTAAATCAAAAAAACGATAAAAAAGCCGGCAAATGCCGGCTTTTTTTGAATATTTTTATTTATTATTTTGCACAAGACAAAAGCCGGTGTTTGCCGGCTTTTTTTGAACATTTTTATTTGGTCAGTTTTTCAACCAATTCCATCAATTGGGGGCGCGAAACAAAGGACAACACAACCTGCCCTGCCCCGCCACGTCGCTGGGATATTTTAACACCAACACCCAGGGCGGATCTGATTTTATTTTCCATATCAAAAACCGTTGCTGAATCTATCGTTTTCTGGGCATGACTGCGTGCTTTTTTTGCGCGCGGCGCCGATTTTACCAGTTTATCTGTATCTGCAACCGATAATTTTTCTGAAATGATTTTATGCGCCAATTCTTCTGGATTTTCCGAAACCGCAATTGTACGCGCATGGGACGCGGATAATTCACCCTGGCCCACCAATAGCTGCACAGAATCAGGCAAAGATGTCAAGCGCAACATATTGCGAATGTAACTTTCCGATTTACCAATCAAACGCGCAACATCCATCAAGTCATAATCGCAACATTCCATCAAATTTTTATAGGCAGCAGCCTCTTCTATTGGGTTTAGATTTTCGCGTTGCACATTTTCTATCAAGGCAATTTCGCGCGCATTACCATCATCAATAGTCTTTATCAAAGCCGGAATCTCTGTCTTACCCGCCAATTTAGATGCACGATAACGACGTTCGCCCGCAACAATTTCATACATATACGGACGACCAGACACACTGCGCAACAATATCGGCTGCAACACCCCCTTTTCGCGAATAGACGCCGCCAATTCGGCCAATTCGTTTTCTGTAAACGTTTTTCGCGGCTGGTCAGGGTTCGCACCAATCTGCGCCAGCGGCACCTGTTTTACAACAACACGCTCGCCAGGTGTTAATAATGATATGTCCGGTATAACGCCACGCGCATTTTGCAAATCTGCCAATCCACGCCCCAAACCAAATTTATTCGCCATCTGTCCCCCCTGTGGTTCTTTCTACAACCTCGGTCGCGACGCGCAGATATGCCTGGGCCCCGGTCGAGTTAAAATCATAAAATAACGCAGGCTTGCCGTGACTGGGCGCCTCAGACACACGGACGTTACGCGGAACAACCGTCTTGAACACCGTATCACCAAACGTCGCACGCACATCATCATCAACCGCACGCGTTAACCCGTATCTTTTATCATACATTGTTAACAGTACACCCAAAATCTCAATCCCAGGATTCCATTTGTCGCGCACAATGGAAATCGTGTCTGTTAATTGTTGCACTCCTTCAAGCGCAAAAAATTCACACTGCAAAGGAATTATAACACTGTTGGCCGCCGTCAATGCATTAATTGTTAAATACCCCAACGCAGGCGGACAGTCCAGCAGTATATAATCATAATAGTCTAACACGGGACGCAAAGCATCACGCAAACGATATTCACGATTTCCCATATCCAACAAATCAATATCCGCGCCAGCCAATGCCTGGGACGATGGTAGTAAATGCAAACCAGGAACAGCAGTACTGAGAATATTATCAGCCGCATTCGCCGTCCCCATAATCACACCATAAACACTTTGTTTGTGGGAAGCGCGCTCAAAACCCAGGCCTGTACCTGCATTTCCCTGCTGATCCAAATCAACCAGCAGAACACGCTTTTTAATCGCTGCCAATGATGCCCCGATATTAATTGCCGTTGTGGTTTTACCCACGCCGCCCTTTTGATTCGCAAACGCAATAATATGTGTCATATTCCCTTTCCGTTTTTTTCATCATCAGGATAAAAAAAGCACCCGATTCGGTCAAGAACAGAAAATTAAAAAACACAAAAACAAAGTAAAAACATAACAATATTTTTTGTTTCACATGAAATACGCAAAAATTATTAACAATTTCATACACACTAAAAAAACCGGCTTTTGCCGGCTTTTTTAACAAGATTCACAAAAACACATCTTTTTTCAACATGTTAACCATTATTTCACATGAAATTACCGGCAAAAACGCACAGAAATTATATAACCATCGCCTGTTTTAGACGGCGTTAAGTCGTATTCAAATCTATATTTGCGTTTTGCGTCGGCAACTTCAGCCTCTATTTCCCGGCCTTTTAGCAGAAAAAGCCGGTATTTTGTTCGTGCCACATAATCCATAATTTTGGTCAGCGACGCGAATGCGCGCGCCGTAAAAACAAAATTATCGCTTTTTGCCGGCAAATGCCGGACATAATCTTCTACGCGACCATGGTAAATCGTCAGGTTGTCCAACCCCAGTTCCTGCTTTACCGCGTTTAAAAACGCAACCTTTTTGCCAATCGATTCAACACAGGTCACACGCCATCCCAAAATTACCAAAACAACCCCAGGAAAGCCCGCGCCACTGCCCAAATCAATAACATTTACATCAGACGGCAAAACGTCTGCCAATTGTGCAGAATCGGCAATATGACGCGTTTCTATATCATTTAACGTGCTGGGGGCAACCAGGTTCATGCGCCCAGACCATTCACGCAGCAAGTTTGCATATTGTTCAAATTTGACTTTGTTCTTCATAAGCGTTATTCTAGCATAGTCATGAGAAAAATAGAAAGCATTTTTACAACAGTCAGCCTGCTTGCCGTTATTGTGATTGCGGGCGGAGCAATTTGGGAACACGCGGATTCCCGTAACCAAACCGTCCCATATACGTTTCCCGCAACTAAATTTGGTGCATTTTTGGCAGCACAGCACGCAATCTATATAAATGATTTTGAGTCTGCAGAAAAATTTACAGACACACTGGCCGGGGTTGAATTCCCAATTGTGCAAAGTACTGTTTACATATCAGATTTTCTGGCCGGACAATTGCCCGCAAATGCCACAAGCCTGAAGAACGAAAAAAGCATGCCTGCACGCATTATATATGATGCATACCTGGTAACAAATGATAAATGGAAAGATTTTCATACCCGTCACAAAACAGACGATTCTGCACTGTTGGCGCCACTGCGCATATGGTCTGCAATCGCAAACGATTGGCGCACAAACACGTTTAAGTTTATTGACAAATTACCAACCAATCAATCTTGGAAATCGTTTGTGCGTGGCCAAATCTATGCGGAATTAGGTGATGCAAGCAAGGCAGCAGAACACTTTGCGCAGGTAACAACTGATTTTATGAATATAAATGACTATATGTATCTGATGTCATTTTATAATCACCATAAAATGCACAAGAATGCACGCGCATTACACGACGATTTCACATCACGCCCCGGTGGAATGTTTATGGCAGATTTTGAAAACTTTCCAGATTGGTTGATATACAGCGGAAAAACAAATGCACTGGCGTTCAGTCTGATTCAAAATGTTTCACACACACAAATCATGATGTATTCTGATTTGGCAATGCTGTTGCTGCGATTTGTTCAGGTGACCGCACCAGAATTCGCAAAAACTAATAACGCATTGGATTATTATCTGGGCCAGTATTTCTATAGCAACGTTGGCGACCACGATAAATATTTTTCAAAAATTTCTGCAGACAGCCCATTCTATCCGTTTGCACGCCTGCGTACAGCCGAGAAAAATAACGATATCAACACAATAGAACAGATATTGGACGAATACCCAATGTTTGTGCCTGCCGTCAGCAAAGTTATCGCACATCATATAAAAAACGGGAACAAGAACGCCGCACTGCGTATTGTAAAAGACGCGCTGAGCAACGAAAACCTGGGCGATGCGGGCAGGGCGTTTTTTATAAAACTTCGCGCGCAAATAAATTTTGCATTTGGCGATGTAAAAAGCGCACAAAAGGATATCCATGAAGTGTCAGAGACACAGATGATTGACGGCGAAATAATTTCGTTACAGGCAAAAATTTGGGCGGCACAAAATCGCGAACTGGAAAATGCATACGATTATGCAATGGGACTGGTTCGCCAAAACCCCACAGATATCCTGGCATGGGACACGTTGGGGTATGTCGTTTCCGTGCGCGAAGGGGTTGAGGTGGCACTGGAACTGTTGGAACGTGTGGGCGAAGTAGCAGAAACCTGTTCTTCGTTGTATGTAAATTTGGGCGATATGTACGCAGCCACAGGTGATATTGATAAAGCATTGGCTGCCTACAAACGTGCAATTGATTTATCTGACGATGGATTAACAGTCGTCCCAAATGTAGAAAAAAAGATAAGGAAATTAAAATGAAAGTAGGTGTAATTGGCGCAGGTGCATGGGGAACCGCACTGGCAATCATTTCTGCACGCGGCGGGGCAGATGTAACGTTGTGGTCTTATGATGGGGAACACAAACATTTTGACGACATAACAATTCCACAACACATTCATATGACCGGCGATATAGCAGATATGAATCAAATGGATGCATGGCTGGTTGTGACGCCGGCGGCGTTCTTTCGCGAAACCCTGCGCAAGGCACGTGACATATATAATGGACAGCCGATTATAATCTGCACCAAGGGGGCAGAAAGCACAACCGGGCAATTTATGTCTGAAATATTAATGGCAGAATTACCCGAATGCCACGAATACGGTGTGTTGTCTGGCCCACAGTTCGCAGCCGAGGTTGCACGCGGCGTCCCAACAGGTTCAACGCTGGCAGGTACACGTGGCGCATTGGATATGGGGGCAAATGCGTTAAATAAACTGTACCTGGAAAAGACAGACGATATCATCGGCGCGCAGGTTTGTGGTGTTGGCAAAAATGCATTGGCGCTGATTTGCGGATATAACAAGGTTGCGGCCAACGGCGAAAATGAACGCGCAATGATATTTACACGCGCCTGGGGCGAGGTTATGAACCTGGGGATGGCAATGGGCGCAAAGATGCATACATTCTTGGAACTGTGCGGAATAGGGGACCTGTTCCTGTCTGCAACCAGCGAAACCAGTCGTAACTTTTCAGGTGGCATGGCGATTGCACGGGGCGAAGCCCCCAATGGTACAGTCGAGGGGATTTTTGCATTGCGTGGATTGATTGCGCGCGCACGCGATTTAGGAATCGATACACCAATTCTGATTCAAATGCAAAACAAGTTAAAAATATAACAAAAAACACCGGCAAATGCCGGTGTTTTTTACAATAAAAAATCCCCACATGAGGGGGATTTTTTAATACATTGTTTGCAGAACATGCTTGTTCTTGTCCAGGTTTGATAACATCTTGCCACTGCCACAGGCAACACATGCCAATGGATTGTCCACAACGAACGCAGGCAAGCCGGTCGCTGCGCGAATTGCAATATCCAGCCCGCGCAACATTGAACCACCACCGGTCATCGCAATACCCAAATCCGCAATGTCTGCAGACAATTCAGGTGGCGTTAATTCCAATGCCTGGCGTACGGTATCAACAATTTTTGATACAGTCTGTGCCAGCGCACCTGCAATTTGCGATTCTGTGATAACCGTTTCGCGTGGCGTGCCAGACAACAGGTCGCGACCCTTTATCTTCATGGTTAATTCGTTTGCCTTGTCCTTGGGCGCCAGGGCGGTGCCAATACGCTTTTTAATTTCTTCGGCGGTATTTTCACCGATTAACAAATTCTTGTTCTTGCGCACAAAGTCAATGATATCAACATCCATTTGGTCGCCCGCAGTGCGCACGGCGTTTGAATACACAATGCCCCCCAGGGACATAACTGCAACCTCGGTCGTGCCACCACCAATATCCAGTACCATTGAACCAACCGGCTTTTCAACCGGCAGACCCGCACCAATCGCAGCAGCGGTCGATTCTTCGACAATAAATACTTTGCGCGCACCAGCGGCGTCGGCTGCTTCTTGTATAGCGCGGCGTTCCACCTGGGTTGCGCATGATGGCACACAAATAATAATCAATGGCGCCGCCAGTGGGTTTTTATGGTGCACCTTGCGAATAAAGTATTTTATCATTTCTTCGGCAACTTCAAAGTCGGCAATAACACCATCGCGCAGGGGACGCACAGCCGAAATTGTGCCAGGTGTACGACCGAACATCTGTTTAGCTTCGGTCCCGACAGCCAAGATTTCTTTGCGGCCCATCAAGCGATTTTCAGCCACCGCAACAACAGATGGTTCATTCAGAACGATACCGCGCCCCTTGACATAAATCAGTGTGTTCGCCGTGCCTAAATCAATTGCCATATCCGCAGAAAAGAATTTCATTAACCAATTGTACATTATAAAACCCCATAAATTTTACGTTTTTTTGCACTATAAATCACGATATGCAAAAAATCAAGGCACCCCAATAAATTTATTTGATTTATCATATATTGTGGTATTATATGGCCACTATGATACGCGATACAATTAAAAGACATGAAGATTTTGCCATGGGGGAAAATGACCCCGTAGGTAAATGCGCATACTTTCTGGTGCGGGCCAAGCCTGCAAAATACCCAAATGATGCGCGGTACGGTCTGATTGTCACAAAAAAAACTTTTAAGCACGCCGTGGACAGAAATCGCGCCAAACGATTAATCCGCGACTGGGTTGCGTTTAACGAACACATGATGCGACCAGAATGGGACTATGTTTTTATTATACGGCGCGCAATACTGGACGCAGACAGAACATCAGGGCGCGTCGCCATGAAAAAAGCATTAAACTATCTGCGCAAGCAGGAAATAAATGAATAAAAATCCACACCTTATCCAGCGCGCGGCGATTGCAATGGTGCGCGCATACCAATGCGCAATTTCCCCAATAATCGGGGGCAGGGCGGCATGCCGATTTGTCCCGACGTGCAGCGAATATACACGCACTGCTATTGAAAAGCATGGCGTGATGCGCGGTGTTTGGTTAGGGGTAAAACGCATATCACGATGCAGACCAGGTGGCGGATGCGGATATGACCCTGTGCCTTGACAATGCGCCATAATGTGGTACAATTTTACCTATGCGAGACGATTAATTATACATAAAGGATAAAAAATGTCATTTCGTGCAACCGTAGAATCTATGTCTAAAATCATGGATGATATGGGAATTACAGAATTGAATTTGGAACGTCAATTCTTGTTTGGTTTATATCGCAAACATATTCATTTATCAAAACAAAAGACCGTGGCAGTGGCCGGTACCACAACAGCAGAGGTTAAAACACCAGCAGCAGGAGAAGCAACAGCCAAGGCAGTAAATTCAAATGCGCTGAAATCACCAATGGTCGGGGTTGTATACCTGGCGCCGGAACCAGGGGCAGATACGTTTGTGTCTGTTGGCAAATCTGTCAAGGCCGGTGATACAGTCGCATTGGTCGAGGCAATGAAAACATTTAACCCAATTAAATCTGACAAAGATGGCGTCGTAAAAGAAATCTTGGTCACAGATGGGGCAGCGGTTGAATTTGACCAACCACTGATTGTAATTGAATAATAAAAAAAAATAATATGCCACAGATAAAAAAAGTCTTGATTGCAAATCGCGGGGAAATCGCCCTGCGTATTATTCGCGCATGTCGCGATATGGGAATTCGTACGGTTGCAGTTTATTCAACCGCAGATCGTGACGCAATGCATGTACAACTGGCGGACGAGTCTGTATGTATCGGACCCGCAGCGGCGCGCGATTCTTATTTAAATGAATCTGCGATTCTAACGGCGGCACTGTTGGCGAATGCGGACGCAATCCACCCGGGTTATGGTTTCTTGTCAGAACGTGCGGACTTCGCACGCAAGGTTGAACAGCATGGTATGATTTGGGTTGGCCCGTCAGCCGATATGATTGAAAAAATGGGCGACAAGGTCAATGCAAAACGCACCGCCATCGAATGTGGGCTGCCGGTTGTGCCTGGGTCTGATGGCGCAATTGACAGTTTAGAACATGCAATCAGCGTGGCAGAAAAAATCGGATATCCAGTTATGTTAAAGGCCGCCGCAGGTGGTGGCGGACGCGGTATGCGACCGGTTATGAATGCAGCAGAGATGGGTGAAGCGTACAGCCTGACCAAGAATGAGGCAAAATCTGCATTTGGTGACGATACACTGTATATGGAAAAATTACTGACCCATCCGCGACATATTGAATTTCAGGTATTAGGGGATAAACACGGTAATGTCGTTATCTTTGGTGAACGCGATTGTTCGCTGCAAAGACGAAATCAAAAAGTGATGGAAGAATGCCCCGCAGCGGTTTTAAGCCAAAAACAACGCGACGATATGATAGAAGTTTGTAAATCTGCCGCAAAAAAAATGGGATACACAAACGCAGGTACCTTTGAATTTATGTTCGAAGATGGAAAATTCTATTTCTTGGAAATGAATACGCGTCTGCAGGTGGAACACCCAGTGACCGAAATGGTTTATGGCGTGGATTTAGTGCGCGAACAAATTCGCGTGGCAGGTGGCGAAAAATTGGGATACAACCAATCAAACGTGATTCCAAATGGACATGCTATTGAATTTCGTATCAATGCCGAAGACCCAGAAACATTCGTCCCAAACCCAGGCAAAATTACACTGTATGCGCCGTCGGGTGGCATGGGGGTACGCGTGGACAGTGCGGTTTATACCGGATACACAATCCCATCAACATACGATTCTATGATTGCAAAATTAATCGTTCATGCACAAAACAGACCGGCATGTATTATGCGTGCGCAACGTGCATTGGATGAATTTGTTATTGAAGGGGTCAAGACAACAATCCCATTGCAAAGAAAACTGCTGAACAACAAGGATGTAAAACAGTTAAACTTTGATAATAAATGGTTGGAAAATTACCTTAAAAAAGATTAAAAAAACCGGCAAATGCCGGCTTTTTTTATATAGATTTTAATGGGACATGTGTTGCGCATATAAACATTATTAGTTGATATATTGTTAAACTGCAATTATAGGCGACAATTCGGTGGTATTCGTGTTCTGTAACATGCAAAATGTTACAAACATCAAGAATTGATAAATTACACGATTGTCGAATTGATTCTATTTCACGCCCAACAGACATTTTTACCCCCTGTTTTTTTTCTAAAATAAAAACCACACCATAATGGGGTGGTTGGAGGTTAGAACTTTGCACAACAGTATGCTCAGCGGTTATTCAATATATTCACCGCCCTCCAACCACGGGTTGGAGCAATTAACGTCTGCGCAGACGACTGTTGGGCGAGAGTTCTAATCTCGCATAACGGGTTCCCCATTACAATCGGTATTATATCCCATAACAAATATCATTTGCAATTATAATTTTCTTTGTTATAATGTGCGCAGTTTTGAATAGTTTTGGGTGGTTAGCTCAGTTGGTTAGAGCGTTACGTTGACATCGTAAAGGTCGTTGGTTCGAGTCCAATACCACCCACCAGAAATAATAAATCGGGGTTTACCCCGGTTTTTTATTTGTGATTTGGGAGGTTGACGCAAGAACCAACAGGTTGGTTCGACAACCAGCAAAAGCGATACATGTGTATCGCGGTCGGCCTATGCCGATTTGCGCCTGTGCGGTCGCCAGACCAGTCCAATACCACCCACCAGAAATAATAAAAAAACACCGGGGAAATTTAATTTCGCCGGTGTTCTTTATAAATATTGATTTATACAAAAAAACGTCTATAATCTCTCCGCGTATTTCAAGGGACATAATATGACGAAAAAATATTTGATTACATCTGCACTGCCGTATGTTAATAACAATCTGCACATTGGGCATTTGATTGGTTGCTGGTTGCCGTCTGATGTGTATGCGCGATTCTGTCGCGCAATGGGACGTGATGTCTTGTATGTTTGCGGGGCAGACGAACACGGTACAACCAGTGAAGTTGGTGCCAGAAAAGAAAATATGCCGATTGAACAGTATGTTGATAAATATCGCACAGCACACGAACAATCTGTACGTGATTTTAATTTGTCTTTTGATATTTATGGACGCACACATACACAAAAGCACGCAGATTTAATCCAATCTTTGTTCAAACGTTTGGATGAGCAGGGAATGTTGGTTGAAAAGACATCTATGCAACCATATTCTGTAAATGAACAAATGTTCTTGGCTGATCGTTTCGTTATTGGCACATGCCCAAAATGCGGATTTGATGGCGCATATGGAAATGAATGTGGAAAATGTAGCGCAACACTGGAACCAGAACAGTTGATTAATCCACACAGCGCAATTACACCTGATTCACCGGTTGAAATGCGCGAAACCAAACACCTTTATTTCCGAACCAGCGCAATGCAAGACAAACTGCGTGAATGGATTAATTCACGTGTTGGTTGGTCCAGAACAGCAATGGCAATCGCAAACAAATGGTTGGACGAAGGTTTACACGACAGTCCAATTACACGCGATTTGAAATGGGGAATTCCAGTAAACAAACCAGGTTATGAAAATAAAGTTTTCTATGTTTGGTTTGATGCGCCATGGGGATATGTTTCAATTTCACAGGCCGCAAATAACAAGTGGGCAGAATGGTGGCACGGTGGCGATGATGTTAAATACGCCCAGTTTATGGCCAAAGACAACGTGTCATTCCATTCAATATTTTTCCCAGCGCAAGAATTGGCAATGAATGACAACTGGAAAACTGTTGATATATTGAAAGGGTTTAACTTCTTGAATTTTAATGGCGCAAAAATTTCAAAATCAACCGGTAATGGCATTTTCTTGAACGAAGCGATTAATGATGCACCGGCGGACGCATGGCGTTATGCGCTGTTGGCATCGGCACCAGAAACAGATGATACAGATTTCACTGTTGCACGATTTGCAGATATTGTTAACAAAGACCTGAATGGTATGTTGGGAAACTTTGTTAGTCGTGTATGCAAACTGACCGCAAAAAACTTTGGGACAAATGTTCCGGCGGCGGGTAAATGGGACGCAGAACTGGAATCGCAGATTAATGAAAAGTTATCTGAACTGACATCTGCGTTGGATGCGTGCGAATTTCGCAATGCGATTGCGGCGCTACGCGGGTTGTATGCGATTGGCAATGAATATATGACAAAAATGGAACCGTGGGCATTGGTTAAAAATGGTGATATAGCAGGTGCGGGGGATGTGCTGAATAAATGTTTTCAGTTAATTGACTTGTATGCGCGTGTGTCTGCGCCATTTATTCCGGGAACGGCCGAAAAAATGCAGAATGTTTTTGTGTCGCAATATGACCTTAGTTGGCCAGAAAAATTTGTGGCACGCATTGCAGATGGCGCAGAATTTGTTGTACCAGAAAATCTGTTTAACAGAATTGACGATGAAACAGTTGCAAAATTAACAGAGAAATACACACCAAAGGTAGAAGACAACTCGCCCAAATTGCTGGTTGCAGAAATTATAGAGGTCAAAGACCATCCGTCGCGCGATGATTTGCATATCTTGTCCGTTAATGCAGGTGGCGCACCAATCCAGGTTGTGTGCGGTGCACCGAATGTTCGCGTTGGGTTGCGTGGCGTTCTGGCACCGGTTGGATGCAGGTTGCCTGGTGCAAAAAAACCGATGGCACAGCGCACCGTTGCAGGGGTTGAATCCTTTGGCATGATGTGCAATGCGGCCGAAGTCGGGCAGGGTGACAACAGTAACGAAATCATTGAATTATGCGCGGATGCGGCCATTGGCGCGGAATATAAATTGAAAGTCTAAGAGAAGTATTAAACAAAAGGAAAAGTAAATGGAAAATGAATCAAACAAAAAAAACATCGGAACACGTGAAATTTTGACACTGCGTTTGCATGCCAATAAATTTATGGCAAATGGCGATTTTAAAAACATTGACGATATAATGAAAATTTTATCTGTGAATGCCGATATTTATAAATTAGAAGTTATCAGAACTGTTGAAAACTATGATTTACAAACAGGTTTCACAACGCATATTATCGAAACAGAAACACTGCCAATGTGGGTCGCAGATGAAATTACAAACGCAAAAAAAATTAGAAACAACAATCCAGGCGCTAAATTTTCACCAGTTATAACAGATAAAAACATGAACGCACCTGCAATCCAAACAGTTTTGCATACACAGCACGGCATGGGTCTGAGAAAACCTGGCTTTGGTGCTGCGCCACGTCCAATCCCAGTTTCAAGAACTATTCTGTGGCACGAATTAGGCAACAATGATATTGTCGTAAATAAAAAAATGAATCAAGTCTATCCAGCAACAACTGGTAAACTGCCGGAAATATTAGCAAAATTGCTGCAAAATGTCCGATAATAATTTACGTTTGGTTTTGTTGTCGTGTTGTGCACCGTGCAGCGCGGGTGCAATTCGACAACTGGCCGATGGATTGATTCCAAACGTTTCTGATTTTATTGTTTTATTTTATAACCCAAACATATTTCCAGAATCTGAATATACTAAACGTATGCACGAACAAATTAAATACTGCGAAAGTATTGGTGCGAAATATGCAGTTTTAGAATACGACCATGATGCATGGCGCGATGCAGTCCATGGTTTTGAAAACGCACCTGAACGCGGGGCGCGTTGTTCGTTGTGCTTTGAATACAGATTCCGGCGCGCAGTAAAATTTGCACGCGAATATGGATATAACGCCATTGGCAGTGTTCTGGGGGTATCAAGACACAAAAGCCAGTCCCAAGTTGACGCAGCCGCAGAATCAGTATGCAGCGATATAACATATACCCCAATTAAATGGGATGAAAATTTACGTGTGCAAATTAACCGAGAATCTGATTTCTATCGTCAGAATTATTGCGGTTGCGAATTTAGTATCAGGAAAATATAAAAAAAGAAACCGGCGATTGCCGGCTTTTTTTACTTTTGATTAGTCAAATATTCATTTTTTATTTTCTGTTGAGTAATATTGTTTATATATTTGGCATTAGCCCAATACTTCATTTTGCCCAGGCGGTATGAATCGCGTTGCAATACCATTTCATCGCCTACCTGTGGGGACACGATGCTATCCGCTGCGCAATCGGGCATAAAATACAAAACTATATCTTCGCCTTTGTTGGACAGCATATGTACCTTGGTTTTTGTTCTTGTGCCAGTCGTTGTTCCTACTACGACATTAGAATTTGATACGTTATAACCTGTAAATGGTTGTGCGTATGATGAGGTTTTGTGTTGTATTAAAAGAACCTTAACCGTATCAATATCGGTTGTTTTAGAAAACTCTGGCAAAGCATCGTGTTTATGGCCAATAATGCCCAATGCACCTAGCCCCAACCCGCCAATCAATGATATTTTATAAATCAGTTTCATTTTTTGTCTCCTTGAAATTAATTTGCACACAAAATATACACACAAAAATAAATATTGTCAACAAAAAATATTTCTTTATTGTTTTTATCAAGTGTTCATAGGAGAATTTCCACCGCCCGTGTACAAGGGGGCAGCACAGGGGGGGGGTAATGATTTTTGTTGTCAGAATTATTGCGGTTGCGAATTTAGTATTCGCAAAGTATAATGCCAATATAATCTAACAAAAGGCAAAACATGTCATCAATATTTGTATTCCCAGGTCAGGGCGCACAAAGTGTCGGTATGGGACGTGAGTTATATGAAAACAATGCGGATGCACGCGCGGTCTTTGATGAAGTGGATGCGGCACTGGGGCAAAAATTATCGGATATTATTTTTAATGGCCCTGCCGAAGAATTAACACTGACCGCAAATGTGCAACCGGCAATTATGGCAACATCTATTGCGATGCTGCGCGCATCGGGTGCAAAACTGCCGGAATTTGTCGCAGGACATTCGTTGGGTGAATACACAGCATTGTGCGCAGCGGGTGCACTGTCTGTGGGGGACGCGGCAAAATTATTACGTGCACGTGGGAACGCCATGCAATCTGCGGTACCTGTTGGACAGGGAATGACCGCCGTATTATTGGGTTTAGATATTGATGCCGTACGTGAAATTTGCAATGACACAGATTGTGATGTTGCAAATGATAATTCACCAGGTCAGGTTGTAATTTCAGGCGCACGTGAAATCGTTGAACGAACAATGGAAATCGCCAAAGAACGTGGCGCAAAACGCGCAATGCCATTAGCACTGTCTGTGCCGGTTCATTGTCGTATTCAAGAACCCGCAGCAGAAAAAATGCGAACTGCAATAGATTCTGTGAAATTTAATACGCCATGTGTGCCATTAATTTCAAACAAGACATGTGCACCACTGACAGATATAGATGAAATAAAAGAAGCATTAGTATATCAAATTACACATGGTGTACGTTGGCGCGAAAGTGTTCTGAATATGGCAGAATTAGGTATCACAGAAATGATAGAGGTTGGACCAGGCAATGTATTGACCGGACTGTGTTCACGTATAACAGATAAGATAACCGCAAAAAAATTGGAGATATAATTATGTTTGATTTAACAGGTAAAGTCGCACTGATTACAGGTGCAACAGGTGGTATCGGGGCAGAAATTGCAAAAAAAATGAAACAGGCCGGTGCAACAGTTGTTGTATCAGGTCGTAATACCGCAAAAATGGACGCGGAATTTGGTGATGAATATATCAAGATTCCAGCCGACCTGGCCCAAGAGGGGGCAGCCGTTGAATTGATTATGGATACAATCGAAAAGGCAGGTAAAATTGATATCTTGATTAACAATGCAGGTATCACACGTGATACACTGCTGATGCGTATGACAGATGAACAATTTGACGAAGTCATTAATACAAATCTGCGTTCATGCTTTAAAATGTGCCGTGCAGCAATTATGCCAATGATGAAAAATCGTTTTGGACGTATTATCAATATGGCGTCAATTATTGGTACAATCGGTGGACCAGGTCAGGCAAACTATGCCGCATCAAAAGGCGGCATGATTGCAATGACTAAATCAATCGCAGCCGAGGTTGCATCACGCGGAATCACTGCAAATGCAATTGCACCAGGATTTATCAAAACACCAATGACTGACGTTTTGCCAGAAGATTTAAAGAAAACATATCTGGCCCAGATTCCAGCCGGACGATTTGGCGAGCCAGAAGATATTGCGAATGCATGTGTTTTCTTGGCATCGAACGAAGCATCATATATCAACGGACAAACATTACATATAAATGGCGGTATGGGACGCTTCTAAGAAAATGCAGAAATATGATGTGATTGTTATCGGAGGAGGGCATGCCGGGGTTGAAGCCGCGGCTGCATCCGCACGACGTGGTGCAAAAACACTGTTGCTGACCCAGGCGAAATCTGACCTGGGGGCGTTGTCATGCAACCCCAGTATTGGTGGACCCGGTAAATCACAAATGGTGGCTGAAATAGATGCATTTGGTGGTGTTATGCCACAGGCAGCCGATCGGGCAGGGATTCATTGGCGCACACTGAATGCAACACATGGCGCCGCAACCCAGGCGCTGCGCGCCCAGATTGACCGCAACATGTATCACAATGCAATTGTTGATATCTTGGGCGAATATAAAAAACTGGATATTGTTTTTGAATCTGTTGATGATTTAGATATTCAAAACGCAATCGTTAACAATAAATATCAGGCGGGCGCAATCATTCTGACCACGGGAACTTTCCTGGGTGGGGTAGTCACACGGGGGGATGAAAAAATTCCATCGGGCAGATTACAAGACGATGGCACATACCAGGCGGCAGATAAAAATATATCAGGTGTTCTGGCGGCGGCAGGGTTTAAATTATTGCGCCTGAAAACAGGGACACCCGCACGAATAAAAAAAGATTCTATTGATTTTTCAGTTTGCGAAATTCAGCCAGGCGATAATCCACATGATTGGTTCAGTGACGGTGACGAAAATAATAAATATGATTCTGTTTGCTTTATCACGCATACAACAGAACATACACACAATGTTATTCGTGAAAATATAAAAAATGCGCCAATGTATAATGGTGATATTGTTGGCACCGGTCCGCGATATTGCCCAAGTCTGGAAGACAAGGTTATGCGTTTCCCAGAACATACATCACATCATGTGTTCCTGGAACCAGAAGGATGGAACAGCGATTTAATTTATCCAAATGGTATTTCAACCAGTTTTGGCAGCGACATCCAAGACATGTGGATTCGCACAATTCCGGGTTTGGAAAATGCAGAAATTGCACGATACGGATATGCAATTGAATACGATGCAATTGATGCACGCAGTTTGAACAGCAGACTGCAAAGCAAAGACATTCCGCACCTGTTTTTTGCAGGACAAATTAACGGCACATCAGGATACGAAGAAGCCGCCGCCCAGGGATTGATTGCGGGCGCAAATGCCGCAGCATATGCGTGCGGGAAAGATTATCTGGAAATTGACCGAACAAATTCAATGATTGGTGTATTGATTGACGATATAACAACACTGGGGGTTGATGAACCATATCGTATGTTTACATCACGTGCGGAATATCGCCTGTCGTTACGTGCAGACAATGCAATTGCACGTCTGGGGCCGATTGGGGTAAAGGCTGGATTGATTTCCCAATCAGATTTTGACAGCAAGTTTGCAGCACGCGCAAATAAAATTACAGAAAATGATAAATTCTATGCAGGATATATTGCACGAAACGAACGCGAAATCGCGGCGTACAGACGCGATGCAGAATTAAAAATACCAGATGGGTTTGTGTATACCGGTCTGCCGGGATTGACGAACGAATTAATTGAAAAACTGACCACGACGCGACCTGAAAATATTGCGGCCCTGTCACGAATACCAGGCATGACCCCAGCAGGAATTATGGTCGTGTTGCGTAAAATTAAGGCATAGAGATGCATACACAAAACTATGCACAAACCACAGTGTGCAATCAATATTCTGGATTTCGAACAAATAAATTTGGATTCCCTTTTTGTAATCTGATTGGCAGGGTGTGCGATATGCCAGCGATTAATAATAACACCAACAAACCATATTGCGAATTTATACAATGTATGCGATATAAAAAATTTCAGAATTTTCGTTAAAAAAACACCGGCATTTGCCGGTGTTTTTGCATGTTTATTTATTTGGAATTATCTTGATTTCAACACGACGATTTTGGGCGCGACCTGTGGCCGTTTCATTTGATGCAATCGGGTTCGAAGACCCCAGTCCCAGAACTTCAAATCGTGATGCCTTGATTCCCTGGCCCTGCAGATATGACGCAACAGATTGCGCACGTTCACGTGATAGATTCAGGTTGTATTCTGCACTGCCCGTGCTGTCTGTGTGTCCAGATACCATAACTGTTGAATTACTGTATTTATTTAAAACCTTGGCCACAGAATTCAAGACAGAATAAAAAGACGAATTAATGTCTGCAGAATCTGTTTTAAATGTGATATTCCCAGGCATAATCAGACGAATACTGTCGGCATTTTCAACAACCTGAACGCCTGTTGATACCAGCTCTGCACGCAGTTCTGCCGCCTGGGCATCCAGATAATACCCAACACCACCGCCAACAGCGCCGCCCGCCAAAGCACCAACCAGCGCACCCTTGCTGCTTTGCGTTGAACCAATTACCGCACCAGCACCAGCACCAATTAACGAACCCCATGTTGCTTTGGAGGTTTGGGTTTGACCAGTATAAGGATTAACTGTTGTACACGCTGATACAATTGCAGTTAACGCAAATAAAGATACGATTTTTTTCATGTTTTCCCCTTTGTTTTGATAATCCTGAATTCTATTCTAAACCATAAATTTACAAAACACAAAAAAAACATATATGATTGGGGGGGGACTATCTTGACCGCTGTTTATCCCTGGAAATAATTTTATTGGTAATAGTGTCACAGGCCATAGAATCTGGGGTAGTGTCTGTGATGGGGGTTTCTGTCTTAACCTGGTCGCCATCACCATAATACTGTTTGTTTAGCCAGGAATTTAGATGAACAACAATCGCACAACTGGCGCATACTGCCGCAATATCTTCAAGCAGTTTTTGGATTTGTTGTTTTGTTTGTTTTTTCATTACTGTACTGTTTCCTTGTAAAAAAAAAAAACGCCACATGGGCGCTAAAATTCGTGGTGGGTGTTGAGGGACTCAAACCCCCGACCCTCTCGGTGTAAACGAGATGCTCTAATCAACTGAGCTAAACACCCGATTGCTGTAACAGCGGACAGATAATATAATATATTTTTCTGTTTGTCCAGTATTTTTTACAAAATTATTTTACCAGTTGCAACATCTATGCGTTCGTTGCCAACCGTGATAACGCCATCTGTGTATTCTGGCGATATGCGTTCAGCAACGGGGGTGCGCCAAATTGCAGCGCCGTCTTTTAGACGAATCGCATATAAATTATTGTCATCTGCAATAACAAATGCATAGTTGCCCGCGATTATAAACGGTACAGATACGGCAATGTCCAGACACCATACACGCGTCCCAGATGCGGCAGATATACGACAAAACGCATCGCCCAGGCCGCCAACATAGACCGCACCTTTGTATGGTATGGGCGGTACAATAATGTCAACCATTGATGCACCACCGGTCAGATTGCTGGGGCGATAGATGTCTGCAACCCAGGCAATCTGGCGATTCTTTGGATTAACCTTGACTAATTCGCCGGTGGTCAGTCCTGCATAGATGTATCCGCCGCTGCATACAGGGCGCATATCAGTCTTGACGGTGTTATTTGTGGGGAATCCAGAAAAAATCCGGCGATTCCCGTCCCAAATGACATTAGACGAATCCTGGGTATATCTGCAGTTTGAATTATCAAGCGAAAACACAGATTCGGGGATATCCGTGATAGTCTGATTTTTTATATCTATACGCGAGGTATTAAAAATCGCAGTACGTGCACCCGGTAATATCGGATCATGCTTGTCACAGGCGACCAAAATCGCAACACAACAAACTGCAATAAATATTTTACGCATAGATGAAATCCCCCAAAAATATTCTTTTAACGCAGTGCCGCCGCATTACCGGAAATAACCGCCGGCGCGTCGTTATCGTTAATAATTTTATCCAACCATTTATTCGCACTTTCTGTATCCCCAGACGCCAGATATTTTTGCGCAATTGTCAGGGATGCAGTATAATAAAATGGCGAATCTTTTGTATTTAAATCAGATAAGTACTTTTCAACATCTGAACCAGACATTTCATCCCCACGTGCGGCAATAACATGCAATTTTGCCAAATCACGAAAATCACGCACGTTACCATCTGATGCCAGTTTTTCCAGGTGGGTCAAATCGCCATCAATCATGTATGCCTGGAATAAGGCCAAATCTGCAGTTGCGCCCGATGTATTATCCGATAATGCCGCCAGCGCATTCGCATCAACATTTTCAATCGCCATTTCATACGCCGTGGCTGTCGCAATTTTATTCGCACGATATGTACGCATACCAATCTGAATTCCCGTAGCAACAATTAATATTGTCAAGGCGCCTGCAATTATATGACGCGAATATTTTTTCAAAAACTGTAATGTTTTTTCATTATTTACATCTTCCCATACTTCACGATATAAAGCGTCTTCGGCATATTCCTGACGCGTTTTTTGTGGGGCTTTGACTTTTTTATTTCTTTCCAAAATTGTTGCCATGATAAAAACTCCTGTGGCTTGATAATTATTAATTTATGGTATACTATAGAAGTTATGAGCAAGGAAATCAAGAGTACTTTACCGGCCACACAATCAAACAGTATCGTCGCCGCCCGCGGGGTCAGCGATGAAACTGGGTTGGCACAATATATACAAAATATTCAAAAAATCCCAATCCTGACCGCAGAACAGGAATACGAATACGCAACACAGTGGGTGCGTGATGGTAATCAATTCGCAGCAGAAAAACTGGTGGCCAGTCATTTAAGACTGGTAGTGTCTGTGGCATATGATTATAAAAATTATGGAATACCGGTCGCTGAATTAATCGCCAGTGGAAACATGGGACTGATGCAGGCGGTACAGAAATTTGACCCGGAAAAAGGATTCAGGTTTTCTACATACGCCATGTTCTGGATTAAGGCAGAAATCTATGAAACAATTTTAAACAACTGGTCAATCGTTCGTATCGGTTCGTCTGCAAACCAAAAACGCGTGTTCTTTAACCTGGCACGCGCAAAACGCGCGCTGGGAATTATGGACAATAACCTGACAGATGAACAAACTAAACAGATTGCAGAATACCTGGAGGTGCCAGAAAAAGACGTACAACGTATGGCAACACGTGTCGGCGCACGTGACGTTTCACTGAATGCACCAATTAATTCTGATGACGATGCGACAGATATATTATCAAACATGACAGATGGACGCGATACAATAGAAGAAACATTGGAACAAATTGAATTTAGAAAGCGTGGGTATGAATTACTGAAAAAACATCTGGAAAAAATGTCACAACGCGACCGCGAAATATTAACAGCACGCAGATTGAAACAGCCGGCCGCAACACTGGAAATATTATCGCAAAAATATGGTATTTCGCGCGAACGAGTGCGACAAATCGAAGAACGCGCATACGCAAAACTGCGTGATGCTATTTTAACAGACAGCGAAGGCAAAAAATAATATGAATCATTTCAGGAATTCTATCACTTTGTTCGCAATTGCTGCGTGCATGCCAAGTGTTGCATCAGCAATCGAATACAATTCAGGAAAGTTTTCTGCAAAACTGACCGGCTATGCAACAGGGGGCATAATTGAACCAGAACTAAAATCAACATTGTTCATTGGCGATTGGCGCGGGCGCGCACAGGCAACATATGCAATAAATGATATGCATAAATTTGGACTGGTCTATGCCATGGACCAGGCAGCAGTAAACAAAGGAAACTTTTCCCGCGAAGCATTTGGATTATGGGAAGTTCGTAATATGGGACGCATGGAAATCGGATATACTGATTCCGTGGCGCGCAAACTAGGGGTTGGATTGCCAGATGTAGGTGGGCTGAGAATAAATGACCGGCCATTGTATAACGAAAAAATCGTGCCTGACGGCCCAATTATCCCAGACACAACATTAACATCAGGCCGAAATGCACCACGAATAAACATAACTTCTGCGCCAAAGTCTGGGGTGCAGTACGGAATTTCTGCAACCAGCTTTTCTGATGAATACGACTGGGCATTTGATGCGGGATTAAAACTGCGCCGGCCACATGGAAAAATCAAGTCCGCATATTCTTTGGGCCTGTCTTTTATGGATAACCCAGATGGTTTTGACCCAGAAGTTTATATGCCCGCAGTTACCGCAGAATGGCGCGCACAAATGTCCGTTGGTATGAACATACAATATAACAGCTGGATTTGGGGGCTGACCGGGCGTGCGATTTATGACCAATCACCAGTCGGAATCGCATCAGACGGATTTGTACTGGGCACAGGCGTCAGTTATGATTTGTTAAAATACAACGTATCACTGGTATATATGTTTTCAGACACTGGTATATGGCACAGCGATACACCAGACTTTCAAGATAACACGGTTATCGCATCTTTCAGATATAAATACAGCGAAAATATTGATTTGTGGATGTCAGGCGGAACAACGTCTAAAACACCGTTCTTTTCTGCGGGGCTGCGATTTACATTTTAAAAAAATCCCGCAAACGCGGGATTCTTTATCGGCGTGGTCCGCCACCCATTGGGCGCATTTGTGATTTCTGGGTACTGGTTGTCATTCCAACGCGACCGACAATAATCTTGTCACCCATTTCAATCTCGTCAGATGAAATTTCTGTTTCTGTTGCAGTTGACAGACCCTTGGTATATGGAACCATTATAACATTGCCTTCGCGCAACAGTGCCAAATGCGATGCAGGGGTTGCACCATTTATGTCTTCGGGCGCCAAGAAGTTTGCAAAACTGCGAACCAGGAATGCAGCATTTGCTGCCTTCCATACATTGTCTTTTTCAGAAATAACAATCGTAACAAATGCGGTCATCCCAGGCATCAGGCGTAAATCCGAATTATCAACGTCAATAACAACAGTATAGACAACGACGTTCGATGTTGTTGTCGGTGCCAGACGCACCTGGCGTACAACACCACTGAACGTTTCTGTTGGATAGGCATCAACACTGAATGAAACAGGCTGGCCTTCTTTGATTACACCAATGTCCGCTTCAGACACGGCTGTTTCAATTTGCATCTTGGTTAAATCTTCGGCGATTTCAAACAGGTCAGGTGTCTGGAATGAGGCGGCAACCGTTTGACCAACATCCACCTTGCGCGAGATTACTGTCCCATCAACCGGTGATACAATTGTTGCATACCCCAGGTTTGTAACCGCACGCTCATATTGTGATTGCATACGTTTTACAGATGCTTCGGCTTGGTTGTATGCAGATTCTTTTTGTTCCATTTCTGCACGTGAAATAAAACCTTCGGCGTATAATGTTTTGTCACGCAAATATTCGCTTTTTGCAAAGTTTCGCTGGGATATCGCACTGTCCAGGGATGCCTTGGCTTCGTCTACGGATGCCTGAAGAACAGACGGTTCAATCGTCAACAGGATATCACCCTTTTTTACCTTGGAATTAAAATCCACGAATAATTTATCAATGGTTCCAGATACCTGGGAACCAACGTTGACCGTGTTAACAGGACGGATTTCACCAGTGGCACTGACCACCTGGCGCAGGTCGCCACGCGTAATATTTACAGTGATATATTCAGCCTGTTTGTTCGCAGGGTCAGACATAATTAGCTTTACCGCAACAACCGCAGCACCGATTAGCAATATCCACCATTTTTTTCGCCATATGAAACGAAAAAGGCGACCAATTAACGATGGACGTTTCTTGTTCGGAATACTGGACACAGCAGACGCTTCAGCAATAACAGGCTTTTTCTTATTCGTTGTTTTCTTCATGCAGGACTCCCTCATCTAACCTTGCTTTGATTTCACCAACCGACAGGGCAACCGCAGCACGTTTTGTGAATAAATCATAGCGCGCCGCATTATTCTGTTTTTCTGCCGTCATTAATTCAGACTGGGCCGTTTGCCAATCTAGCATAGTCGCACGCCCCACACGATACATCCCAGCGGTAACGCGTTCACTTTCTGTTGCAGATTTTAACAGCGTTTCCGTTTGTTTTAAAACCGTTTGGGCCGTTTTGTAATTGTGGTATGCACTGAACACATCCAATGCGGCATTGTCATTCGTTGCGCGTTCTGTTTCAATCGCACGTTCATAGTTTACCTGGGCGTTACGCAGATTGTACATATTCGCGAACCCCGCAAATAATGGCATAGATGCACGAATTCCAATACTGCCACTGATTTTGTCATTCCCGGCATTAAATGTTTCTGATGGTGTATCATTCCATTGCAGCGAACCAGACGCAGAAATTGTTGGCAGATTACTTAAAAAAGTGCTGTTGCGACGATGCCATGCGGCGTCTTTGTTCGCAGTCGCACGCAACAGGTCAGGGCGAGTCTTTTGTGCCTGGGCAAACAATTCATCCAACGATTTTATTTCGCCCGGTGTGCCTAATTCTGATGGCAGGTCCGCAATTTTTATTTCTTGATTTGCAGAAAACGACAATTTGTTTAATAGCGTCCCTTTGGCAATTTCACGATTGTTTTTTGCACGTTCCAGGTCTAATTCACGACTGGCCAATGTGGTATCTGCGCGCAAAACATCGGCGCGTGCAACTGCGCCCGCATTAAATTTCTTTTGCGCGGTATCACGCGCAGTTTTTGCAACACTTTGCAACATTTCCGCAGATTTTACGTCTGCATCTGCGTTCAATAATGCATAATAAGAACCAATCACACCATATATATAATTCTGTACCGTATCATCGTATTCAAAACCCGCTGCGCGCCATGATGCAGATAACTGATTTAAATCAGATAAACGCTTGCCAAAATCAAATATCAAATACGATGCCGACAATGACGCACCATATGTCCAATCACCCCACTGTTCATTTCTGTATGGAATTGATGCAGATGCAGATGCACTGACCGATGGCAGATAATCCGCATAGCCTGCATTCTTGGACAGACGTGCAGATTCGTATGCCAAATACGCAGATGTTGTTTGAGGATTGCGACACAGCCCAAGTTCAATCACCTGGGGCAGGGTCAGTGTTTCAGCCGGCACAGATGTGCGCGTCATGCAATCATCAGTTGCAGCAATCGCAGAAAATGGCAATGCGCACAGCAATAAATACGATATTTTTTTCATGTAAAAAACACTCCCTCCTGAAACTTTTTTTGATTATAAATATTTTTCTGTTGAAATACAATTTATTTTTGCTTAATATAACCTGGCAGTTAGGGCCTGGTGGCAGAGTGGTTATGCAGAGGACTGCAAATCCTTGGATGCCGGTTCGATTCCGACCCAGGCCTCCACTCTAGAAAAACACCCGTTTATGGGTGGTTTTTTGTTTTAATTTTATATTTTATTTTGTATGATGCGCGTATGATTAACAGCCTTAGCTTAACAGATTTCAGAAATCATAAAATGTGTCGCGTTCTGACACATGGTCGTCACAATGTTATTATCACTGGACCAAACGGGGCCGGCAAAACCGCAATATTAGAGGCGCTGTCAATGTTGGCCGGGGAACGCGGTATGCGCGGCGCACAAATGTGCGACATTGCGCGATTTGATGGAAATGGCGGTTTCAGCGCATATGCAGAACTGGATGACGCAACCGAAATTTCTGTTCAATTTGTTGGTGGCGACGCCAATCGACGCGCAAAAATCGATGGCGAAAGCGCACCGTTGTCCGATTTAGCAAAACACGTCCGAATTGTATGGCTGACCCCACGTGAAGACAGACTGTTTATTGACAGCGCATCTGACAGACGGGCGTTCTTTGACCGCCTGGCCACCAGTTTCGATGCATCGCATGCAGGACGCAGTGCAAAATTAAGCAAACTGCTAAGTGAACGTGCATACGCATTAAAATCAGGTGCGAATTTGCATTGGCTGAATGCTTTGGATGAACAAATCGCAGGCGTGGCCGTGGCAATCGCAGTGGCAAGAATTCAATATGCAGGTGAATTAAATTATTTCTTGAAACGGTGCGCAGTGTCTGTGTCGGGATGGATTGAAAAAATGCTGATTGATGGAAACAGCGCAGGCGATGCAGAACGCGCGTATTTAGAATACTTGAAAAACAATCGCACATTGATTGGTGATAAAATGGTGCTGGACGGGGCGCACAAATCAGACTTTGCCGTGTTCAATAATGAATTAAAATTGCCTGCACACCTGACCAGTACAGGACAGCAAAAAACAGTTCTGATTGATTTAATTCTGGCGCATGCAAAACTGGTGCATGCAAAGACAGGAAAACGCGTAATAATCCTGATGGATGAAGCGGTGGCCCATCTGGATGCAAATGCGCGCGCACGCGTTTTTCAAGAACTTGCATCTGCAGATGCCCAGGTGTGGGCAACAGGATTGGATAAAAATATTTTTTCAGATATTGCAGATGCTGTATTTGTTACTTGCCAAGATGGGCAAATAAATAATATAGTATGCGCGGAGTAAATTATTATGGCACGTATTGATTATCAAACACTATTAGATAACGCTTTGAAGTCAGTGGTCAAAGATGCACTGGTTCATGCACAGTTTAACGGCCTGGGTGATGGAACGCACTTCTTTATTACGTTCCGTACACGTGATGCGGGCGTAGTATTGCCCGACTTCTTGCGAATCAGGTATCCAGATATTATGACAATCGTTTTGCAGTATTCTTATAATAATCTGCATGTGTCTGACAAAGAATTTGGTGTGCAACTGACATTCGATGGGCGCCCGTTCTTTATTCGTGTGCCGTTTTCTGCATTGGTTGAATTCAAAGACCCGTCGGTTGATTTTATGTTGTCTTTCCAGCCAAAGCCACAAAATCCAGCCGCAGATAATGATATGGAATTACCATTGGATGAAAAGCCAGATACTGTACCAGACCCAGGTCGGGTTGTATCTTTGGATGAATTTAGAAAAAACAGAAAATAAAAAAAAGGTATTTATAGATGCTGAAAAAAACAGATGTGGTTTTATTTGATTTTGATGGAACGCTGTCGGCACGCGATTCAAATGTAGAATTTGCAAAGTACTGCTTTCGTCGCAGTATTCGCCCGTGGTTTTACCTGCCACTGATGGCGGTATGCGGGGTGTGCAAATGGATTAATCCGGGCGGGGTGTGGTGGCGCGAAAATATTCGCCGCTTTATGACACCAAAGCTGGTTAAGAAATTCGCCCCGGGTTTTATCAAACAACATAAACGCGAAAGATTTGGTTGGGCCAAAGAACGGGTTCAGGCCGAACGTGATGCCGGACGTAAAGTTTTAATGATTTCAGCCAGCCCAGATTACCTGTTGCCACAATTGGTTCGCGACATGAAGTTCGATGCGGTATTTTGTTCAAAAATGGATAAAAAACACCCATGGAAATACGAATTTTTATGCTGGGGCCAGAATAAGGTTTATAAAATGGACGATTGGGCGCGCGAAAATAAATTTATCCCGAATGTTGTTCGTGCATATTCAGACAGTAAATCAGATTTGCCAATGATGGAAATCGCCACCGAGCAAGTTTGGATTGATCCAAAAACAGGTTTAAGAAAATAAACCCAGTGTATTATAAACTATAAAATGTTAAAGTGTTTCTGTGAGTATAACAGAAACACTTTTTGATATTTTCAGCGCATCTGTCGGCGCCACCTTTGGTGTGCTGGTTGGTTTTATACTTAACCATAATCGCACAAAAAAAATGGCAAACCAGTTGGTTGTCAGCAAAACAACACTGGAAAAAATAAAAATTGAAAATCAAGAATTGTTAAAAAGAATCCAGGACAAAGAAAATATTATTCTGCAAATGCAGATGCAAATCCTGGGGGATGATGCAACAAAGAAAAAGCCCACACGAAAACGCAAAAAATAATTGCATAGCGCATATAAATTCCTATACTTTTTTATATGCGTGATTGGTTGGAAAATCAGTATCAAAATTTATTCATGTATGTGCCATTTCTTTTATCGTTTGGCGCATCACTTTATTTCACAATAACAAATGAACCCAATATAATTTTGACAGCATGTGTATTTATCATATCTGTTGGAATATCTTTAATTAAACGTATACCTGTTTTATTACGTGGATTGCTTTTATTTATTATTGGTTTCTGTTATGCCTGTATATTTACAAACGTTATTGATACACCAAAATTATTACGCAATTTGCATAATCTGGAAATAACGGGTGATGTTAAATCAATTGATTATACAGACGATAAAACGCGAATATATTTATCTGTTAATGCGGCAGATATAAACGCAGGAAACGGCGTGGCAAACGTTCGCATAACATTGAACAGCGACATAGAAATACCAAACATCGGTGACACAATTCAGACAAATATTGGACTGTTTAAACCCGCACCAGCATACGCGCCAGAAACGTTTGATTATGCACGATGGGCGTATTTCAACAGACTGTCTGCCACGGGTTATGCAAATGAAATTAATGTAATTAATCACAACGATTATGTTGGTATAAATAAACTGCGTGATGTTATTCACAGGCGCGAAAATTCTTTTCTGATTGATACACTGGCCCTGGGGTACAAGGGCGCAATACCAAAATCAGACGCTGCCATTTGGACGGCAACCGGTATTGGTCATGTATGGTCAATCAGCGGATTTCATATGACATTGGTTGGTGGATGGATATTTATGATATTTTATTTCTTGTTTCGGGGCGTGCCATATGTCACACGACGAATTCCTGCGAAAATCCCGGCAATGTGTTGTGCGTTAGTTGGGTTGTTATTCTATTTGTTTTTATCAGGATGTGATGTCGCAACAGTTCGGGCATTCTTGATGACGGCATTAGTTTTTGGCGCATTTATATTTGGTCGCAACGCAATTTCAATGCGTAATATTGCGATTGTGTTCTGTACTGTATTTTTAATAAACCCGCATTATGTAATGCAGGCAGGATTCCAATTATCGTTTGCCGCGGTGTTTGGATTGGTATGGTTCTTTACGGTTGTTAGACCACAAATGCCAGGCAACAAAATATTGCGTATTGTTTATGCGGCTGCACTGACCACAATTGTCGCAACAATATTTACCGCACCGTTTGTTGCAATGCATTTTGGCACGATGCCGATTTATGGTTTGATTGGTAATCTGATTCTGTTACCAGTGTTTTCATTTATAATTATGCCGCTGATTTTAATTGGAACGATTACTGGTTGGGGTGCACCAATTGCATTGGCACATAACGTGTATGATTATTTGTTTAGTATCGCGGATAGCGTTTCAAAATTACCTGACGCAACGGTTGTTATGCCTCACATTTCAAACGTGGCAATTATATGTTTTGTTATCGGTTTTATCTGTTTAATGTTGATAAGAAATATGCAGGTTAAATTAAATCTGATTTTATTTGGCCTGTTTTCTGCGGTTGGGCTAGCTGTTGTTTATTTTACACCGCGCCCGATATTCTATGCTTCATATGATAATGAACTGGTGGCATTTGTGCGTGATGATGGGAAACTAGAATTTAATAAATCACGTGCATCAAATCACTATTTTGCATTTGACACATGGAAACAATTAAATGGCGAAGAACAAAACACACCAAACAGACGACGCAAAAATGACAATGGAATATATCGTTATAACGATATTGTATATGTTCAGAAATTTGTACCACTGATGAAAAACATTGAAAAAATGTGCAGGGATAATTCTGTTAAATACATTGTTTCGTACTATGATATAAAATCAGAAAAATGCGCGCATAAATTGTTGCGTGGTGGATTTGTAATCTATCCAAACAATCGTGTTAAATATATTGGCGCACACCGACGTTGGAATTAATAATTCTGTTATTTGTTTTTTGTTTTTATGGTATAATCTCCTTTGAATCTGATGGGAATTGGATTCGGGGCTGTGGTAGGCCTGCTATCGTCGGTGCAAAACAAAGAAAACTGTTTATGCGACATCGTTCCTGTGTTTTTGCATCGTTATTTATCCCTGACTGTATCAGTCGGGGGGCTGTTTGTTATAAAACAGGGGAAACCCGAAGGCAACAGAATCAACACGATAGTGATTTACCAACTCCCCGACCGCCAATCCTGTGGCGGTTTATTTTTCCAAAAGGGGATAAAAATGAATTTCTTTAAAAAATTGTTGCTGTTTTCAATATTAATTCCAATGAAGGCATATTCTATTGAGTTGGATGATTTTGTATATTGGTATCCACGCGCCGTTAGCAATACCCTGCAGAGCGATATCTTGCCCAAAAAAGCCATGGATTGTTTTAATGATTTCAGAAACAATACTTGGAAGCCATCTGCGGGATTTACTGCGTATGAGTTTGGTATTAATTGTATGCATGCCTTGTTTCAATGCGACACAGGAATGAAAGAAGATGACATGTATGCAGGATGCGCTGATTTAGCATTTCAATTAATCAAAGAACAAAACAAATATCTGAAAGAATGCGAACAAAATCCCGACAACACTGTTTGCGCACCTGTTGTTGGTGCCGCATGCGAAACAGAGGGAAGGCTTCATACAATTGAACACACAAATGCCCATAACGCCGTTGAATATAGCGTTTCAACAGAAACAATAATATGCAAAGATAAAGTTTGGCAAAAGTTGGGTCAAGACCGACATTTCAAACGCGACATAACCGAAAAAGAATTACAAGAAGAATTATATAATCGCTGTTTTAATCATCAGATATTTCGTTCACTTGGCGGCGAAAAAAACAGATATTTTGATTGTGATTTGCATTCACGAAAATGCCTTATTGCAATAGAAGCGGCTTCAAAAACTCCGACGACATGGTGGTTTTGTTGCAAATTATTCAAATCTGGAGAAGTGGCGCATTATGATGGCTCGAAAGGGACAAACGGTACAATAAAAGAATTACAGCAATATTTGACACGAAAAGATTTGTGTCCTGACCAGGATTGGTTAAATGATTAATAAAAAAATTAATAATCTGCGCGGATAAAGTATAGACCAGACGCCGGGGCAGTCGGGCCGGCGGCACTGCGGTTGCGCGCAGATAAAATCGTATCGATATCGTATGGCTTGCCCAGGCCAATCTCAATCAATGTTCCGACAATATTGCGCACCATGTGGTGCAGAAATGAACGCGCCGAAAATTCAAATATTATTTCATCGCCATTTTGTATAATTCTAATCTGGTCTAGTGTTTTAATTGGAGATTTTGCCTGGCATTCAGATGCGCGAAAACTGGTAAAATCATGATTGCCGATTAATTTTTCCGCCGCAGCGCGCATCGCATCAATATCCAGCGCACGCGGTACCCAATACACACGATTGTTCAACAGTACCGGGGCCGCACCACGATTTAACACAACATATTTATAGTGGCGCGCCACACAATCAAAACGCGCATGAAATTCGTCAGACACAATCATGCAATCCAATACCGCAACAGGTTTTCCCACCAGATAAAAATTCAGCGCACGCATAACCGTTTCCGCACTGTGGTCGCCAGGAATATCGGTGTGCGCCGTCATCGCAACCGCATGTACGCCGGCGTCGGTTCGACCCGCCGCAACAATATCCGCGCGCGTGCCACAGAATTTTTCAATTGCGTCACGCATAACAGATTGTACAGATGGCCCCTGGCGATTTTCCTGCCAGCCAATTAAATTGGTGCCATCGTATTCAAGTGTTAATTTATATCGTGTCATTTTTATCGCTGTTTTTGTAAAAAGTCTCGGCAGGAGTCGGATGGACTAACACGTTTTGGTCCAAAAAAGAAAGCATTTAACACATCCCCATGATAACACAAGTAATGCGTCTTTTTATCTTTATCTGTAAATGTCTCGTAAAATAAACAATTTTTACATATTTTTTCTGTTTTGTTTGGCATATTTTATTCTCCATATTTTATTTCTGCACCGCGCAGACCGTTTAAAAAACTTTTCCAATCCATTGGCTTTTTTCCAGCAGGTTGCAGTTGCAAAATTTCTAATTTATCGTCGTTTAATTTTGTTTTTAATATCTTTACATCCGTGCCATTTATTTTCGTGCGACCACACCCCAGAGCGCGTATCTGATTGTGTATCGCAATATCTCCACGCGACCAGTCAATTATTTCATCGTCCCCAGTCCACTTTTTTGTATATGTTGGCGTGCCGTTTTGTGCCTGGGCAGGGTATGCAGACGGATTTTTTAAGTATTCAGTCAGCATGGCCGACGCAATATCTGATACGCGATGTTCAATTGTGTCATTTGTATCGTCTGTTCCAATTTCAAATTCACGACACATGTGAATGTCGCCTGCATCCAGTTCTGGTGTGACATCCATCAGGCATACCGCTGATGTGGCATCCCCATTATAAATTGCTGTGCGAATGGGCGACGGGCCACGATATTTTGGCAGGGAACTGGGGTGAATATTTATAACCGGTGCAGAATTTAAGACATTGTCGCGCAATATAACACCGTATGATATCACAACCACCATATCTGGTGTGTAGTTATATTCATTAATGTTTGTATGAACAACCAGACCATTCTCAGCAGCCCACGCGTGTACAGGCGACGGGGTCATAATACGTTTGCGCCCCATGGGACGTGGCGCGCGGGTGAATACCGCCATTATTTCATGGCCAGCATTCTTTATCGCATCAAAGATTGGGACAACAAAGGAATTTGTTCCCATTAATACCAATTTCATGTCTTATATCTTTAATTTCTTGACCTTGCGCATTAACATTTCACGGCGCAGGGGCGAGAGATAGTCTACAAACAATTTCCCATCAAGGTGGTCTGTTTCATGCTGAACAATACGGGCAGGCAGGCCACGCATTTCAGCCATCTTGCGTTCGCCATGTTCGTCCGTCCATTCAACAATAACCGACGATGGTCGCGTCACATTTGCGTATACTGGCAGACCGTCATGCCCCAATACAGACAGACAGCCTTCTTCCATAATCGTTTTATCTGGGCCGTATGACACAATGCGCGGATTTATCATGCGATAAACCGTTTCAGAATCTGGGTCCAGCATAACCAAAAATCGCGACAGTATGCCAACCTGGGGCGCAGCCAGCCCAACGCCATTTTGCGCGCGCATCATTTCAACCATTTCGTCCATGGTTGATAATAGTTCGGGTGTAATTTGGTCGACAGCAGTGCATACTGTATGCAAAACCACATCACCACAAAGTTTCATTTGCAACATATTTAAATCCTCTTATAATAAATAATAGCAAAGGAAAGTGAAATGACAACTTATATTTTTGTATTATTGTTTATTATAATTGTTCTGTTGGTGGCAATTTTGCTGAGAAAACCGATGGTTGATATATCCGCATTGCGCGAAGATAATGCACGACTGCGCGAAAGATTGGCAGAAAGACTGGGGGCGCTGTCCCAGAATGCAATTGAACTGAAAAATATCAGTGGCGATATCGCAAACTTTAAAAATATCCTGATGGGAAATAAACAGGCACGTGGAACATTTGGTGAAAGACAACTGGAAGACCTGGTGCGTGATATAATGCCGCCTGAAACATATGCGTTTCAGTCTGTGCTGGATACGGGGGTGCGACCTGATTGTATTTTACGCCTGCCATACCCGCCGGGCGATATGATAATTGACAGTAAATTCCCACTGGAAAGCTATAACCGTATGATGGTGGATGCCAATGACGGTATGGCGCGCAAGCAATTTGAACTGGATGTACGCAAGCATATCGATGCAATAGGTGAAAAATATATCATTCCAGGTCAAACGGCAGAATCTGCAATGATGTTCATTGCGTCTGAATCAATTTTTGAAATGCTGCACCGTGAATTTCCTGCAACAATAGAATATGCCGCGCGCAGGCGGGTGTTTATCGTGTCGCCATCAACACTGTGGGCAACACTGAATACAATTCGCGCAGTTTTATCTGATATAAAAATTAAACGCGTGGCGGCAAAAATAAAAAAAGAACTGGATATGCTGTTAACAGACCTGACGCGATTAAATGACCGGGCGGTTAATGTGTCGCGGCACTTTGCCCAGGCACAAACAGATATTGACCAATTGCAAACATCTATTTCAAAAATTGCACCGCGCGCAGAAAAATTACGTGATATGGATTTCGGTGAAGATTAAAATCCCCCCAGCACGGGGATTTTTGTTTTATATCAATACTTGCATTTTTGTTTTATACGGTGTATTCTGGGGCGTGATGAAACAAACAACAATAATTATTATTAAATAATGGCTGCACGCGCTTTGGCGGTGGCTGGGGCGCATGGGCGCCCATTTTTAATATAAAGACGGAGTATAATTATGGCATACCCAAAAACAGACCCACGCGCGAATTTTCCAGAATTGGAACAGCAGATTTTAAAATTCTGGCGTGAAAATGACACTTTTCATAAGTCGCTGAATCAGACCAAGCAGGGACATCCATTCAGTTTCTTTGACGGCCCCCCATTTGCCAATGGTAAACCACACTGGGGGCATTTGGGCGTGTCTGTGGTTAAAGATATGGTGTCGCGTTTCCAGACAATGAATGGTCGGTTTGTGCGTCGTGAACTGGGGTGGGATTGCCACGGTTTGCCGGCAGAAAATTCTGTCGAGAAAAAACAAGGCCGCGCCGCCAAAGATATCGTTGCAACAGACGGTATCAATGCCTTCTGTGATATGTGCAGAACAGATGTTATGACATATACAAACGAATGGAATCGTTTTATTACGCGTATGGGACGATGGGTTGATATTGGCGATGAATATGGTTACAAGACCATGAATAAAAACTATATGGAATCTATGCTGTGGACATTAAAGTCGCTGTATGAAAAGAGACTGTTGTATAAAGATTACAGTGTTAATCCATATGACTGGGTAAATGGTACAGTTGTGTCAAATTCCGAAGCGTCCAGCGACTATCGCGAAATTGTTGATGATGCCGTGACGGTTTGGTTTGAATTAGAAAACGGCGACCGCGCGATTGCATGGACAACAACACCATGGACACTGCCGGCAAATTCTGCGTTGGCGGTAAATCCAAACATGGAATATGTGCGTATGCAGGACGAAGACGGCGCGGTTTATGTTGTTGCTGCATCGCGCCTGAAGTCATACGAAAAACAATTCGCAAATGCAACCCAGATTGGCTCTGTTAAGGGGGCCGATTTGGTCGGATTACACTATACGCCACTGTTCCCATATTATGCAGGTCAGTCTGAATTATTATTCCAGGTAATCCCGGCAGACTATGTTTCGGATTCTGACGGTACAGGTATCGTACACATTGCGCCGGCGTATGGTGCCGATGACTTTTGGGCAGCAAAAAACATCGATGCAAAATTCCCGGTTTTGTTAAATGTTGATACATATGGAAACTTTGATGAAACAGTTGTGGATTTTGCAGGGCAAAATATCTTTGCAGCAACACCTGGGATTTTAGAATGGCTGAAAGAAAATGGGCGACTGGTCAAGAAAGAACAATACAAGCATTCCTATCCGTTTGGCGACCGTTCAAAAGAAAAATTAATATATCGTGCAACAGATTCTTGGTATATTGATGTGCCAAAGATTAAAGATAAACTGATTGCAAATAATGCGTTGGTTAACTGGACATCGGCCGGCGAAAGATTCCGTTCATGGATTGAAAATGCACGCCCATGGTCAATTTCACGAAATCGTTTCTGGGGGATGCCTTTGCCAATCTGGGAAAAGGACGGCGAATACAAAGTATTCGGTTCAATCGCAGAATTAGAAGAATTCTTTGGGGTGAAAATTGATGATTTGCATCGCCCAACACTGGATAAACTGACCAAGGACGGCTGGACACGCATAACAGATGTTCTGGATTGCTGGGTGGAAAGTGGGTCTATGCCATGGGCATCATTGCACTATCCATTTGAAAATGCGGAACGCTTTGCGGCGACTTTCCCGGCGGACTATATTATCGAAGGTCAAGACCAAACACGCGGTTGGTTCTATGCGCTGATGGTATTGGCGACAGCGTTGTTTGACAAGCCTGCGTTCAAGGCAGTGTCCGCAAACGGCATGGTGGTGGATGAAAATAAGAAAAAATTCTCGAAATCATTGCGGAACTTTGTTGACCCAAGCGAACAGATTGAACAATATGGTGCAGATGCCGTGCGTTTATATATACTGGGGTCAAACTTTATGAAGGCGGAACCTGTGCCTGTTGATAAAGAAGGCAAGGTATTTGTTGATTCAACAAAAACAATTCAAACACCGCTGTGGAATGCATATCACTTCTTTACCCTGTATGCGAATGCGGGCAATGTGGTTGCACATGAAATTGATGTGGCAGATAATCCGTTGGATAAATATATCCTGGCTGAATTAAATGTCCTGACACGTATGGTGAAAAATGCGCTGGATGAATATAAACCAGATGTGGCAATCAAAGAATTTGTGCGATTCTTGGACATCCTGAACAACTGGTACATCAGACGCGGACGCGCGCGTTTCTGGGACGAAGAACAGGCGGCGTTTGATACACTGTATACCGTGTTGGTGAAATTCTGTCGCGTGATTGCGCCGTTTGCGCCGTTCGTTGCAGAATATATCTATAAAAACCTGACGGGGGATGATTCTGTGCATTTGACCACTTTCCCAACCGCGGGCGCAATTGATACGCAAATCGTTGATGATATGCGACGCGTGCAATCAATTGTATCGGTTGGAAAACAGTTGCGCGAACAATATAAACTGCGCAATCGTTTACCATTAAATTCACTGACGGTGGCAGGCGTAAATATGCCAGAATATGCCGACATTATCAAAGACGAATTAAATGTTAAATCGGTCGTATTCCGCGAAACATTTGATAATATCGCCGATAGTTTTGTGTATCTGATTACACCAAAAATCGGGGCGCGCCTGGGCGGTGCGTTAAAGGAAATTATCCCGGCTGTTAAGCGCGGGGACTATGAAATTGCAGGCGATAAATTAATTGCCGCGGGTCATACATTAAATTCAGACGAATTTGAAATGCGCCTGAACATGCGCGACGGTATAACCGGCGCAGCATTGCCAGATAACACCGCGGTGGTCGTTCTGGATACAGATGTTAATTCGGACTTGATTGCCGAAGGCCTGGCAAATGATGCGTTGCGCTTTATCCAGGATACACGCAAGGTGGCGGGGTTGGATGTGTCTGACCGTATTGTGCTGACATATTCGGCAGAACCTGCGTTGGCAATGGCGATTGAACAGCATAAACGCCGCATTATGCGCGATGCATTGGTTGTTGAATTGGTTTGCGGTGACGGCGAATACAGCAAAGATCTCGAAGGATATGCTTTAAACATTTCCGTTAAAAAGGCATAATAAAAAGGATAAGTTATGGCAAAATATTGTGAACAATACTTTTACCCAGAAAAACATGAATCTTATAAATGTAACCACATGTCAACACATCGTTGTCCGCGTGAATGCTGTGTTCCTGGTTGGTGTTCATATAAACTGGATTTAAACAGTGAACAGTTTGCAATACTGGACAGTTTGCGTGTTGTAAAGGAACAAAATCTAAAAATCTTGGAACAAAATAAAAAGATTATAGAAGCATTGGCATTACAACAATTACAGAAATTAAAATAATGACACCGGCACAATATTTTGACGCAGTTATCCCGACCGTTGATATGACAATTCGGTCGGAACTGTATCATACAAATGAATTTAACTTTGCGGTGGCGGTGATTCTGTCTGCCCAGGCAACAGATAAAAAAGTGAACGAAGTAACACCCGAACTGTTTCGTGTGGCACCAACACCACAGAAGATGTTAGCCCTGGGTATTGACGGATTAAAAAATCATATACGGGTTATTTCATTCTTTAATAACAAGGCAAAAAATATTATCGCGCTGGCCGAAATACTGGCGGCGGAAAATATTACAGATACCTTTCCAGATAAATATCACAATCGTGATGAATTAATGCGCCTGCCGGGTATCGGACAAAAGACCGCAAATGTTGTTTGCAATGTTTTGTGGGGCGCACCAAACATCGGCGTGGATACGCATGTTTTTCGCAATGCACACAGATATGGTTGGGTTGATGATTCCGACAACACACCAGAAAAGGTTGAGGTAAAATTATTAAAGAAAATTCCGCGCGAATATCATCCGGTTGTTAATCACGTTATGGTTCTGCATGGACGTTATGTTTGCAAGGCGGTAAAACCAAACTGTGAAATTTGCGCCGCCGCAGAATTTTGCCCGTTTAGAAAAAATTTACAAAATTAAAAAAACACCGGCGATTGCCGGTATTTATTATTTACGCAGACCTAATTTCTTAATCAAGGCTTCGTAATCAGATGGATTGCGTTTCTTGATATAGGCCAACAATTTTTTACGACGGTTTACCATCAACAACAGACCGCGTTTTGAGTGGTTGTCTTTGTGGTTTGCCTTCATATGTTCTGTTAAGTTGCGAATACGTTCTGTTAACACTGCAACCTGGGATTCAACAGAACCACCGTTATCTTGTTCAGATACTTTATATGCCTGAATCAATTCAGACTTTTTTTCTTTTGTTACGGACATTATATTTTCCTTTTTTATTTTTAAATTGTTCGTTTTGGATGCAGTAAATTTTCAGATACCGTGCCAATACCAATGAACAGGTCATCTGTATAAACACGATACAAACCATTTGCCACATCAGTTTTGATAAAGCCACCGTTTCTGTAAAATTCGGCATCTTTATCGGACAGATTCAGAACCGGAATGTCCCCCAGTCCAAAATCAATCGGTTTTAGGTTTGAACCTAAATTTCCACTATTATTAAATACTTTTTCCAAAAAATCAAGTTTTACAGCATTTTTTATGTCAAATCCGTTTGCAGATGTGCGACGTATCATGTCAACTGTGGCAAATGCACCATACTTTTTCGCAATATCACGCGCAACAGAACGAACATAGGTGCCGGTGGAACAACGCATGCGAAAATGCCAGGAACCGTCCCGCAGCCCCAGATATTCCAGTTCATAAATCTCGACACTGCGGGGTGGAATTTCAACAATTTTATTATGACGCGCCAATTCGTGCGCACGGGCGCCATCAACATGCACCGCAGAATACATAGGTGGCGTTTGAGATATGCGCCCAATAAAATCAGGCAGGGCGCGTATAATTTGTTCGTCAGACAGAACCAGGTCATTGCGATTTATTTCATGCCCTGTTATATCCAATGTATCTGTTTCAAAGCCGAACACACATGAAAACAAGTATTCTTTAATATGTGGATTTACATCTTCTATAAAAGGAATCATTTTTGTTGCGTCACCAATCGCAATTGGTAATACACCTGTTGCCATCGGATCCAATGTGCCGATATGACCAAACTTTTTTGTCCCCAGCATTCGCGCAATGCGACCACCCGCCGTTCGTGAAAACAGCCCAGAATCCTTGTCCAAGATAATCCATCCAGATTGCCTCATGCGTTATCCAAACAGGTTTAGTTGTGGTTGGGGCAGGTTGTCTGATATGCACGTTTTCTTGCGTATAGGCTTTGGCATAGGTGCGCATGTCGGCGCAGGACGCGCGGGTTCATTTGATTCCAATGCCGCCAATACACATTCTGCCCGCGCAATCACGGACGATGGCATGCCCGCCATGCGCGCAACATGAATACCATACGAACGATTTGCAATGCCAGGGATAATCTTGTGCATAAAGACAATTTCGTTGTTATGTTCACGAACATCAATCGTCAGGCATGCAACATGCTGCAGTCCGGTTTCGCCAGTCAGCGCAGTCAATTCATGATAGTGTGTTGCAAACAGTGTGCGTGGCTGCATTGTGTCCAGGTATTCTAATACCGCCTGGGCAATCGCCATGCCGTCGTATGTTGAGGTGCCACGACCGATTTCATCAAATATGATAAATGAATGTTCGGTGGCACGGTTTAGGATGTTGGCGGTCTCGCTCATTTCCACCATAAAGGTTGACTGGCCCGCCGCCAGATTATCTGATGCGCCGACACGACTGAATAACTGGTCACAAACACCAATGCGCGCGCGCGTTGCTGGCACAAACGACCCCAGGTGCGCCAATACCACAATCAATGCATTCTGACGCAGATATGTTGATTTACCCGCCATGTTTGGCCCGGTCAGCAATGCAACCGCGTGTACGTTCAGATTGCAATCGTTCTTAACAAAATTATCACCACGCGTGCGCAGTACAGATTCAATCACAGGGTGACGACCGCCGGTAATATCAAACGCACAATCGTCGGTGATATCTGGTCGGATCCAGGAATATTTATCTGCAACCGATGCAAGCGCACACCAGACATCTGCGTCGGCCAGCAAATCCGCCGAAGAGAGCAGGTCATCTGATATCTCACGAATTGATTCAATGAAGTTGTTTATGATTTCAGCCTCTATGGCGGACGCCTTTTCAGCGGCACTGCGGACATTGTTATCTAAATCAATCAGGCGCGATGTTGTAAAGCGCATATTACCCGCCATCGTCTGACGATGAATAAAGCCAGAATCAGGACGCATTAATGCGTCGGCACGGGAAGATGGAACCTCTATAAAATATCCCAGGATGTTGTTATACTTTATTTTCAATGTGGTGATGCCGGTCTGGGATACATATTCAGACTGCAACCCGGCGATTGTTTCACGCGCACCGTTTGATAATTCGCGCATGTTATCCAGTGCAATATCAAAGCCATCACGAATTACGCCACCATCACGGAAAAATGTCGGCAATTCATCCGCCATCGCACGCGAGAGACGATGCGCCAATTCGCCATGTGTGTTTATGCCTTCAAAACGCGCAGCAAAACCCGCGTCCAGGCGCGACGATAACAACTGGGCGCGCGGCAATGTGATTAAAAATTCTGATATATGGCGCAAATCACGCGGACCACCACGCCCCGACAACAGACGCGATAACGCACGACCAACATCCGGGATGGATGACAGAACATTTGTTGTCATTGCCAAAACATCAGGGTTCAATAAAAAGTGCGATACATGCAATTGGCGCAACTGTATTTCATCAATATCAGATGATAAATTACGCAGATACGCACGCAGTTTTCGCGCACCCGCGGATGTTATGGTTTCGTCCAAAACATCAACCAGGCACACACCACCGTCATTTATTGGCGCATCTATTTCTAAACTTTTCCAGGTGGCAGAATCAATCAGTAATTGACGTCCAGATTTAAATGTGTATGGCGCACGAAATGTAATTTTTGCATCACGCTGGGTATTAAATAAATACCCCGCTAGCAGGCAAATCGCACAGTCGTTATTTTGCGCGACAACACCGGAATCAACCGCACCACCAAACACGCGCGATACAACCATATCAATATCTGCACGGTGATATAATTTTTCGTAAACGGGTGTAGATTTAAATGTGTCACGCAGTTTTTTTATCGTCTTTTCTTCGGCGGTTGAAAAAGGAAATATAACCTCGGCCGGGTTAATGCGGGTCAGGTCGTCCAGCGCATCAGATGTTTGACCGATAAAAAATTCACCGGTTGATATATCACAACCTGCAATATCATACGCGCCACCACCAATTGGTGTAATCGCAACCAAAAAATTTGAATTTTTTGGCGTTAGTAAATTTTCATCTGTCAATGTGCCAGGTGTTAATACACGCACAACACGGCGTTCAATGAATTTATGACCGCGTTCTTTGGCCTGGGCGGGGGTTTCCATTTGTTCAACCAGCGCAACCTTGAAACCACTGCGTACCAGACGGCCAAAATAATTATCTGCCGCATGCCATGGGATTCCACACATTGGAATAGATTCCCCATCACCATCTGTGCCACGCGCAGTCAGAACCAACCCCAGTGTGCCACTGATTGTTTTGGCGTCTTCAAAGAAGGATTCATAAAAATCCCCCAGACGGAACATCAACAAGGCATCTGGATTTTCTGCCTTCATATCCACATACTGTTGCATGACGGGGGTTAGTTTGCTTTTTTCTGCCACGATAAATCCGTTTGATTAAATGTAGTAATTATGCGCTGACTTTCAGGGTTTCGATTTTTAATTCGGCTTCCTTTAATAATTGTTCACAGTATGCCTTTAATTTTATTCCCTGTTCGTATGCAGATACAGAATCAGCCAACGGTAATTCACCTGATTCCATTTTTTTTACCAATTCCATTAATTGTTTATATGCTTCTTCAAAAGATAATTTTTTTTCGTCCATAATTTTCCCCATTATTTATTGCGATTTTAAGATACAAAATAAAACACATATTTTCAAATTAAAAATCCGGCATTTGCCGGAATTTTTATCGTTTATTTTGTTCATGTTGCCAGGCAAGTGCTTTTTGAACATACGCACGTGCACGCCCCAAATCAAATTCACGGGTTCCGGGTTTCATTAGACGCCCTTCGGCATCAATCCATGTGGTATAATTTTTTGGAACCACTTTGCTGATCTTATTCAGATTATCTACAACATTTTCTGGAGACATGCCACCTGCGTACCCCATAGGAATGTTTTCATATACAGGTGCATCCCATTTATCGGGACTGATTCCATAACCATATGAGGCATCATACAATAACGAGAACTTTGCCCCCGTTTTATACAGAGCGTCTATTTTATCTTTGACACCATCATTATATGGGAATATAAATTCGTTTTCTGGGTGCGTACGTATTAATTTCGCAATGGCATTCGCATCAAACCTTTCTGTGCGGTCACCAATATTTAACTGCCAACGACGGATGGACGGTTTGTTGTCTGATTTATTACGCAAGCGCATCCAACTCGCGATTTCACCAGGTATTTTCCCAGAACACATATCGTCACACCACTGATAATTTACATGAACAGCTACATTCAATGGATTTTTATTGGTTTTAACATAATACATTAACACATCAAACCAAACATTTCTTGGGCGTAACCTCCCCATTGTACCAGGTGCAGCCTGAACCCCAATTTCAATCATTGGTGATATTTTTAAAAAACTTATTACATCAGCAATTTGTAAATCTTCGCGCGGATCAGAACATGTTATATATTTCAGATTCATTTCTTAGCCTTTGCATTGTTCAGGCGTAATTGCCCACATGCAGAACCAATATCGGTGCCACGTTCACGACGAATGCGTGTATGAATACCGTTTTTAATTAAAATATCTTGGAATCTGTGAACCGCATTACCAGACGGTGATGCAAAATCGCGTTCGTCAACCGCATTCCATGGAATTAAATTTACCATGCAATTTTTACCCTGTAATAATTCAGATAATTTTTCGGCATATTCTGGCGTGGCGTTATACAGCACCGTTTCACCATTTTCATCGCGACGGCCCAACAAGATATATTCTATCATCAATTGGCGATTATGATTGTCGGTAAAACGCCATGCCGCATCCAGCACTTCACTTAATTTATATTTATTATTTATTGGCATGATTTGTGAACGCAATTCGTCAGTTGGCGCATGCAACGATATCGCCAAATTAATCGGACGATTCCATTCAATCAGGCGGTCTATACCCGGTACAATGCCACATGTAGACAATGTTATACGACGCCATCCAATACCCATATCACGATTTGCGCGCTCAATAAAATCAATCACATTTTCGGTGTTTTGTAATGGCTCGCCCGTACCCATGATTACAATATGAGATACGTCACCATTGTTTGCATCACCGTTTGGATGAATTGGTTTTTCATTAAACTTGTCCGTGCGCAATTCCCACTGGGCCGTTAAAATTTGGGCAAATATTTCGTTTGATGTTAGATTGCGTTTTAACCCCAATAAAGTACTGGCACAAAAGCGACATCCCATGGCACAACCGGCCTGGGAACTGACACAGACACTGTTGCCGTATGTTGTGCGCATTAGAACACATTCTATTTGTTCGCCATCGTTTAGTTCCAACAAAAATTTTGTTGTTTCGCCGTCTGACGATTCCAGTTTCTTGATAATTTTAACCGGCAATGTTTGCGCAACATCGTCCAGGTCATTACGCAATTTTTCTGGGATATTCTTCATCGATGCAAAATCTGGTGCACCACGATTTAACCAATCGCGAATTTGTTTTGCACGAAATCGTGGCTGGCCCATATCAACCAGAAATTTTTCCAGTTCAGGGTCTGTAAAATTAAATAATATCGGTTTCATAATTTATACCTGTCGTCATTTATAACGATTACCGCCTTTCTGCGCAGTTGTTTTAATTGCTGGTCTGCCATAAACATTGCCTGTTTATAGGTGGCGTTTTGTTTTATTATTTCATCTAAATTTTTGTATTCAGATGCCTTCTGGGTGTCACATACAAGCAAAACAGAATCATCAACACGCGAAGACCATGTCAAATTCGGTAAATTTGCCACGCGTTCACGAATGTCAGCAGATAATTCATACTGCATGGCGGTGAATTTCTGTGGCGCACCCCCCAGGCGTTCGGCAATCGCAACCGCATCATCACATGATTTTGGCTTTGTTAAGCCGGTTGCAATATCGGCAGGAATATCAGTCAGACGTATAATCGTCATCTGAATCGGCAGGCCATGTTCGCGCGCCAGATTATTGCGTTCAGATGCAATTTCTTCGTCACCGATATTAACCGTTGGCATGATTGTACGCGCAACAATAATTTGCCATGCAATTTCTGCACGCAGGGCATTACGCGCCATTTCGCGTTCAGATGCAGATAAATCCCCCATATTCATTTTCTTTAATTCTGTGTCAACCGTTTTATCATCAGGCACCGCACCAAAGTTCCCCGCGTATGCTAATTTAACACTGTCGTCAATTATGCTCTGCAGGGCAATGCGACGGTTATCTGTGCTGGTCTTGCCCTGGCGCGCCATCAGTTTTGTGCGCATTGTGATGTCAGTGTCTGTTATCGGTGTGCCATTTACATTTGCAACAACCGTTGCCCCAAATGATGGCAGCGCAAAAAATATCGATAATATCATCAAGATTTTTTTCATGTCACTTTTCCTTTTCTTTCTTAGTACTGTTGACCGTCAATCGCCATGCCAAATCTGAATTGGAATGTGGTTGTGCCAACATAGTCTTCTTTGACCGCATTATCACGACGATATTCAACAGATAAATAATAACACGGATGATTATAGAAAAAACCGCCTGTGTGACGCTGAAACGCACCGATTTCCATATTATAAATCGCATTCCATCGCACAGACCAACGATTTGTTAACTGAATACCTGCACCAATTATCGCTTCGTTAATATCAACGTTTTCTGTAAATGCTTCGCTTAAATCCACAGACCATATGTGACCAACATTCAAGAAATTGCGAGATGTACCAATATTTGCGGTCGTTTCCATGTGACGCAAGGCCAGACTTTCTTGGTTTAACCTGAAACGCGATGCGATGTTTAACCACTGGGCATTGTTATATGCAATTCGACCAACATAGTCAGATGCACCGTTATGAAATCCGCTGTTCAAGTCAATCGAGGGACGTTCGGTGAAATCATATGATTGACCCAGAAATACTTCCACCGTCTTTCCAGATTTATTAAATGCTGCCCAACGGGCGCCATAGTCTGCATACGTTCCGTTTTCCCATAAATCAAGCCCCGCCAGACGATTGTCTGAAAACAAGGTTGAATCAGTTAAAATAGTCCCAGCAGAATCATTACTGAGCGCGAATTCTTCGGCATCCATATGTCGCATAAATGTTATACGGGCGCGCGGTTCAATAATCTGGGTCCAATTTGATGTCGGACGGAATAAGGGCAGACCCCATTCCAGATAGCCACTGGGTAAAAATCTGTTTTTAAACCCGGAATAAATACCACCTTCAACCATTGGGGTCTTGTCAAAATGATACACGTCGTATCGCGCAGATACACTGGCGGTCAGGCGATTTCCACCCCATAATGTCCATGGTGTCGTCAGGCGCGCATCACCAATCAGACGTTGGGCTGCAGTATCGTTGCCAGAAATCCCTAAAACATCGGCACCAAATGTTGCATAGGTTTCACCAAACAAAGGCTTGGTCTGGTGCACAGCACGAATGTTTGGTAAAATGTCGCCGTCAGGCGCACGCTGAACACCGGTACTGTCACGTAATTCTTGGAACACATGCGCATCGGCAACAACATAACTGCTTTGCCCAAACAGTTCCAGTTTTGCACCAGAATCCAGATATGGCTGGTCATCATAAAATCCATACTTTTGCAAATAAGTTTTATCAGAGGCACGTTCCAGAAATATTGTCGCACGTGCATATTCCCCTAATTCAATTACATCGTCGTTGAATATATGCCAACGGTCTGCACCCGCGCGATTGTGGGTGAAAGATGCACTGGTTCGGTATTCAGAATGCAGGGCATTCAGACGATGCTCAATCTGAAATAATGGATTTTCCTGGGTCAAATATGACAGGGTTACAGTCATATCGTGTGTGTCAGATAGCGATATGTAAAAAGGTACGTTTATCTGGGTGCCCATTTTATTTGTGGATTCAAAATCAGGCATTAAAAAACCTGTCTTGTATTTAACGCCGGGGTCTGGCATCTCGAAGTAAGGCAACCAAAAAATAGGAAAGTCGTATGCACGCATAACAGGACTGTAAAAACGCAATATACGATCTTTCATATCATGAACAATTTCATACGTCGTGATTTCCCACGCATTTCCATACGCATCGCAATCATCACACGCAGTAAATGTCGCACGGCGCGCAATCGTTAAATCACCACTGCGCGATATATTATCAGATTCAACATAAACATGGTTGCCCAACCACATCTTTATCTCGTCACCTGATAATTCTGTACCTTTGCTGGTTATATATGAATCCGTCAAGGTCATACGTTGACCTGATTTATTGGTGATTTCCGTATCCCCAGACGTTTTAATCGTTTCAGATTTTACATCATATACAATTTTGTCTGCAACGATTGTGCGCGGTTCACTTGTATTAATAGACAGCGCGTATGCAGATGCTGTAAATGTAATTTGAAACAAGATTACAGATAGTATTTTTTTCATTTTTTCGATAACACCAATAATATCCCACCCAGTACAACAAACAAACACGTTGCCAAGATTACAAACCCAGTCATGCTGCCAATAATATTTGTCGCAGACATATACAACGCCATCGTCCCTGCCATCGCACCAACCGCGACCATGGGTGCAAAACTGTTACGACGACGCAACAGTGACGAACGCAGCAATATCGTCGCACATAATGCCGCCAATATCAAGTTCATCAGCGGTGACAAAAATCGATTACATAATTCCGATAAAATCATTTTATGCTGCTTCTTGGTCTTGGCATCAAATGCAACACGCAACAAGTCATCTGTCGGAACACGACGAACGCGGAACGACGTACTGCCACCGCGATCAACCAGGTTTAAATCCATGTCAAATGTTTCAAATGTTCCCGTCACACTTTGCACACCATTGAACTGCAAGGCACCATTATTCATAACCAAAGACATTCCACGAACCGTGGTGACTAACTTGCCCTTCTCGGCAAAAATTGTGCTGGGGGCAGATTCATCACGCATGTCTGATAACATAACCTGTGACAGGTCATGACCAGATACACGGTCCACATAAACAACCAAACCATCTGCAATTTCAGTAAATGCATTTTCTTGCAACTTCATGTGCGCCATGCCATATTGTAAATCCCACTGGGTATCATAAAACACAGCCTGGCTGTACGGCACAACCCAAATGTTTAACAACAAATTTAAAACCGTCAGTATAATCCCCAAACGCAGGGCAGGACGCGCAATCTGACGCGGGGACAAACCAGATGCCGCCATTACCGTTACTTCGTTATCAGAAATCATTTTATTGTAAACAAATATAACAGCAATAAAACATACAAATGGAACAATAATAGATGCAATAAACGGTATCATCAATGCCGTCAAACCAATAAAACTGCCAATATCTATGCCGTATTTTAACAAAAACTTCATCATGGACATAATCTGCATCATCCATGCCAGACCTGTTAAAATCAGCATCAACATTATAAATATCGCAACCAATTGGCGCATAAAATAGCGATTTAAAATCTTCATGCCCGCAGTATAGAGCATATTTTTACCGTTTTCAAGGTATGAATAAAGGGGGCAGTATTTGCCCCCATTGGTTTTATTTATCGCGAATTTGCGCATCGCACTTATTTTCAACCGCAGATATAACAGCGTTTTGCAACGACAGCAAATCTGTATCAGACATGTTATCTGTTGGCTGGATAGTTATTGTGAATGCAATTGATTTAGTGCCGTCCGACATATCAAAAGAATCAAACACAACGACGTCTGTGATACGCGAATCTGCCGCGCGGGCAACAGATGTTAATTTTTCTGCAGGTGTGTCTGTATCAACAATAAACGCAAAATCACGTGAAATTGGCTGAAATTCTGACAGGGTTGGCTGCTTGCCACCACGCGATAGTGGTAAATTATTTATATCATCAACAATCGCAATTACAACATTTGTCTTGATACGCAGCGTACGCGCAACAGATGGATGTAATTCACCAAATTCTGCAAGCTTCTTTTTACCCTGCATCAGCGCACCATAACGATATGGATGTGCCCACATTGGCGCATCGTCCGTTGATATAGTAAAGCGCTGGCCCGCCATCAGGGAAATCAAATCAGCCTTGACATCATAAATATCAACACTGCGATTGCGACCTGTCCAGTGCTTTGGCGAAGTGGCGCCTGTGCGCACAATTGCAATTTGTGTATGTTGCTTGGTCGGCATATCACCATCAAAAACTGTTCCTATTTCAAACAGATTTAAATCTGGGTATCCGCGCTTTTCATTGTTTGATACCGCCAACAGTAATCCAAATAACAGACCATTGCGCAACGTGTCATAATCAGATGTTATCGGATTTGAAATTTTAATGTTTGGTCTGTCCGATAACAGTTGTTCTGTTTTTTCATTACCAAAGCCAAATGAACGACATTCATTTAATCCACGCGATGCCAGTTGATTTTTGATATTAATTTCTTTCATATCATGCGTACACACTTCACCTGTTGTATGTTTGTGCGCAGATGCGATTTTGTCATAACCATGTATACGCAGTAAATCTGCAACTATCGTCTCGGGTATTTCGACATCAACACGCGATGTGTGTGGACGAACAATCCATTCAGGTTTTGAATAATCAACACTATACCCCAGGGATACCAATATATCACGCTGAATATCAGGGGCCATGTCAATGCCTGTTTTTTTCATGAAATAGTCCGGTGTGTATTCTATGACAACATCTGGCGCGGCATCTGTGCCAGCGGCAAATGTGCCAACAATTTTTCCACCGCATGAATCCATTATAATTTGCGCCGCACGCATTGCCGCCGGGCCAGTTATCGTTGGGTCGATACCACGCTCATAACGATAAGACGAATCCGTTGATATTCCCAATCTTTTTGCAGCCTTGCGAACACAGACCGGGTCAAAGTAGGCGGATTCCAGGATAATGTTTTTAGTGCTTTCTGTAAATGCACCACGCGCACCACCAATAACACCCGCCAACGCCAAAATACCAGAATTATCTGTGATAACAATATCGGTTTCTGACATTTTATGCGTGTTACCAAACAGGTCTGTAAATTCTTCGCCCGCGCGCGCCATACGCACAACAATATCGCCGTCTATTTCGTCCGCATCAAAGCAATGCATCGGTTGGGCCATGTCATAGCAGATATAGTTCGTTGCATCAACCGGAGCATTTTTTGGATTAATACCAATCGCACGCAGACGTGATGCAATTAACTGATTGCTGGGGGCGGTGGCAATACCATGAATTTCAACCATTTTATACGCACGACATTTTTCTGTTTCCAATATTACACTGCGTGTGCCAGAAACATTTTCGAATTCAATATCTTTTGGTGCAATATATTCACCCAACCCCGCTGCAGACAGGTCGCGTGCAATGCCACGCACAGATAAATAATCCGGTCTGTTTGGTGTGATACCTGCATCAAATACCGTTTTTGTATCAATGACAGGTGCGCCAATTTTTGTGTCTTCTGGTAATTCTATAATACCGCTGTGATCGTCACCAATTCCCAATTCGCGCGCAGAACACATCATACCGTTTGATACAACACCACGCAATTTGCCAGATATAATTTCATGACCGTCAATTATGCAACCAGGCACAGCCAATGCAGAAATCAGCCCCACACGCGCGTTCGGTGCGCCACACACAACCTGGCGCAGGACAGGGGTGCCATCATCAACCATCAAAACATGCAAGTGGTCGCTGTTTTCATGCGGTCTGCATTCAACAATACGCGCCGCAATCGGTGATACAGGGGTGATGACTTCTTCTACCTCTAGCCCAATGCAGGTCAAGGTATCTGCAATCTGGGATGCAGATGCATCTGTTTTTAAATACTCGTTTAACCAATCAAGTGTCCATTTCATTGTGTGTTCCCCCGTCTTAAAAACCAGCTGATTTTAACCAGCGCACGTCATTATTATACAAATCACGCAAATCAGGCAGATTGTACTTTAACATTACCAATCTATCCCAACCAAAACCAAATGCAAAACCCTGATATTCTTCTGGGTCAATACCACAATTGCGCAAAACATTTGGATGAACCATGCCTGCACCCATAATTTCCAGCCATTTGTCCCCATGCCATTTTAAGTCAATTTCAATAGATGGGTCGGTAAACGGAAAGAATGATGGACGAATACGTAATTGAACATCTGAAATGCCAAAAAAGCGCGATAAAAATGCACGAACATCCGCAATCAGGTCTGACATTGTTATGTTTTTATCAACGTATAATCCTTCGATTTGACCAAACATCGGGCCATGTGTCGCATCCCATTCTTTGCGATATGTTGAACCAACACCAAACATTTTAATCGGCACACCATCCGTTTCCATTGCACGAATTTGAATCGCAGATGTTTGTGTGCGCAAAACATTACCGTTTGGTAAAAAGAATGTGTCCTGCATATCACGGGCCGGATGATAGGCCGGCGTGTTTAACGCAGTAAAGTTATGCCAATCATCTTCTACTTCGGGGCCAGTATACATTGTGTATCCGAACGATTCCAGAATCTGGGCGATTTCTGACAGCCCACGCGTCAGCGGATGCAATGTTCCACGATTTTCAGGAATTGGATTCAGCGACACATCTAATTTCTGCTTTTGCAGCCCCGCCATCAAAACCGCGTTTTCTATTTCAGCCTGGCGCGTTTTAAACAATTCACGCAGCGTCTGATTTTCAAGATTTAATGCCGCGCGCGCATCGTTATCTAAATCTTTCATCTGTTTCAGACGCGTCGTCATTGTGCCGTTTTTACCAAATGTCGCAGCGTATAGTGCCTGTAATTCTTCCAGTGTATTAATGTTTTTTATTTGTTCGTGCATGATTATTAACCTTAAAATTTAAAAAGCCGTCATACGACGGCCTTTATTATTACAAAACAGATACCAAGCCATCAAGGTATTATTTTCCTTCGGCGTTGATAAATCGTTTCGCTGTGTCAACCAATTTTACGAAGTTTGCATCACCTGCATATGCCATTTCGGCCAAAACCTTGCGGTCCAGGGCGACACCTGCTTTCTTCAGACCATTCATAAACTGGCTGTAAGTCATACCATTTGCGCGTACTGCGGCATTGATACGAACAATCCACAAACCACGAAATTCGCGCTTTTTAACGCGACGATCGCGATATGCATACTGTCCTGCCTTTTCCGTCTTTTCACGGGCAGCACGATATGTTGAGTGATGACGGCCCAAGTATCCCTTGGCACGCGCCAAAATCTTGTTATGTTTTTGTTTTACGGTTGTTCCGCGTTTTACTCTTGCCATGACGTGTTACCCCCTTATTTTAACCCATATGGTGCCAGGATTTTTGCCTGACCAACCATGTTTTCGTTCAGATACTGTGGTTTTGCACCCGCCTTGTTTGCACGGGCAGACTTTTTACGCAACAGTTTCTTGTGAGAGTTACGTGCAACACGGATTTTGCCGGTCGCAGTCATAGACGCACGCTTTTTCAAGTACGACTTAGTCTTTAATTTTGGCATTTTATATCCTCTTGTTATATCTAGTGATTTTATAGTCTGATGGCAATGCCTTGCCACTTTGACCGCGTTTATTGTGGCATAAATAAAACAAAAATCAAGTTTTTATTGAATATCAGACTTTTTAGGATTAAAGTAGGCGCAATGAAACAAACAAAAACATCTTCCAGGTTGTATCCAATCATTCGGGCCGCTGCAGCGGGGGCTGTTTTGCCGGTATTGTTTATTTACGTAATGATTGCAAAGCCAGATTACGCTATTATGAATGCACTGGGTCATGTTGTTGTACCGGTCGCACAAACAGTTGGTGATATTGTCACATGGCCAATTCGTATGGTCGGAAATGCAATCGATAATGTATCCGAAATTTCTTCGCTGCGTACGGAAAACGAAGAATTGAGAACCAGACTAGACCAAGCGTTGGCAAACAAACACGCCTGCGATATCGCAATTGCTGAAAACGACAGGTTAAATCGTGAATTGGGGGTTGTAAAATCACAACCACGCGATGTCGTTATCGCAGATGTTATACATGATAACAGCGCACTGGGACACAATACATATATCATTAATCGCGGTATTCGTGACGGGATAGAGGTCGGAATGACCGTCGCAAATACAGATATGGTTCTGGCAGGTATTGTAATTGATGCTGCACCCAATTTTTCACGGGTGCGCGCACTGACTGATTCAGATACAAATATCGCTGTACGCGTCGTAGGTACAGGGATATACGGTTTTATGACAGGTAACGGTTCATTGCGACCAACAATCGGTTTCTTTAGTGACCCTGAATTTCAACCTTCGGGTGGATTAAAACTGGTCAGCAGCAATATTTCAGGCGTTTTGCCGGCCGGACTGGTAGTTGGTGAATTAATTGATGATACAGATGTACGCGTGTTAAACCCATCAAAACTGTCACGTGTTATGGTTTTGAAATTTGATACGCATAAAAACGAATACAGATGAAGAAAAATTTAATTGAATTTTTACATATATCTTTCCCGTTTTTATTAACAATCGGGCTGTGGCGGTTATCTGTGCCATTTTGGAATCCAGGGGGAATATTGGCAATAATCCCTATGTTTTTTTGTTCTTTTGCGGCCCCTGTTAAATGGTTCGGAATTTTTTCAATTTTTATGTGTATGTGCCTGGATTACAATTTTGAAACAGTTTGTTTTTGGGTCGCAATGTATTGTTTATTCTATGCGATAAATGGGTTTCAAAATATCATAGATATCACACGTATGGATAAAAATGGATTGCCGGCATTCGCACTGTTTCTGGGATTATGCGTATTGATTCAAGTGTTCACAAATTTAAGCCTGACCAGTTTCGGACGCGGTTTGTGGATGTTTGTATTTGTTTGCGCAATGTATATGCCAATAACACTGTTAATACAAAGGATGCGTAATGATTGATAAAGAAATTTCACGCACCTTTGATAGACGCAGCGCACTGTTTATGACCGCAGGGGCGATTTTGACATCTGTGTTGGTTATGCGCATGCTGCAAATGCAGCTGTTTAATTATCAGGAATATAAGAGAAAAAGCGAAAATAATTCTTTTCGTATCCAGATTAATATGCCAGAACGTGGAAAAATCCTGTCACGCAGCGGTGCGCCAATTTCACGCGATGTGCCAACATATCGTATATATATTATACCAGAAGAAGCACGCGATATTGACGAGTTAATTGCAATACTGCAATATGAATTAAATCTGAAACAAAAGAAAATAGACAGAATAAAAACAAAAATAAAAAGACAATTAAAGTTTCAACCTGTACTGGTCAGCGAAAATACAAATTGGAACAAACTGGCTAAACTGCAGGCACGAAATTTACCAGGACTGCATGTAGAAAGCGGTTATTCACGCTTATATGAAATGGGACCAGCAGGCGCACAGATTTTTGGATATATTGGCGACCCTGCAAAACCTGTGCCAAATGCGCCATTCTTGACAACTGGGATTACGGGATTAGAAAAAAGATTTAATGATGTAATGAAGGGCGATGCAGGTCAAACTGTTATGATTACAAATGCAGTCGGTCGCGTTACAGGCGAAGATAAAACACAATTTATCGCACCAAAAACTGGCGATAATGTCCAGACAACAATCAAGGAAAATGTTCAGCGCGTTTTATATGACGCGCTGACACAACATCGTTCAGGTTGTGGCGTGGCATTGGATATTGATACAGGGGATATATTGGCAATGGTATCCGTTCCCAGTTTTGATCCAAACATGTTCCGACAAGACGATGGCGATGAATATATCGACAGCCTGCGTGATGATATCGCAAAACCTTTTATGAACAAGGCTATTGAAGGTCTGTATCCACCAGGTTCAACCTTTAAAATTGTTGTAGCACTGGCCGCATTAGAGGCCGGCGCAACAACCGAGCGTGAAAAAATATTCTGTCCAGGATACTGGGATTATGGTGACCGCAGATATCACTGCTGGGAACATCAGGGACATGGTAAAGTTGACCTGGCGGGGGCGCTGAAACATTCATGCGATATCTATTTCTATCAGATGGCGTTGCGAATTGGTATCGATGCAATCAAAGAAATGGCGGTGCGTTTGGGGTTCACTGAAAAATATATGGACGATGTCTTATCGCGCGAAATGCCGGGCGTTATGCCAGATAGATACTGGAAAGAAAAAAATATCGGATACAGATGGGTTCATGGTGATACGGTTATTTCTGGTATCGGCCAGGGATTTATTCTGGCAAACTGTCTGCAACTGGCAACAATGATGGCACGCAGCGCATCAAACAAACGCGTCGTCCCAAGATTAATAAAAACAGATGACAGACCACAATTCGAAAGTATGAAACTGCAGAAAAAAAATATCGATGCGGTGTTAAAAGGACTGGAAGAAGTTTTGAAAAAAGGCGGAACTGCAGCGGCTTCTGCAATTAATGTTAATGGGAAACGTATGGGTGGTAAAACCGGAACATCCCAGGTTCGAAGTATTTCAAAAAAAGAACGTGAAAGTGGCGTTCTGACAAACGAACAGTTAAAATGGCATATGCGCAATCATGGTTTGTTTGTTGGATATGCGCCAACAGACAGACCAAAATACGCCGTCTGCGTCGTGACCGAACACGCCGGGGGCAGTGGACCGGCCGCACGAACATGCGCAGCCGTGATGAAAGAATTGTTAAAATAAGGCAATACAAATATATGGCAAAACAAACACGCGTTTCAAATGCAAATATGATGACAATGCCTGAAAAACTGGGGCGGTTTTCATGGGGCCTGTTTGTGCCAATGTGTATGGTTTTAACAATTTCTATTGTGGTTTTATATTCAGCGGGCGGTGGTAATTGGCGACCATTTGCTTTGTCACAGCTGATGAAGATTATCCTAGGTTTTGGTGTTTTCTTTTTTGCAGCATTTACGAATATCAAAACGTGGATTAAGTCTGCATATCTGATTTATGCAATTGCATTAATTATGATTATACTGGTTACATTTGTTGGGCATACGGGTATGGGGGCGCAAAGATGGCTGAACCTGGGGATTATACATATTCAACCATCAGAACTGATTAAAATTGCGCTGGTGCTGGCGTTGGCACGATATTTCGCGTGGTTTAATTCAGTTGAACTGGGGCAATTTAAAAATTATCTGGCACCGGGGTTAATGTTATTGGCGCCTTTTGGATTAATTGTTGCACAACCTGACCTGGGGACAGCATTATCGTTGGGTATGATTACAGTTGGTGTATTCTATATAGTTGGCGCAAATAAAAAGTGGTTCATTATTGCAGCAATATTGGGGTGCATGGCGGCACCGGCGATTTGGTTCGGGGGACTGCATGATTATCAACGCGGGCGTATTATCACACTGTTTAATCCAAACAGTGACCTGCAGGGGGCAGGATATCAAATAAACCAGGCTAAAATCGCGTTTGGTAGTGGTGGTATGTTGGGACAAGGTTATATGAAAGGTTCACAGTCACAACGCGCATTTCTGCCAGAAAAACAAACAGATTTTATATTTACTATGCTGGGGGAAGAGTTTGGTTTTATCGGTGCATTTTGCCTGTTGGCAATTTATACTTGGATTGTAGTTTTATTGTTCTGGAGTGCAAAAAAATGCAGAAATAGATTCGGACAATTAATCTGTTTTGGATTTATGTTGAACTTTTTTGTTTATTACTTTATAAATATTTCCATGGTTTTGGGATTACTGCCAACGGTTGGTGTTCCGTTGCCGTTAATGTCGTTCGGTGGCAGCAGTCTGTTATCACTGATGTTTGGGTTCGGGCTGTGCCAAAACGCATATATTCACAAAGACCAACAATTATCTGCAAAGGGGAGTTAAAGGTATGAATTTATTAATTGTAGAATCACCGTCCAAAGCAAAAACAATTGAAAAATATTTAGGGCAGGGCTGGCGTGTTATCGCATCTGTTGGTCATGTGCGCGACTTGGTTCCAGAAAACGGCAGTGTGGATACAGAAAATAATTTCAAAATGAAATGGCAAATTATGCCAGGTAAAGAAAAACAAATAAAACTGATTACAGATGAATTAAAAAAAGCAGATGCTGTATATTTGGCAAGCGACCCTGACCGCGAAGGCGAGGCCATTGCATGGCACCTGTTGGATATTTTAAAGGCAAAAAAATTACTAAAAGATAAAAAAGTTTATCGTGTCGCATTCCACGAAATTACAAAAAAAGCAGTTCAGGCGGCAATTGATGAACCGCGCGAAATTGATAAAAATCTGGTGGATGCATATCTGGTGCGACGCGCGTTGGATTATCTGATTGGGTTTAGTATTTCACCATTGTTGTGGCGCAGAAACCTGGGGAAATCAGCCGGACGTGTGCAGTCTGTGGCGGTAAAACTGGTCGTTGACCGCGAAAAAGAAATTGAAAACTTTAGGCCGGTTGAATATTGGTCACTGGAATCTGTGTGCAATGTTCAAAGCGCACAGTTCAAAGCAAATTTGACTAAATTCAATGGGCAGAAAATTGAAAAAATGACCATTGAAAATAAATCAATGGTTGATGATATTTTATCACAAATTGGAAATCCTGAAATCGGGGCCAGTGTTATAAATATTGAACGCAAGAAAAATCAACGAAAACCTGCAGCACCGTTTACAACATCAACACTGCAACAGGAAGCGGCACGCAAATTATACTTTGCATCCAAACGCACAATGAGTGCCGCACAGCACCTGTACGAACAGGGGTTAATCACATATATGCGTACGGACGCAACAAACCTGAACGCGGATGCAGTTAACGAAATTCGTGGATTTATCGCACGCGAATATGGTGAAAATTTTGTTCCAAAATCACCAAATATTTATGCAACAAAATCTAAAAACGCCCAGGAAGCACACGAAGCAATTCGACCAACACACTTTGATGCGCCGGCAAAGAATTTAAGCGGGGATGAGGCAAAACTGTATGACCTGATATGGAAACGCACAATTGCATGTCAGATGACAAACGCAGAATTTGATTCGGTTGCCGCAGATATTGAAACAGATAACAAAGTTGCAATCTTCCATGCGGTTGGTTCAACACGAACATTCGACGGTTTTATGAAGGTTTATACCGAAGATAAAGACGATGAAGAAGATAAAAAAGAATCAAAATTACCACCGATGAATATTGGTGATGTAATTAAAATTTCAGAATTGATTCCAGAACAACACTTTACCCAGGCACCACCCAGATATACCGAAGCGTCACTGGTTAAAAAGCTGGAAGAACTGGGGATTGGGCGACCATCTACGTATGCGACAATTATGTCAACGATTGTTGACCGCGCATATGTTGAACAGGATAAACAACGACGCTTTCACCCAACAAACGGTGGATGGGTTATCGCTTCATACTTAAATAAATATTTCACAGATTTAGTTGATGTTAACTTTACCGCAAAAACAGAAGATACCCTGGACGATGTTTCAAATGGTAAACAAGATAAGATAAGTGCATTGGAAAACTTCTGGGGGCCAACAAATAATATGATTGATGGCGCGCGCGGAATTAAAACATCTGAAATCATTGATGAAATTAATGAATTTATGAACAAACACTTGTTCCCCGACGGCAATGACGTATGCCCAGAATGTGGCGCAAAGTTAGGTATAAAGTTGTCTAAATTTGGGCCGTTTATTGGGTGTGAAAAATACCCGACATGCAAATATACAAAACAGTTGGGAAAAATTGATGCCGCGGCTCAGGCAACAGAATCCGCCGTACAGACAAAATCTGATGCGGTTGAGTTGGGTGATGGTATTGAATTTCGTGTCGGAAAATTCGGCCCATATGTGACAGACGGTGCAAAGAATGTCGCAGCAAAACAATATAACAGTGATACAATAACACTGGAAATCGCACGCGATTTGTTGGCAAACGCAAATAAAAAAGCCGAACCAATAAAAATAGGTGAAAATCCAGAAACAAAAAAAATGATTTTCTTTTACCCAACGGGCAGATATGGCGCATACATTTCTTCGAACAGGGTAAACGTTTCTGTGCGTGAACAACCGGATTTAGATACAGCAATTAAACTGATTAACGACAAGGCAAAGAAGAAATAATGGCAGGACAAAACCGCAATTTTACCGATGAACTGCGTGCACGTTTATCAATACTGGACGTGGTGGGGCGGGCGGTGCCACTGAAAAAAAAGGGACAAAATTATTGGGGATGCTGTCCGTTTCATAATGAAAAAACACCCAGTTTTTGTGTCAATGAAGAAAAGGGTATTTTTAAGTGCTTTGGTTGTGGCGAAGGTGGCGATATTGTTTCATTTACGATGAAACATAATAATATGGACTTTCGCGCAGCAATCCAAGAATTGGCAGATATGGCCGGAATAAAAATGCCAGACTATAAGCCCCGCGACCCGCGTGTGGTTGAACGCGAAGAACAACTGTTGGATATATGCGAAAAAGCATGTCAGACATATACAGAAAAATTATTTACACCCGATGGGGCGCATGCCCTTGCGTACGCACGAAATCGTGGATTTTCTGATGAAGATATAAAAAAATATCGCCTGGGGTACGCGCCAAAAAATAATATAATTGCAAATAAATATGCGGGTTCAAAATGTTTGATTGATGCAGGGCTGTGTCGTCGTGGTGATTATGGTATGTATGACTTTTTCCGCGATAAATTAATGTTCCCAATATTTAATGCAAATGGAAAGGTTGTCGCGTTTTCAGGACGGTCGCTGGATGGATCAGACCCCAAATATATCAATACAGTCGATACAGATATTTTCCATAAACGCAGAACAATTTTCGGATTTAACTTTGCACGCGAAGGTATTCACCGCGCCAACCGCAGCATTATTGTAGAAGGGCAGATTGATGCAATAAAAATGCAAATCGCAGGTTTTGCTGAAACAGTTGCGCCGTTGGGAACCGCACTGACCGAAGACCATATTGCAACACTGTGTAAATCAAATCGAAATATTGTTTTTTGCTTTGACGGGGATACCGCCGGCAGCAAGGCCGCCGCACGTGCATGTGGTATCATGCTACCCTATCTGCGCGATACATCAGATGTTAAATTTGCATTTGTGACCGGCGGTAAAGACCCAGATGAAATATTAAAAACAGGTGGCGTGGATGCCATGCGAAAAATTATAGATGATGCGGTGCCCTTGGTTGATTATATGTGGGAAATGGTTAATAACCAATTCTTGGTCAAGACACCAGGGGGACGCGCACAGGCGGAAAAATTCTTGAAAAAAGAATTAGAAAAAATTGCAGATCCTGATTTGAAATCTGAATTTGAAAAAGAATATAATTCACGCAAATTTAATACATGGCACAGGTGGAAAAAAACGGATGTGTCTGCAAATATTAAATTGCCTGATATTGATGCGATTACAAAAAATACTCTGATTTATATCGTGAATAATTTTCCAGAACTGGCAGAAAGATATTTGGATTTCCTGGGGTCATTGGGGGTGGATTTTGATGGTATGTCATCTGACCTGAATATGGATATGGCGGGGGCGGAAAAATATATCGTGTCGTTAAAATTGCAAAGGTATCTAGAAAAACTGAATGTACAAAAACGCGAGTATACAAACAAACTGTTGGCCGGGGATGAAGCGGCACGCGATGAAATACAACGTATTGATGAAGAGATAAAAAAATATACCGAGAAGTTAGAGATTTTAATTTCTATTTAGTTGTTAATGTAGGTTGTAAGGTTGGTGGTGGAATAATTATTTACCGGCCTTTTTGAACTTTTTTATCAAAAAGGCCGGGAATTTTTAACAATTTTATTTAAATTAATTGTTAAACAAGAAGTGGCAGATGTCGCCGGGTTGCATCACATAATCACGACCAACCAGACGCATTTTGCCGGCCTCTTTAACTGCAACTTCACCGCCCAGTGCAATAAAGTCTGATGGTGTAATTACTTCGGCACGGATAAAGCCTTTTTCAAAATCTGTGTGAATTTTTCCCGCCGCCTGGGGCGCTGTCATGCCAACAGTAATTGTCCAGGCATGTGCTTCTTTGGGGCCAATTGTGTAATATGTTTGCAGGCCAAGTGTTTTATAACCGGTCTTGATAACCTGGTCCAGACCAGATTCTGATAAACCTAAATCATCCAGGAACATTTTGCGTTCATCCGGGTCAACAATTTGTGAAATCTCCATCTCTATCTTGGATGATATTACCAACACATCATTTGTTGCACCAAACTTTTCACGCACCAAATCCGAATATTTATTTCCGGTGGCGGCAGATGCTTCGTCAACATTGCAGACATATATAACAGGTTTTGTTGTCAGCAAATTAAATGGTGTAGAATCAACATCGCCCATGCGCGCAGGAATTGATTTTTCCAGATTCGCCTTTATTGTATTTGCATCAGCCAATAATTTTATGGCATCTTTGTCCAGACCGCGCGCTTTCTTTTCCAGATTTTTTATTTGTTTATCAATACTTTCCAGGTCGGCCAACATTAATTCTGTTTCAATTGTTTCAATATCGCCCAGTGGATCAATTTTACCGTGAACATGCACAATGTCGTCGTTTTCAAAACATCTGACAACATGAATAATCGCGTCCGTTGATAAAATATTGCCCAGGAATTTATTGCCCAAACCTTCGCCGGTGGACGCGCCCTTTACCAAACCCGCAATATCAACAATTTCCAGTTGAGTTGGTAAAATTTTTTGCGAACCCGCAACACGCGCCAATTCATGCAATGTGTTATCAGGTACAACAACACGACCCGTATTTGGTTCAATGGTACAGAACGGATAGTTCTGCGCATCGGCCGCGGCACTTTGTGTCAAGGCATTAAACAGTGTAGATTTACCAACATTTGGAAGACCTACAATTCCACAATTGAATCCCATTTTAAAATCCTTTATAATGGCAATAATATGTCATACATGTGGAATGAATTCAACATAAAAACTTTTCCGGCGGAAACAATCGTTTTCCGCGATGGCGAATATTGCAGTGAACTATCAACATTACCAAATGCACCAATTAATAAAAAATATGATTTACCCGTTCATGTTATTTATGTCGGTGAAATTGTGGGTGAAAATTATATGGAAATATTGGTCGGGGCAAATAATCAAAAGGTTTGTATCAGTGCAAATGTAAAAATAAAAAAGCCGGCCTTTTTGAACATTTTTATTAAAAACGCCGGAAAAAATTCTGAAATTTTAGGACATGTTTTGTTGGATAATAATTCAGAATTAAATTATAAATGTTACGCAGAACACGTTTACGAAAATACGGCTATTTTGATAAAAAATAAGCTTTTGGCCGGGAAAAATTCAAATTCTATATTAAATGGCACAGCAAAAATAAATAAAGATTGTGTGGGATGCAGGTCGGACATTACTTTTGTAGCAATGGCTGAAGTTGGTGCAAAAATAGACTTTATGCCCGCACAAATAATTTCAGCGGAACCTGTATTTGCCGACCACAGCGCAGGAATTTATACACCAAAAGAAAACCAAATTATTTATCTGCGCGGGGCAGGGCTGTCTGGGGCCGAAGTGGACATCGCAATGCGTGAAGCCTTTATAAAAGATTTTGATTTATTTTAAAAATCACCGGTAATTGCCGGTGTTTTTTAATTATAACATGAAAATAATTCTGCATTATTTTCGTTTTGATCAATTTGCTTGTTCCGGATTTCTTGGGCAGCATTTACCTTTTGCGCAACCAATAATAAATCAGGATGTGATGAAAATTCTTGGTTCAGTTCTTCAAATGCATTTTCTATTTCAGATTCATCTTCGATAAATATTGGCATCACAGAATCTGCCGCCGCAAATAATGAATCATGTATTTCAGAACTGAATTCTTCGATTATATTCAGATATACTTCGATATGTTTTTCTTCGTGATTAAGTACCGCTTTATATGTACATGAATCTTGTTCGTGTTCTTTGTCGATTTCAACATCAAATTTATCAAATCCAAATAAGGCATCAATTCTTTTTAATACAACACAATACCCACCGTCCGTTGGTAACATTTCAAGGATTAAATCATAATTATGAACCAGGTTGGCTTCGACATGACCGTGTAACATATCTAGGGTTTCATGCGATAAAAAAACAGATGTTTCATATTCTGGTTTATCTAAATCAACAGTCGGAGTCGTTTTATACGAAACGCAATTGTTTGCCATGGATGGCATGCAAAATAAAACAGAAAAAATAAAAATTATTTTTTTCATGTTTTTATTCGGCCGCCCCCTGGCGCTTTAGATATTCATTAACAAAATTATTTCCGTACATCTTGTATAATTCTTCGGCCAGTAATACAGATGAACGACCAGATTCAAATAACCTTAATAAATTACCCAGACCGCCAAGTTCTGTGTTCAAAATAACAGATTCACCGTTGACCGGACGCGAGAGCAATACTGCACGCTTTAGATTCGGATATGCTTTGCCCTGAATAAATGCCATTTCAAGTGGATTTAAATTCCAATGCGCGTAATCGTTTGCGTCCGCCGCTGGATTGCGAAAGAACATGACTGTTTGCGCCTGTCCACGAACAACGTCACCAATACCCAATTTATCCAGTACATTTGCACGCTGAAATGCAACCATATATGCCTGACGGTTTTTGCGACCTTCTTGCAGGCCGGCGATAAAATTATCGCGAAACATTTTGTTTTCCAGCATAGGCGCCGTTTCGTCAATCATTATTAATGACGGATTGCCACCAGATACAGTCGTGTTATTAATACGATGCAAAATGTATGAAATTACCGCAGGTGACAAGGTTTCATCCTGTAAAATATCGGTAAAGTCAAATGTGGTCAGACGCGATTGCAAATCAAGTGTGTCAGAAGTTTCGTTAAACATGTCACCATACTGCAGCGGGTCAACCCATTTCTTTAAGGCAGGACGCATATTGCCATTTGATGAAAAACAACTTTCCCATAAATTCTTTAATAAACGGTCGCGGTCTGATAAATAATCAAAGTTTACAGATACCGCACGTGCAATTTCATCAGCCGAATTTGCATCATTTTGACCAGATATAATCGAAAACCAACGACGCAAGAATGCACGGTTTTCCGCACTGTCAGGCATCTTTAACGGATTTAATCGTGTCATAAAGCCTTGTGCCATTGGGTCAGAATTTTTTTCTTTGCCCTGCATGGTTACATATTTACCACCAACCGCCATGGTAAAGATTTCAGCACCACGATTCCTGTCAAAGAAAAATGCTTTTAATTTTGGATGACGCATAGATTGCGCAATCAAAAATGAAAATAACGTCGTCTTGCCACCACCTGTCGGGCCAATCGTCATGGTATGACCCACGGCTGCAGGTTTGTCAGATACATGAAATTGAAACTGGTACGGTGTTCCCTGAGCAGTCGGAAAAACAACCAGGGGTCCAGGACCCCAGTCTGAATTTGCAACACCACGTGGCTGGGTCGACATAGGAATAGATATCGCCGCCGTGCGTGATAGTAATTTAAAACTGCGTGGAAATATGTCAAAACCAGGAATCTGGGTAAACCATGAAACCTTAGACGCGAATGTTTCAACAATTGGCGAAATACCAAATGATGCAGCAATCTTTTTAAATTCATTTATGTGTTTTTTTAATTCTTCGGGGGTTGGGGCAAATAAAATAAATAACGGATAATAATTTACCAGGCTTTGTGTGCCAGTCAGGTTTTCATCCATCGCGGTCTTTACCACAGATATCTGGTCTTCAGTTGAATCTTTGTTGTCTTCATCAGTGGTTGAACGACGCTGGCGTATCGTTTTTTCAACGTCAGAAGTGCCCATAATACCAAATCCATTCATACATATCATTTCAGTCTGGATAGTGTGAACGGTGTCAAAAAATTCTTCGTCCATGTAATCAGGTGATATTTTAAATGATAGGCACGATGCATAAGATTGCTGGCCACCACTGATATAACGAATTATGCCGTCGCCCAGAAATTCTACATCATCAACAGTTACCATATTTGATATATTATTGTTTGCGGTTTTTGGTGATGGCTTGGATATAGGTGACAAAATACGACCAAAAAAACGCGCCATGTTATCGTGTGTATTATTTCTTAGAACCGTTGGCTTATATGGCGCCAATATAGATTCTATATAATTACCATACTGGTTTAATTTTGCACGTGCGTCTGGACCAGATACGGATAATACAATGTAATAACTGTTTAAAAATATCTTTAGACCCTGGCTTTGCCATTTGTTATAGATTTTTTGTAAAACAGGTTGGTCAAATTCATATTTAAGATTTTCATCCGCCGCATCACGAATGGTGTAGAAACGTAAAACTGTACTGCGATCACGAATTTGATTGAATAACTGGGCACGTAATTCCAGAAATTTTAACTTGGTCGCTTCGTCCTGCATGCTGGTCTGGATACCAGCAATTCTGTAGACACGTATCAGACTGCCATCGGTCAGGGACATAGAATTGTCGTCATATACCGTTTTAAACGGCAGGTAATTCGAATATTTCGAATAACCAAAACGTGGAAATACACGTCGTGCCAGTGTCGGTATATATATCAACAGTACAATAAAGACCAATAAAACAGCCAACGCCATAATCGTCATAGTCAGGGTAAAACCACTGCCCGCAAAATAGTTAAAAATTTCTGAAAAATTTGTCATGCCGCCAATTTCCCTGGGATTTTCTTCTTAAATAATTGTATTTTCGCGGTCACAATCTGGCCCAGTTGGGGGTCACGCTTGGAGAAAATCGCAATGATTGAATGAACCGCAATAACAGATAACAGAAAAAACAAGGGGTTTACAGGATGGCCAGTCATTATTAATGATGCAACAAACATCACCATAAAAATAATAAACTGAACCGCAAAATTTAATATCGCCAGCGAATATGGCACATAGAATATCTGCGCCGGATTTGCCAATGCTTTTAAAACCTGAATTTTCATATCCCCCGTCCTGTTGATTAATTATACCATTTTTAACATTTTTCAACAAGCAGGAAAACAAAATCTGTTTTTTTGTTAAAAGTGTTGAAAACCACCACTTTTTTTAACTGTTAATTATTTTCATGTTTTTACCCCCCTGAAATTTGTGAGCCAGGAATTCCGGGGGATTTTTTGTTGAAAAACTGTTAATCTTTTGTTGAAAACAGTTTTCAACAGTTTCAACAGACCCTACTAAAACAACAATAATTAATATTATTATTTGATTTTTTAAAAAATGTGTTTATAATCGCCTTGTAAAAAGGATAGCGACATGAAATTTTTAAGTTCATTAAAAGCTTGGAAAAAACGCGGTAATGTAAAACAAATCCGTCGTGGTAAACAAGTTATCTTGATTGACCCTGATAATCCTAAATTCAAAGCAAAGCAGGGCTTTAAGAAAAAATAAAAAAATTCCGCCGTTTGGCGGTTTTTTTCTAGAATGTATATCGCATGCCAATTGAAAATTCGTTCATGTTCCTGATGATGTCCATGTTTAATGGAATGTATTGGTATTGAAATATAGCCGATACTTTGTCCCCAGGAAATGTGTACATTAAACCAATTCCAAGACGGGTCGTAACCTGATTTTCTGAAATTTTATCAGTTGTCGCATAAAAAGAGCTAATGTATTCATAATCGTCATAGAATTTATAGTTGGAAACGCCAAATGTTGTGAAAAAGTCAAAATCAGGGGCAAGATTATAATAACCATATATGTCAAAACCATACCCCATATAGTAAACTTCGTGATTTATGGTTTCGTGGGTGGATGTCAGTTGCAGGTTGTTATTTCCAGAATGTGTAAAGAAAAATCCAATTCCAAAGTTATAACCAATGCGCGCACCTGCGTTTATTGTTGCTGAATAATATGTGTCGTCCATATCTGTTTCGATAGTATAACTGGCGATGTTGGCACCTGCGTTAATGCCAATGTATGGTTTAAAATTATTGTTTTTTGTATATATTCCTGCAAATCCAGTTAATGGAAATATTAAAGTAATTATAAATAACAACTTTTTCATGACTTTTTCCTTTGTGGGAATTATACACTATTTCGTGATATAATAACAGTGGTAAAAAATCAGTGGGGGAATGTTGTGGCAAATATATTATTGGCAATTAAACCAGAATTTGTTGAAAAAATTCTGGCAGGTGACAAGAAATTTGAATTTAGAAAAAATATCCCAAATACACAAATTGAAAAAATTTTTATTTATGCAACACGACCAATTTGTGGCGTGGTTGGATATGCCAATCTAGATGGCATTATATCTGATAATCCAAATGCTGTTTGGAATAAAACAAAAAAGTTTGCCGGAATAGAACGCGATTTCTTTGATTGCTATTTTTCTGGACAGGTACGGGCATATGCATATTGCCTGGGGGATGTTGTTAAATATAATTCTGTACGCAGTTTGTCAGAATTTGGTATTCGGGCCGCACCACAAAATTTTGTTTATATAAAAAAATAAAATTGAATTTCTGGTGCCTTTGCATATATGATGTTGGGTAGTGTTATATGTCATAAGGGGGAAATTGTGAATTTTATAAAAACAGATATTGATGGCGTGATTATCGTTGAACCACGCGTCTTTGAGGATGAACGTGGATATTTCTTTGAAAGTTATAACGAAGCGGAATTTGCGAAAAATGGTATCGCAAATAAATTTGTTCAAGATAATCAATCAAAGTCTTCGTATGGGGTGGTGCGTGGGTTGCATTGTCAATTGGGGGAATTCGCCCAGGCGAAATTAGTGCGCGTATTGTACGGACGGGTTTTGGATGTGGCGGTTGATATCAGAAAAAATTCGCCAACATTTGGTAAGTATGTGGCTGTTGAATTAAGCGATGAAAATAAACGACAATTATTTATCCCACGTGGATTTTTACATGGGTTTTCTGTATTAAGTGATGAAGCGGTGTTTGCATATAAGTGCGATAATCTGTATGCACCACATGCTGAATTCGGTATTCGTTTTGATGACCCGGATATCGGTATAGATTGGATGGTGCCGCATGATAAAATTATTACATCAGATAAAGATAATATAGCTAAGGGGTTAAAAGATGTACCTGATAACGGGTTGTAATGGTCAGTTGGGAACAGAATTAAAAAAAAGATTACCAGATGCAATTTGTGCAGATGTTAATACGCTGGATATCACAGATGCCAATGCGGTTAATAATTTTGTTCGTGAAAATCATGTCGATTTAATTATAAACTGTGCAGCCTATACGGCAGTGGATAATGCCGAAGATAATATTGATTTGGCAACAAAAATTAATGTCGATGGACCCAGAAACCTGGCCCAGACAGGGGCAAAAATTATCCATATATCAACAGATTATGTCTTTGATGGAATGGCGCACCGTCCATATGGTACAGATGATATGACAAATCCGCTATCTGTTTATGGCAAGACCAAGCGGGCAGGGGAATTGGCGGTTCTGGAAAATGCAGATGTAGCCGTTGTTATTCGTACTGCATGGCTGTACAGCCCATATGGTAATAATTTTGTAAAAACAATGCGGCGTTTGGGGACAGAACGTGATGTGATAAATGTCGTTTCAGATCAAATTGGGACGCCAACATATGCAGGTGACCTGGCAGATGCGATTGTTCAAATTATCCCACAAATGGTGCCAGAAAATTCAGGTGTTTATCATTTTACAAATATGGGGGTGTGTTCGTGGTATGATTTTGCGGTTGAAATTATGGAAAAATCGGGATTGAATTGCGCGGTAAATCCAATTAAATCATCCGAATATCCAACACGTGCAGTGCGACCATTTTACAGTGTTTTGGATAAGTCAAAAATTCAAAATGTTTTTAATATTAAAATTGACCATTGGAAAAAGGGTATGGATAAGTGTATAGAACAATTTTGAATTGTTAAATATCCCTGACTGTTGATTACAGTTGTGGTGCTGGTTGTTATACAACAGGGGTAACTCAAAAACATCAGAATCAATACATTTATTTAACAAAAAAACATCCGTAAAGGATGTTTTTTTGTTAAATCTTGGTTGCGGGGAATGGATTTGGCTACGCTCCATCTGCACGAATCAACCAAAGGTTGACCGGCGTCCATTTGTCCGCCTTTCGCTGGCTGTGAACCATCTTACCTCAATGGTTCAAATTCAACACAATACACGTTAAATAAAAAATGCATCACAAGGATGCATTCTTTATTTAAAACTGGTTGCGGGGAATGGATTTGAACCATTGACCTTCAGGTTATGAGCCTGACGAGCTACCGGACTGCTCTACCCCGCGATGAAGTAAAAGCCCTGCTATTATATATTAATTATGAAATTAGTCAAATGAAAAAATTATTTTTATGATTTTTGACTATTTTCCTGGTCTTTCTTGAATTATTTGTTTTTTGTTGCTATGATTTATTTAACATTTAGAAAAAAAAGGCGCGTTGTGTTTCAAAATAAAACTTTTAGAAAAATCTGGAAAGGGTTTTGGGAACCGATTTTACACCTGGGGATTTTTCAATGGATTGTTGCCGCTGTAATGGCAATTCCAATCTGGTTTGTGTATTTTACATCAATAAAAAAAATAACTAATATCAATATGTTCTATGAGTATAGAAAAAAACCAGCCATCTTTGTGTTCTGGCATGGACGCAGTATGATGTTAAGTCCGATTATTTGCCTGGGTGGAATGCAGGCATATGCAGTGGCCAGTCGCCACAAAGATGGTCGCATAATGGCAAAATTACAGCACTTGTTCGGGTTGCGTGCGATTTATGGGTCCAGCCACAAAGGGGGCGTGTCGGTTCTGCGCGAAGGGTTGCGGGTTCTGGCGCGTGGTGACCATGGAATTTGTATGTCGCCAGATGGACCAGGGGGACCATCACTGCGTGTGCAAGAAGGGGCGTTATATTTTGCGAAAATGTCAGGGGCGCCGATTATTCCAGTATGCTATACAACATCGCGTGCATGGTTTCAAAAGCGGTGGGACAGGTATTTGGTGGCGTTGCCATTTTCAAAAATTGTTTGCAATATTGGAAATCCGGTCTTTGTACCGCGCAGGGCGAATGAAGAGGAGTTTGAAAAAATTCGCCAGGATTTAGAACGTTTTATGGTTGCACAAATGCGGGAATTAGACGCAGAATATGACTATCCAGAAATAGAACAGGATTTAACCGCGTCAGAATTTAAGAAAAAATTGCGTGAAGAAAGAATGGCAAGGAATTCAAAGTAAGGTTTTGTGTATGAAAACACCAAAGTGGTTCTTGAGAAAAAGTCCGATTGCGATGGCGTTAATACCTGTTTCGTGGGTCTATTATATCTTTAGTCGTCTTGTTTTTATGTTTCGTAAGCGGGGCGCGTTAAAGTCGCGACGTAAAATAATATGCGTGGGTAATATATTGGCCGGTGGCGTCGGTAAAACACCAATTGTAAAGCAGATTGCACAGTACTTTGATGCGCCAGTTGTTATGCGTGGATATAAAAAAAGTAAATCAACAAATAATATCGGAGATGAAGCAACTATGTTGGCACGCGCAGGTATTGCAGTGCATGTAGGTGACAGAATTAGTAATATTATACTGTTGAATAATCAGAATGATGCAGTGGGGCCGATTGTTATGGATGATGGTTTGCAAAATCCAACAATTCACAAGGATGTGTCGCTGATTGTGTTTGATGAAGGTATTGGATATGGTAATGGGTTGTTGCTGCCGGCTGGGCCGTTGCGGACAATAAAAAGAAGTGTAAAAAAAGCAGATGCAGTTATTGTTATTCGCAGTAAAAATCCAAAAAAACGGTTCAAGTTGCCAAAAAATGTGCCGGTTTTTTATGCGGAAAATAAAACATTGTCGCCATATGATGATGATATGCCTTTGGTGGCGTTTGCAGGAATTGGGTATCCAAAAAAATTCTTTGATGCATTGAATAATGTGGTGGCGGTGCGTTCGTTCCCAGACCATTGGGACTATACAAGCCAGGATATCGCCAGCCTGTTCGAATTGGCAGATGATTGTAATGCTAAATTAATTACAACAGAAAAAGACTGGGTGCGTCTGCCAAAACAGGTGCAAGATAAAATTAAGTACGCAAGATTGGATACAGTTATTGAAAATAAATTCTGGGATTGGATAAAGGAGAAATTGTAATGGCAACTTTTAGGGATTCGGTTCGTATTTCAGGCGTTGGTATTCATTCAGGCAAGACGGTTAACGTTGTTATAAAACCGTCCGAGGTGCCTGGGATTTTTTTTCGGCGCGTGGATATAGGTGGGACTGATTTAATCCCCGCAACCTTTGATAATGTTGGCGAAACAAAAATGCGTAATACAACAATTGGTAAAACGTCAGGGGCGCATGTGCAAACAATTGAACACCTGATGGCGGCGATGTTTATGGTCGGGGTGGACAGCGCAATTGTTGAAATTGATGGGGCAGAAACGCCTATCTTGGATGGAAGTGCGGCAGAATTTATTGCAGAATTTAATAAAGTTGGTGTAACAGATGGAAAGTTAAAACATATCGTTGTAAAAAAAACTGTTGTTGCGTATGCTCATGAAGTCTTGCAACAATTGCCATTATTTGTTCGCTTTAAATTGTGGTTGATTAATATGATTACAGGGCGAAAAGCTGATGGGTATGTTAAATTATCGCCAAATAATGGAAAGTCGTTGGATGTGGCAGCAACCTTGGTCTATTCAGAAAAGATTATAGGAAAACAATCATATTCTTATTCATATAACGGAACAAAAAAATCCATCGATGATTTTATTAAAAATGTTGCGCGTGCGCGTACGTTTGGTAAATATTCAGAATGGGAATATTTGAAAAAACGTGGAATGGGGCGCGGGGCGAGTGAAGAAAATGTTATCGCGCTGAATGATGCAGGGGATGGAACGCTGAATCCGCTGAATTGGCCAGATGAATTTGTACGCCACAAGATTGTTGATGCAATCGGAGATATGTTTACCAGTGGTGGGGTGGTTTGTGGAACACTGGAATCGTACAAGGGCAGTCATGCGTTAAATAACATTGTGTTGAAAAAATTGTTCAGTGACCCAGAAAATTATGATATAATTGACGCAAGATAAATTGCATAAGAAAGGAAGAATAAATGAAAAAGTTTTTTGTTATGATGACTGTTTTGTTGTCTGTTGCGGCATGTGGCGGAATGGTTAAAAATGAAAATGGCAGTCAATATTTGGTTCAGTTAGACGCAGAACCAATTGGTTGTACCTTCTTGTACAAAATTGAATCTGAGGTGTCTGTATATGATTCTGCAGATGCACGCAGATATCTTGAGAATCGTATTGTTGACCAGGCACGTAATGGAAATGCATATTGGATTACCAGCCAGCGTACAAAACCAAATGAATGGGTAATATTTGGCCCAGAACGTGCATTCGTAATGGTTGCAAATGTTTATGACTGTCCACATCCAAACAGTGTGCGTACAGCACGTGGTGGCGGAACTGTAACATATTCGCCAGAACAGCCAGTGGATGCATGTACATATGGTAATTGTCAGTAATGTCGAATTATTCCCGCCAATCGGCGGGTTTTTCTTATTGTGATTATGGGGCGTGTTTAAAACCGATTGCCTTGAATTATGATTTTATGTTATAATTGTTAAAAGTACGTACGAGAGAGAGTTTTATTGTCCAATTATATATTGAATATTAATCGAAAAAAATATGCCGTTGGTTTGTTTTGGCAACCAATGGGGGCGGCGGTTGGTGCACGTAATTATGCACGGTCTTTGGCGCGCAGTGTTGATAGAAAATTAAACCTGTATACAGAATATCGCGCAATGGTTGGTTTGGCGGCGCGTAAAAATGGCGCGCGCGCCGGAATGTTAAGCGCAGCCGCAGAAATTATGGAGAGTTTTTCAGAATACACTTCGTTCTTGGCCGTTTTTGCGGTGCCACGTGGATTCTATATGGTGGCGGCACGTAATGGGGTTATTCTGGTTGATAGGTTCTTTGATTCAGAAGATGATGCACGTAGTGAATATGTCAAAATGTCCGAAATCCCAGATTGGGGCGCTTTCTTTGCGCCGGGGGCATGGGGAATGCCACGGGCAGCAGAAAGAAATTTTGCAGATCTGTTAAAGGGACAATCACGCGCCGTGCTGCATACAATCAGTCGTTTTGGATCGCGTATGTTTTCGTTGATGTTGGTTGTGATGTTTGTGCTTGGGATTGTAGTTGTGTTCCGTGATTCCTTGGTTCAGACGTTCGCACCACGGCCCCAGGTGGCAGAGTTAAACCCAGAATTGGTTGCAGAATATAAAAAACAAATAGAAGAAAAAGCCAAGGAATTAGATGCGCAGTTTGAAATCGAAAAACAATTGCCACCAGAACCAATTGTTATGCCATATGAACTGTTGCCAGATATGATGGTGCGCGCCGGGCAGTGTTATCAGGCAATTGCCTTTTTAATGCAACCGGTTATAGGGTGGAATCAGGTTAATGTTGTTTGCGGTGAAACGTATGCAATTGCAGATTTTAAGCGTGATTTCGGCACATTGGACGAATTTTATAAAGTTGCAACAGGGCTAATGCCGGGCGCGTTAGTTAACGAGATTAATGAAGATACTTTGCGGGTGCAGGTTGCATTGCCAAAATTAGAAACGTTTTCTAGTCAGGATGAACGTGATGCAGAAACAATCGTTCGTGATATAACATCTGCATTTCAAGGGATAAACGAAATCGTTGATACGGAAATTGTGGTGGATACATTAACAAATGGTGTTGATGTTGCAACCGTTAATGTGGTTGAGGTTGGGGCAGAATCTAAGCTGATACCACAACAGTTCATGGAAATCTTTGGTGATTTCGATGGGGTTTATTTAATGCAGGCGGGCTGGGATGCACGTACGCGGTCATGGAACTATGAGGTATTAATCTATGCAAAATAAAAAAATCTGTTTGTTGGGTATGTTTTTGTGTGGCGCCATTGTCTTTGGTGGTGCGCATGCAGATGAGTTGATAGAAGTGGTTACAGAAGATGTTAAAATGGAACAGATGTCCGCAGATGCAGTGGCAGCATATGATGCAAATGGGTCTTTGTTTCAGCAGATTACAGATCTGGAACAGGAAAAAGTTCTGATGCAGCTGGAAAAAGAACGTGCACAATTAGATTTAGAACTGGATAGATTGGCGGCAGAAAAAATTAAACTGCATATGGAAATCGATACGCTATCAGGGCGTGCAGAACAGCAACAGCAAGAAATAGAAACACAAAAAGCAAAACTGGAAGCAGAAGCAGCGCGTATAGAAAAAGAAAAAGAAGAATGGATAAAAGAAATCGAAGATGTAAAAAAACAGGAAGTAAAAGATTATACTTCATCCGCAGCAAAAACAGAGATTGAACAGGATGTGTCAAAAAATTGGCGATTGGTTAATGTCGTTGGTGCAGGGGCGCAATTGCAGGCAACGGTTGAAGATTTGAATAATGGACAAAAAAGACGCGTCAGTGTTGGTAAGACATTGGATGGGCTGACGGTTAAAACAATATCGTTGTATGATGGGGTTGTATTGGTTGATAAAGATGGTAATACACAGGTGTTGAACATTACAAACGGAAAATAATTAATATGGAAAAAGAAAACTTGGAAATTTCAATCGTTTCAGATAAACCGTCAATTCCAGCCGGGATAGAGACTGCAGAATCCAAGGATATTATAGACTATCTGTTTGCAAACGGTAACCGTTTGTTGACGGCGACAGGTGCCGTGATGGAATTGCCACATGATACGCAAAGCTTGATTGCGTATTTTACCGGTGGTGAAATTATTATTTCACGTACACATCGTTATGATGGACGTGTGTTGGCATTCCTGGATTTGCTGAGGCGTCGTGGACGCAAAATGCGCGAACCGTTTTATTCAGACCTGGGGTTGATATCAAATATATACAAGTCTAATGAAATGCGTCTGGGGGGCGGGGGACGTCTGCGCCCAGATTTTGATAATCAGATGCAAAAGGACTTTGTTGATATTATCGCCAAGGCGGCTGCGCAAAAGGTATCGGATGTTCATATAGAAGTTGCTGATCAGACGACTATATTTTTCAGAATCGATGGCAGTATGCAGCCGGTTATGGAATATAATTCACAATGGGGGGAATCGTTTGTTCGTGCGGCGTTTGCATCGTCTGATATGTCAAATGCAAACTATGCACAGAATGAATATCAATCGGCACAAAAGGATGGACGCACACCACTGCGTGGAACCAGGGATTTGTACCTGCCAACAGGTATATTGGGCGTGCGTATGCAATTTAACCCGATTGCATTCGGCAGTCGATATGTCGTTATGCGATTGCTGTATGATAATCCGTCCGAAGGATTGAAAACAGAACAGGAATTTGGACCATATGAACAGCGATTGTTGGCGCGTCTGCGGTCTTTTCCAACCGGGCTGGTTATTGTCGCAGGACCAACCAGTTCAGGTAAATCAACAACACTGGTTCGTAATATGTCGATGATGTTGCGTGAACGTAATTATGAAATCAATATGATTACAGTGGAAAATCCAGTTGAACAAAAGATTTTTGGCGCACGCCAGATGCCCGTTGTTAATACAACAAATGAAGAACAGCGCGATGAAAAGTATATAGAAGCATTGGCGGCGGCTTTGCGAAGTGACCCAGATACGTTGGTGGTTGGTGAAATCCGTACCCTGGCGGCAGCACAACTGACCGTGCGCGGGGCATTGTCAGGACACAATGTTTGGACAACATTGCATGCAAATTCTGCAATGGCGGCATTGACACGATTGCTGGATTTGGGAATAGAACCGTTTAAGCTGAAAGAAGAAACATTGATGCGTGGATTGGTATCAATGCGATTGTTCAAAAAATTATGCCCACACTGTCGTGAATTGTTGTCAGAACACCCCGAACGGGGGGCGTATCGACGTGTGATTGATGCGTATGGTGATGTCGGTCTGCGCCAGGTGTATCAACGGGGGGCAGGGTGTCCACACTGTCACGGAACAGGAAACGTTGGACGTGTTAAGGCCGGTGAAATAATTATCACAAACAGTGAATTTTTACGTCTGGCATTGGCTGGCAGTACAGATGCAGCCGTGCGATATTGGATGGAAGAAATGGACGGCCGGACGTTGAAAGAAGCGGCTGTGTCTTTGATGTTGCAGGGAATTATCAGTATTGATGAAGTAGAAAGATGGGTTGGACAGCTGGACCAGCCGGGGGTATACTGATATGAATAAACTGGAACTGTTATATGCAAAAATGATGTTCCGTCTAAATACGGAAAAACGTATGGCGATTTGTCGAAAGCTGGCGTCGTTGTTGCGAAATGACTTTACGTTGATTGATGCGCTGGAACGGTTGGAAATGGTGGAATCAAAAAATGGAAAAAAACCAAATGAACCATTTGCAATCGTTATGCGACAATGGCAAAAAAACCTGGAAATGGGTATGACTTTTTCCGAGGCAACACGTGGATGGGTACCACAAAATGAAACACTGTTGGTGACATCAGGAAATTTATCTAATTTGGTAATTGCGCTGGAAAATGTTGGCCGTGTGGTCGATGGTATGCAACGTATCAGACGCGCAATGACAACCGCAGTTGCGTATCCTTTGTTCTTGTTGGCGTTGACATTCGGTATTATTATTATGGTTGGAATTTACCTGGTACCACCACTGGCAGAGGTGGCAGGTAGTTCAGTCGTATGGCGCGGAACAGCACGCAGTTTGGTATGGATGTCAGATTTTTCAATCCAGTATTGGTATGTGTTTTTGTTGGCTTTTGCTGTTGTTGTTTCCGTCTGTTGGGTCAGCTTGGCAAACTGGACCGGGCGTATTCGCGCAGTATTTGATAAGTTCCCACCGTGGAGTACGTATAAAATTCAGGTCGCGGTTGGTTGGTTGATGAGCCTGGCCGCCATGGTCAGTGCAGGGGTGACAATCCCAGATGCAATGCGAATGTTGGCAGACAGCGCCAGTAAATATCTGCGCAGCATTTTGGACAAGGCGTTGCGATATATCGCAAATGGTGATAACCTGGGGCATGCATTAGAAAAAACAGGACGGGGGTTCCCAGATGATGAAATCATTGGTGATTTAACAATCTATGCCGATATGAATGGTTTCGATGAAAACCTGAGTCAGGTTGCAAATGACTATTTAAATGAATCTGTTCGTAAAATGGAAAAGATTTCAAATACTTTGAATAGCATAGGGATTTTGTTGGTTTCGGCTATTATTGCCTGGGTTGTGCTGGGTACGTTTCAGATGCAAGACCAAATTACTAATGCTTTGTCTTGAAAATTAATCTTTGCCTTTGAATTTGTGCTGCGTTTTTATTCTTGCTTTTTAAGTGCGGCACGTTATAATTGGAAAAGTTTTGATTGCCCTAATAGTCTAGTGGTAAAACACGTCCTTGGTAAGGACGAGTCGCAAGTCCGATTCTTGCTTAGGGCACCAGAAATGCATCATCTGCTTGGTGTTTGTTTGATTTTACTCAGGTCATGTATGTTCAATACATTCCCATCGTAAAATCTGCACAATAACAGCATTTAATACATTTCTGTCGCCCCACGGGCACGCAAATGAAATAATTGTCTGTTTTTGTTGTGATGATATGACTGACAACCATGGAATGACATAGACAGATTTTAAAAAAAGTTATAAATCAGGGTGGCACCGCGCGAATATTTATTGCGCCCCTGAAATTTAACAAATGTGTGGGTGCCGAAATTCCTAAAAAAATTTTCGTTGCCCCGCAAAAATAAAAAAAAGGGACCGAAATGTTATCTTTGAAATCAAAGTTCAGAACACATACATGTGGTGAATTGAATACAAAAAATGTTGGTGAAACAGTTGTTTTGTCAGGTTGGGTGCATCGTAAACGCGACCATGGGTCGTTACTGTTTATTGATTTGCGCGATAATTATGGTTTGACACAGATTGTTTTTGATGGTGGGGATGAAAATCTGGAAAAAATTCGCCCAGAATCTGTGATTCAGGTGACGGGAACTGTTGTTGCGCGTGATGCGGCGGCGGTTAATGATAAAATCCCAACAGGGGGTATTGAAATTCAGGCCGTGTCATACGAAGTGCTGACAAATTGTGAAGTTTTACCATTCCAAGTATTTGGCGACGATGATTCTGTGGCCGAAGATTTGCGCCTGAAATATCGATATATCGATTTGCGTCGTGAATCACTGCATAACAATATTTTGATGCGCAATCGTATTATTAAATTTATGCGTGATAAAATGTGGGATATGGGATTTTCTGAATTTCAAACGCCGGTTCTGACTGCGTCCAGCCCAGAAGGCGCGCGTGACTTTATCGTCCCAAGTCGCAATCATCATGGTATGTTCTATGCGTTGCCACAGGCACCACAGCAATTTAAACAGTTGTTGCAGGTCGCAGGATTTGACCGCTATTTCCAGATTGCGCCATGTTTTCGTGACGAAGATTTGCGGGCGGACAGATTGTTGGAATTCTATCAATTAGATATGGAAATGTCCTTTGTTGATTTGCCAGATATTCAGGCCGTTGGTAATGAATTAATGCCGGCAATGATACGCGAATTTGTGCCAAATGCCATTATTCATCCGGAAATTCCACACATACCATTTGATGAAGCAATGCTGAAATATGGGTCTGATAAGCCGGATTTGCGTAATCCAATCATTATTCATGATGTAACGGAAATATTCCGTGGGTCTGAATTTGGAATATTTGCAAATGCAGTTGAAGGTGGCAGCGTTGTTCGTGCAATTGCGGCACCAAATTCATCGGACAAGCCACGTTCTTGGTTCGATAAATTGGGCGATTATGCGGTCAAAGAATTGGGACTGGGTGGATTGGCGTATGTTGTATTCGGGGATGAAGCCAAGGGGCCGGTTGCCAAGAAGCTGGATGATGCGCGTATTGCAAAACTGCGTGAAATTGCAGGGGATAATTCATCGTTGTTCTTTGTTTGTGATGCGGCGGATGCTGCTGCCAAGGCGGCGGGAAAGTTGCGTACAAAATTGGGTGAAGATTTAGGTCTGATTAATCCAAATGAATTCCGTCTGTGCTGGATTGAATCTTTCCCATTTTTTGAAGCGGATGAAGAATCACCAACAGGAATTGCGTTTACGCATAATCCGTTCTCGTTCCCGATGGCAACATTGGATGAATTAAGTACTAAAAATCCATTAGAAATCAAGGCGGCACAATTTGATATGGTGTTAAATGGTGCGGAAATCTGCAGTGGCGGTTTGCGCAACTATAACCCTGATATCATGGTGAAATGCTTTGAAATTACCGGATATGATGAAGAAATCGTAAAAGAAAAGTTTGGCGGTATGTACACTGCGTTCAAATATGGTGCGCCACCACACGGTGGTTGTGCGTTCGGTATTGACCGTTTGGTGCAAATTATGCTGGGCGAAGAAAATCTGCGTGGTGTTGTTGCATTTCCAACAAATCAGCGTGGACAAGACCTGATGTTGGGGGCGCCAACAAATGTGACAGAAACACAACTGCGTGAAGCGCATATTCAGGTCAGAAAAAAGAACTAAGACAAAAAAGCAAAACCGTCCGTTTGGGCGGTTTTTATTTCATGTGAATTCATACCTGGTGCCAAAGATTTTATTCCAGATATAATTTTGTAAAAATTCAATAAGAGGGAAAATCAAATGAAACAGCATATAAATCTGTTGGCACAAAATTTAAATCTTAGTCCGTACCAGTCAAATAAATTAATGACAAATTATGAACGTTATAATATGTCACGCTTGGAAAAACGGGGCGGGGTACTGTTCGCACCGTATCAATCTGTTGGTGCGTGGGGATGGTTGATACGTAAATTGTTCGGTACACGTGCAGATTTAATTGGTGAAAATAAAACATTGTTACAGGCACAACGTAATATAAAATTTTGCGCAAATGGTTATCACTGTGTACGTGTTGGACGATATGTATACTATGCAGATGGCGCAGGGAATGTTATATCACGTAATGAATTTATAGAAAACACACACCGCTAAAAACGGTCGTGTGTTTCCAGAAATGCACGCATGAAGTTTATATCTATGTTCTTTATTATGTCAGACAGCGAATATTGACGGCCGCCGTTTGGCAATATCCCCAGTTCGATTGTCGCAGGTGTGGTGGATGTACCGCGCATGATTATATCAAATTCAGCAGTCATCAGACCGTCTGTGATTGCCAGACCACCAACAATGTCTGTGTGACGGGCGGATAGGTTTATTGCCTCGGTCGAGACAAAGTTGCCATCAGAATATGTTCCAACAACACGCATTTCTTTGATTTTTGTTTCTCCGCCTGTCATTGCGCGCGACAGTGCGAGTTCTGTATTAAATATTGTTAGATTTTTTGCCGATGCATAGAAGTCATCGGTCCCCAGACCAATTATATACCCGTCATTAAATGTTAAATCAAGGTCGCCAGATATGTTGTAATAAATATCATGTGCAATTTGACCAGATGTCTTCATAACAATTTGCCCGGTTATCGTAGTATCGCGAATGTTCAATGGCATTGCGTCAGATAATAAATTACCATTGATTGCAAAACGGTTAAGCTGTGCAAATATGTCATAGTTGGTTTTGTCGCGTTCAATCGTTGCCAGCAGATTTCCGCGTTCGGCGTCTGTGATAGAAAAAGTTTGTGAATTGGGCTTTAGCGCGTATAGGAAGTTGTTATATGCATTCCCGTTGTAGAGCAATCTGTTCGCAGACAGCGATATGTTAAAAGGCAGATTAAACAGAATTAATACAGGCGCGTTGGACAGAAATTCCATCTGTTCTGCGTTTTGTGTAAAGTCTGGGGTTATAAATGAATCCAGATTTAATGTGGTTGTATTTAGGGTGATGTTTTTGCCAGATGCACTGCCGGAAAATTCATGGTCTGATATCTTTATGTTCAGGTTTGATATTCTGTTTTTGTCATAGAATCCAGAAAGTGTATAGGGGGCATCGTCCAGAAAACGTGTGTCCATGTCAACAGGTAGCCATGTCTTGAAACTGGTGCCGGTCAGGTGAAAATAATTGTCAAATGTTGATAATTTCCACTGCCCGTCATATGGGGTAAAGGTTAACATGTCGTTTTGCCATGAAAAATCGCCCGGTGCATCCATCATGAATTTTGGCAGAAATGGTATATCAATGTTTAGCCATTTTAATGTTTTGTTTTGAGCGTGGCTGAATGATGGAACAATACCGTTCGGTGAAATTTTGTATGTGCCAGATATGTCGGAAAAGTGAAATTTTATTGTTCCGTTTGTCCCCAGTTCTTTTACCAGATTTAGTATCTTTTTGTCTGATGGCATTTTATGGTTGGATGAGACGGTTATATAGAATGTGTCGTTGTCGACAGATAGACTGCCAGACAGGTTATTATAGGTAAATTTACTGCATTCCCATTTTTGAGGTGTGCCAGAAAATAGACACATGCTGTCGATGCCATTTAATGGCAGGGTTAACATTAAATTCTTGGCACCGTCTGCAGTAATTGTGCCACCGGTGATTGCAATGTCATCTGCGATTACATGTGATATTTGCAGCGCGTCGTGCGTGCCGATGGCGTCTATTTTCAGGTGGTGGAATTTATATCCCATAAATTTTAGGTTTCCATAAAAATCCAGATTCAGATTTGTTTTGTATATTAAATCGTGCGGGTTTAATAAAAATGAAAAATCAAAATCTAAATCATTTGATACTAATTGTACTGTCTTGTCCCCGTTTGGAAAAATTTCAATGTTGCCAGAAAAATGCTGGGATTCTATGTTTGTGAATTTATATCCGTTGCCACCATTCCATTCGAAATCCATGCTTAGTTTTATGACATGCTTAATCTGCGGGGTTTTAAAACCAAACCATTCGTTTATGTTGTCTGTTTCAATTGTAATGTGGCCGCGGATTGAACCGTCTGAATACATTTGACCGTTGATTTCCAGGTTGTTATTCTTGTTTTTGATGTTAAATTCGTTGCCGATAAATTCCACGTCGTATTTGTGATTTTCTGAACGAATTGTCCCGTGAAATTCATTGTTGGTAAAATCTGCACGAACAATATAGAATTTACGGCCCATAAAGTTCAGATTACTGTTGTAGATTTCAATGTTATGATTGAATGATACAGGGCCTAGTTTATCAATTGTTATGTCTGCATCATATATTACAACAGGACCATTTAATCGTGCGTGTTCAAGGTCAAAAAAACTGCGAAATGGGATAGAAAACATCACAGAACCTATTTCAGCAGTTGGAACAGATACGTCATGCGCAACAATTGTTGTGCCACCAACTAGGCTGAAGTGTATGTCGCCGTTCAGTTTCAGGGGAACAGCCGTTTGTTCGTAAATAGATTTTTCAACCACAGGTTTGAAACCGTTCAGGGTTATCATTGGCGGAATCAGTACAATCGCAATTGCAATTGTGGCGATTGTGAAAACAATTGTCCAAAATATTCTGCGTCTGTATCGTGGTTTTAGTGCCATGATTTTGCCCCCCCTTGTTTTTTAATTATAATGAATTATACTGATTGTTGTTATAAAAAAATGAAACGTGCAGATTTTTATCTTGAAAGTAAGTATCAGCCGATGGGTGACCAACCAACGGCAATTTCTGAATTGGTTGATGGGGTAAATGATGGACGACGTTCCCAGGTTTTGTTAGGGGTAACAGGATCAGGCAAAACATTTACAATGGCAAATGTTATCGCAAAATTAGGACGACCGGCTTTAATCATGGCGCCAAATAAAATCTTGGCAGCGCAGCTGTATACGGAAATGAAGTCTTTCTTTCCACGTAATCATGTGGAATATTTTGTTTCTTACTATGATTATTATCAGCCCGAAGCATATGTACCAACAACAGATACGTATATTGATAAAGACGCATCGATTAATGAACAACTGGACCGGATGCGACACAGTGCAACACGTGCAATGCTGGAAGAACGTGATGTCGTGGTGGTGTCCAGTGTGTCTTCTATATATGGTATGGGGTCGCCAGAACAATATGCAGGAATGAAATTGGTTCTGCGGGCAGGGGATATGATTCCAATGCGGGATGTGATGCGTGCGCTGGTTGATATTCAGTATAAACGTAATGATACCGCATTTGCGCGTGGGGATTTTCGTGTACGCGGTGATACACTGGATTTATTCCCATCACATACAATGGACAGGGGATGGAAGATTTCTTTCTGGGGGGATGAAATCGAAGAAATATGGGAATTTGATACATTAACCGGCGCACGATTGCAGAAATTAGACCGGGTGGTCGTTTATCCAAATACTCATTATGCCACGCCAATGCCCACGGTCTTGCAGGCGATTTCACAAATTCGTGATGACCTGAAAGAACGAATAGAATATTTTCACGAAAATATGAAATATATAGAAGAACAACGTCTGAGAGAACGCGTGAATTTCGATATTGAAATGATGGAAAGTACAGGAACTTGTCGCGGAATTGAAAACTATTCCAGGTATTTGTCAGGGCGAAAACCTGGGCAACCACCCCCAACATTGTTTGAATACTTACCAAAAGATGCAGTATTGTTTATTGACGAAAGTCATGTAACAGTTCCCCAGATTGGTGCTATGTCGCGCGGGGATAGGGCGCGTAAGGAAACATTGTCGCAATATGGTTTTCGTCTGCCGTCGTGTGTGGATAACCGGCCGTTGACATTTGATGAATGGGATAATTTCAGACCACAGACAATTTTTGTGTCCGCAACACCTGCAACGTGGGAACTGGAACAATCAGGTGGAATAGTTTCAGAACAAGTTATCAGACCAACGGGTCTGTTGGACCCGATATGTGAAGTGCGCCCAACAGAACATCAGGTTGATGATTTGTTAAGTACTATCAAAGGGGTGTCGGGACGCGTGTTGGTGACAACGCTGACAAAAAAAATGGCCGAACAGTTAACGGATTATCTAAACGAAAATAATGTAAAGGCAAAATATCTGCACAGTGATATCGAAACGTTGGAACGTATAGAATTATTACGCGAATTGCGTATGGGAAAATTTGATGTGTTGGTGGGTATCAATTTGCTGCGCGAAGGATTGGATGTGCCAGAATGCGAATTGGTGGCGATAATGGATGCGGACAAAGAAGGGTTCTTGCGTTCAACGCGTTCATTAATTCAAACAATTGGGCGTGCGGCACGTAATGCAAATGGGCGCGTGATTTTGTATGCGGACAAAATTACAGATTCTATGAAATCTGCGCTGGAAGAAACGGCGCGCAGACGTGAAAAGCAAATGGCATATAATGCAGCGCATGGTATAACGCCGACAACTGTGTCTAAGGCAATTTTTGCCGAGGTTGGTGAAAAACAAGAAAAAAATGACAAATCACGAAAGTTTGTGTATGATAAGTCGGGCGGTGTGATGGACGCAGAATCTATTCGTCGTGAAATCAAAAAGCTGATGCAACAAATGCATCGCGCAGCAGAAGATTTAGAGTTCGAACGTGCCGCGCAATTACGTGATGCAGTGCGCAGGTTGGAAGATGATTTGTTATTAGTGGAATAGGAAAAAATGATAGATGTAAACGAGATAATCGCTGTAAACGGAATTTATATTTCACAACTGTATGCAAATTGGTATGCAGTCGAGGTTTTAGTGCAACGTGAAAAAAATATCTTTAGAATCAGGTATCCATACAAATTAGTCGATGATGCACAGAATGTGATGAATCAAATAAAGCAGAAGCAGAAAAATATAAAAAAACCAGATTATAGACCTGTTATTCATATGCTGAATCAAGGAAGAGAATTATGAAAGAATTTGTCCTAAATAATGTTGAAGAAATGCGGAATTGGGCAGGGGATTTTGCCAGAAATCTGTCCGCGCCGTGTGTGGTCGCGTTGCATGGGGACTTAGGAATGGGCAAGTCTGAGATTGCACGCAGTGTTATTCAAACCTTGCGCGGGGCAGATACTGTCGTTCCCAGCCCAACATTTACAATTGTGCAATCGTATGATGGGATTTCTCACTTTGATTTGTATCGCATAGAAGATGCGGATGAATTGGTTGAAGTTGGCCTGGAACATGCAATGCAAAATGATATTACATTGATTGAATGGCCCGAGGTTGCATCTGAGATGTTGCCAGAAGATACAATTCATGTCTTTATAACGCAATGTGGTGATGGACGTCGTGTTGTTGTGCAATAGGGAATCGTACCTGTTGTATTGTAATGAAATGTTTTATAGTATTGTTATGTAAACAATGCGCCGAAAAAACAAGCAGACCCACCGCAGGGTCCCGAACCCACATCCCGTCGGTTGCACGGTTTGCAAATAAAATACACCGCTGATGCGGTGTTTTTTATTGAGGAATTCTTAATTGTCTGTGTTTTTCTTTAACAGGCTGTGTACCGCCAATGGAAAATCAGGACTGCGTGCCAGGTATGAACCTGATACCAGTATATCTGCCCCGGCATCCCAACATAATTGCGCAGTTTTGTCATTTATTCCGCCATCAACAGATATTAAAAATTTTAATCCATATTTTTTACGTGTCGCTGCCAGTACAGATATCTTATGCAGTGATGATGGTTCAAAATTTTGACCCGCCGCACCAGGCGCAACAGACATTATCATGACTTCGTCAATGTCGCGCAGTACAGATTTTAACAGTGATACAGACGAGTCAGGATTTAACGCAATGCCAACCCGGCGACCGGCGTTCTTGATAATACGAATCGCATTGCGCAGACCAGATGTGTTGGTCGATAATATTATTGTGTCAGCACCAGCTGATATCGCATCAGTGGCCCAGACAGACGGACTTTCTGTCATTAAATGTACGTGCAGGTGCGCATTTGTGTGACTGCGAATTATCTTTAATTCTTCAATGCTGCCGCTGATGCGGTCGACATAAAAACCATCCATAATATCAACGTGTATCATTGATATCCCACCAGATTGAAACAGGGTATAGGTTTGCGGACTGCGCATGTTAAAGCACAGTGTGCTGGGCATAATGGGAATGAATTTTTGTTTTGGCTTTGGCTGCCTGTGGAACAATTTGCCAATCCAATTTGTGTGATTTGCCCATTTGTCACGACGGGCAATGTATTTTTGACGGTGGGAATCTTCGGATTGCCAAATGAAATCAGACAGCGCGCGTACAGATGCATCCGTGGGTAATGTTTCTGTTATGACCGCAAATGTGTTTTCAATGATGTCGCGCAGACCTTCGATTTCTGTGCCACCACCAGTCAGGACAATTCGGGTCGGATGATATTTTGTAAATGATGGTAGACATTGATTCTTTAGTTGGCCAATAATATCAATCAAAATTGGCAGAATTATATCATTTACATCGCCACGGGAAAAATCATATGCTGTGTCGGCAGGGGTAAATCTGTCCATTTCACGCGGAATCAAGGTTGCAACACTACGCTTAATCCGGTCCGCAGATTCAATGTCCAGATTTAATGTTTTTGATATAGAATTTGTTATGTCAACACCCGCCAGTTTAATCTTGGTATGCCAAATCGGACCACGGTCTGTCCAAATAGATGCAGATGTGTATTCATGACCAAAGTCAATGAACATCGTCGTTTGTTTCTTTTGACGGTAAATCGCGTTTTGTAAAAATTGTGGATCATAGAACGCAGATGCCATGATGTGGGCGCCACGAAGATGTTCGTTTATTGTGTCTATGCCACTGTGCGAATAAAATATTGTGCCGAATGCAGATACCAATTGTCGGTCAATGTGTCCAACAGGGGACAGCATGTTGCGCGCAGTTGGGGCGTCGTATCGCAAAGGGACAATATGCATCGGAAAATACCCATCTGGGGGGGCGATTTGTGATATCTGGCCACGTATGTCGGTGTTTGTTATTTTGTGTTCGCCAGACCAGGTCGTGTTGCGCGCAGTCATGTCGAATACAGATGGACCAAAATTCCCGGTTATAAAGGCAGAATCAAAATGCGCCCCGATTTGTTTTTCCAGTTCATCAATTACAGATTTGATTGCAAAGGTGGTGTCTGTGCTGTCGATGGTGAAAAACGCAGAATGGTCAATTTGCGCGTTACGTATGCGGTGCGCAATGCCACGTACACTGTACGTGCCAATGTCCAGACACAGAAAAGATGAATCAAACAGGTTCATGTTTTTTACTTAATCAAAATACGCGCATCGTCACGCATGTCGATGATTTTGATGTTCTTGGCCAACAGGTTATGTTTACTGTTCAGCGCCATTAGCGTGTTTATTGCGGATTCGGGATTTGTTTCGGGTAACAATATTGTGACGCCGCCCGTTGTATAAATGTTCCAACGACGGTCTTCTATCCATTCCAGGTAATCCAGATTGCCAATCAGATTATGGGCCGCACGCGTTATTTTTGATATGTTTTTAGGAAGAGGACCCCGAAATACAACATGCGCAATGTTACGTACGTTTGTTGGTGTGTTTATTATTGTACCGTCTGATGACAAGGGAAAATAATTTTCGCCATCTGTCCACAGCGCAACCATTTTATGCATCGATGTGCGAACAGATATATTGCCGTTTGGCAGGCGACGAATGGCCGCGTCTTTGACCCCAGGGACGTTCAATACACGGTCGCGCATAACGGTTAAGTCTAAGGAACGCACGGGGGTGTTCGGCGCAATCGCAGCAGCGTGTGCAATTGTGGATAAATCTTGGGATTTTATGTCAGTTGATATTGATATGTTACGGACACGTGACAGGTCACCGTGACCAGTTTGAATCATTATGATGCGTGTGGCAAAGTATATCGCCAGTATAATGGAGATTATAAAGCACAGCCAAAACGAGATTGTACGCTTCATGCGGAATAGTATATCACAAAAAAGACCTTTTCGCAAAGCGTTGGTATTAAAATTTTTGCTACATCGCGCGTAATAAGTATCCGCGACGGAACATGCATCGACGATATGCACCGATTGTGCGAGATGCAGTGTTGCGCGGAACAGACATCAGACTGCGTTGGCCAACATCACGGTATTCGTTCGATTGAAATGTAACCCACAGACCATCCCAGTCAGGCATTATGCCGGCCTGGTTTGGGGATAATAACTTGGATATTCGTGAACGTGGCTGGTACGATGGTTTGTCAATCCCCAGACATGATTTGTGGTCGCGTACAAACTGTTCAGTGGTGACCGCTTCGTTTTCCCAGTTTAGTATCGTTGCGTCATCAATGCTGCCGCTGTTAACAGATGCGCATGATGTCATAAATATTGCCAATAATATGGGTAAAAATTTTATTCTCATGTTTATATTATAATTTAATTGCCTGTTTGTGGCAATAGTTTTATAATAAGAAAAAAGAGAGAAAAGGACAGCGTGATGGCAATCAGTGTTCAGCAGTTTGTTAAACTGGCGAATTATTATAATCAAACCGCGATGATTATGTCGGCAATTTGTGTGCAAAAAGGGGGTGTCGCAGTGGATAATTATGTTGGACGTTTTTTTGCAGCGGATGTTCTGGAATATATTGTAGAATATGGACGCAGGTTGATTGCAGCGGAAAAAAATTTGTCGCCGGAAATTGTGACGCTGGTAAATCGTTTCGCTGCACAGTTTGAACGTGTGCGTGATTTGGTAACGCCAACGCAGAAACCAATACACGAAATGACGTTGGCAGAATTTGAAAAAATTATGAATATATAATAGGATATCAGGACAAGGAGAAGTTTGTTATGAAGTTTGTAAAAGGTTTCGTGATAGGTGTTGTTTGTCTGCAGCTTTTGTCTGCGTGTTCGGGACTGCTGGGTAAGAAAAAAGAAGAACAACCACAATTCGATAATGTGACCGTCGTCGAAGAGACGATTATTGATTCACGCTCGGTTCCGATTTTTCCAAAAAAAGCAGCGCTGACAACAGATACAGCACGCAGGTTTTCGATAGAATTGCCAATGCGGTGCGAGGTTGACTGGAATAATCAGTCGGTGGTTTCTGTTGTGCCAGCAGAAAAAATTGAAATTGTGCGGCTGGGGGTTGGGGATGCCTTGCCAGATGATTTGCAGGTTGCGGATTATGAGTTTAAGGATTTAACTGTTAAACGGGCGTTGGATAAACTGCTGGAAGGTACAGATATTGCAGTTGTTGAAGATGAGCAATTGTATGAAAAAATCACAGGCACTATTACAGGGGGTGACCTGTCCGATGCGATAGAGTTAATGACCAAAATGGGGCGGGTGTATTATTCGTATGATGCACAAAATGGCGAATTGCACTTAACGCATCGTGCAAAATGGCTGATAAAGATGCCGCAAGACCAGACGATTATCATGGCGCTGTTGGATGCAATGCATGGCGCGGATATGCGAAATTTGTTGGTCGATTGGGCCGATAAAACGGTTGTGTTCGAAGGTAATTATCAGACAGAACGCGAAGTCGCAAGGATAATTGCGGATATTTCAGGAAAAAAATATATGCTGGCGTGGGATATTGATGTATATCGTGTCTATCCGCGTACCGATAATCCGATTGTTTGGATGAATTTGTTGCCGGCCTTTGGGGACAAGAATGTAAAGATGTCTATCCCGGGTGTTGTTGGTCGTGCGTTGGTCGTTGCGCCAGAGATTAATACCAAGACTTTACAGGAATTTTTAGCGCAGCAGGCAAATGTTGTTTTGGTTTCTCAGGGTACGTTTGCAATTCCAAATGGTTGGCAATCGCGTTTTGATATTGGCCAATGTGGTCGCGAAGAAAGATTGGAAACAGATTTAATCATAGGGGCGACGGGTACATATGGGGATTTTGCAGGGCGTAAAAAAATTGATGCAAAGATTGTTTTGCGTACCAGTCAGGGCGAGTTGAGTTCTTTTAATATCCCGTCAACAGTTGGGGATAATTATGTGATTATTGGTATCCCAACACATTCGTTTGTGACAACGCCAGAAACACTGATTTCGCCATTCGCAGAATTGGTAGTGTTTATGTCGCCGCGTGTGGTGTCAATTGTCGATGGGGCAGGGGATGTCGCAGGGGCAAATGAATTAATCGGTGATGCGTTGCGTGATTTTTTGAATGACTAAGGATTGGTAAATGTTTTCAAAACTGGAACGAAAAGTTGCTTTTAGATATCTGGGCGCGAAAAAACGCGGGTTTGGGTCCGTAATTTCGTGGGTGTCACTTATTGGAATTATGTTGGGGGTGGCAACACTGATTGTGGTGATGTCTGTTATGGGTGGCTTTCATGATACGCTGTTGGGGCGTATTGTGGGAATGAATGGGCATGTTGTGGTCTATCACCAAGATGGGGCGATTTCTGATTTTGATTTCTTGATTGATAAAATGAAGCAAAATCGAAATGTGGCAGGTCAGGTGACATCTATTGTGCCAATTGCTGAAGGTCAGGTTATGGCGACCGCCAATGGTAATAATACAGGTGCAATGATACGTGGTATCAGAATGACAGACCTGATTGCCAAGAGTCAGACGGGAACACGTGTGTATGGAAAGCCGTTGACAGAAATTGTGGATGGCGAATTGGTTGCAGGGGCGTCACTGACACGCGCGCTGAAGGTGACAATGGGGGATAATATTTCATTGGTGTCGGCAAATAATGCAACGCCAACACCATTTGGTTCAATGCCACGAATTATGTCGTATCCGGTGAAATCTTCGTTCTTTATGGGAATGTATGAATATGATTCAGGCTATATATTTATGCCATTAGAGACGGCACAAAAATATCTGAATATTGGAAATTCGGTGACGCATATTGATTTATTCTTGCGTAATCCAGAAGAAACAACCGAGGTTGTTGAAAGTTTGGTGCGACTGTTGCCAGATGGGTTTGTGGTGCGTGATTGGCGTGATTTAAATCGTGGTTTTGTTGGCGCATTGCAGGTGGAATCAAATGTAATGTTCTTAATATTGATGCTGATTGTGATTGTGGCGGCATTTAACATTGTGTCCAGTTTGGTTATGTTAGTTAAAGATAAGAACAAGGATATTGCGGTTCTGCGTACATTTGGTGTATCGCGCAAATCAATGATGAAGATTTTTGTCCTGTCGGGGACGTCAATTGGTGTTATTGGTGCGTTCTTTGGTACGATATTGGGTGTGATAATTGCGATTTATGTTGAACCAATCAGACAATTCTTTCAATGGCTGACGGGGCGTGATTTATTCCCAGCAGAATTATATTATCTGTCAGAATTGCCATCAAAGTTGGTATGGACAGATGTTTTGGGAATCGCGCTGATTGCAATATTGTTGGCATTTTTGGCGACGCTGTACCCTGCGTGGAAGGCGGCAAATACAGACCCGGTCGAGGTGCTGCGGGGTGAATAAAAGGAATATATAGCATGGCGAATATTTTAAATTCTTTGTCAAGGGTAACACGTGGCGATGTGGTTATGTCGGTACGCGATATCAAGAAAACCTTTATGGAAGGGGGACAGCCATTGCATATTCTGCGTGGCGGTGGATTTGATTTGCATCGTGGCGAAATTATCGCAATGGTTGGTCAGTCGGGGTCGGGTAAATCAACGTTACTGCAGTGTGTGGGGTTGCTGGACCGGCCAAGTGGGGGCAGTATATTGATTAATGGGGCCGCTGTGCAAAAGATGGATGAAGATATGCGTACCCAAATTCGACGTAATAAAATCGGGTTTGTTTATCAACGTCATAATTTATTGTCTGATTTTACAGCGCTGGAAAATGTTATGCTGCCAATGTTGGCAAATGGAATGGATGAAAATCTGGCGCGGGCGCGGGCGATAAAACTGTTGAAGTCTGCAAATGTTGCGCATCGTGCATCTCATCATCCGGGGGAAATGAGTGGTGGCGAACAGCAACGCGTGGCAGTTGCACGTGCATTGGCAAATAATCCGGATATTTTATTGGCGGATGAGCCAACCGGCAGTCTGGACCCACAACACGCAACGGTGGTGTTTGATTTGCTGTTGGATTTGGTGCGTAAAAATAAAATGGCAATGCTGTTTGTAACGCACGATATGAATCTGGCAGCGCGGGCGGATAAAAAAATTACAATTGACAATGGACAGGTTATGTAGTGTAATATATGCGTGAAATAAAATAGGAGAGGGGATATGAAAAAATCACAGGATGTTCATGTAAAACATACTAAATCACAGCGCGTTTGGGGGGTGTTGGCGTTGATGGCGCTGTTTGGGTGTGGTGTAATGACAGGACTGGGGGTTGCTGAGAAAAAAGTTGCGCAAAAACCAGCTGATGGTATGGCGGTCAGGTTTTCCCCAAATGCAAATATTGATTTCACAAATATGAATGTAGGCGAGACAAAATCACACAATGTTCATGTGGCGGTGTCGGCACAGTTGGAAACACTGGTGGTTAAGCCAATTGATGGAATTAGTGGACTGAAAATCACAAATGACTGTGCGGATATTACCCAGGTTAATGCAAGTGGTGGGTGTGATATTAATATTGAATATATGCCACGGGTTGCGATGGATTTGGGGCGCGTGCCATTGGTTGTTGGATGGGCAGATGCGTCGGGCGAAGAATTTATTGCGGAATTGCCAATCTTGATTAAGGTGACTGACCCAAATCAAAAGGCAACATGTGTTGTAATTGAAGAATTGTTGGCGGATAGATTACATCCAGAAAATTCACAAAATGTTTGGAAACACGAAGAAAATATCAAAATTTATGAAAAGTTGGTTATGAATGGGTGTTCTGAAAACCAGATGAAATATCATAAAATGGCGCAACGTGAACGGGAAATTTTGGCCGCGTTGCAGCAATCGGGTACCGCACAGCAGACATGTGAACAGATTGAATCTTTGCTGATTGGGCAATTGCCGCCGGCCGATAGTGATGCGGATTACAGAATTATGCGTGCAAAAATTTATGCGAACCTGTCGGAACGCGGGTGCGCGGAAAACAGTGCAAAGTATGTTGAAATGGCCAAACAAGAATTGGAAATTGCGCGTGCGTTGGAAGATGATGAATTTGATAATGAGGAAACAATAGAAGTTGTTGAAACATACAAACGTTTGAATATGCAGGCGGCCGCCGAAGAAATATTTGAGACGGCAAAAAAACTGACAAATCCGGCAATTGATTTTATTCTGGAAGTGGAAAAAATCATTAACGAGAAATAAGGCATATTTAGATGAAGAAGTTTGTTGCGTTGTTGGGAATTATGATTGCGCCATCTGCATTTGCAGATGATGGGGCAGGGGTCGCTGTGCGTATGACTTGCAAAGATATTCAGGTCAGTATTTCGGAGTTGTCCGCAGTGGAAGAACCGGACGAAGATACGATTGATAAACTGACTAAACTGAAGGCGGATTATCGCAGGTCGTGTTCGCGTTCGGCGCGTGGACGTAAAAGTTCGGCCAGTTCGCGTGTTGTTGTTGAAATGGTGGCGGAAACAGAAGATGCCGGAGAAGTGGAAGAAAATATTGATGTTGCAGAAAATTCAGTGGAAGATGTGGCGGAAGATGCAGTGGTCGTTGATGAAATTGCCCAGGCAGAAGATGTAATAATACCTGTTGAAGAGATTGATGAAGGGGACCTAGAAGAAACAGAGGAAGAACTGACAGAAGATGAATTGTTAGAGTTGGAATTACAGAATCTGGATGCAGGCCTGTGTGCAGATGGGTCGCAGCCTAATAAATACGGTTGCTGTGGCGATGAATTGTTCAAGGATTTGGGGGATACTGTCTTTGCATGCTGTCCGCCAGACGGTGGGGATTGTTTCCCGCCAATAAAGCAGGGTGAGTAGAATGAAAGTGAATATAAAAAAATTATTAACAGTTATTATTGCGTTTCTGATTGGTTTGGGGTTGGGTATTTTGTTGCATAGCAACTATGATTCGTTAGTGTTTTGGGATAATCCCTTGTGTTTAGATGGGGGCGAGCCAGATAAACACGGCTGCTGTGAAGGCGAGGTTTATACCAATATGGGTGATTTGGGCTTTAATTGCTGCCCGGAAAGTGGTGGTGATTGCTTTCCGCCCGTGCGGTAAGTTTTTTTCTTGGGGCAGTGTTCCGCCGTCACTGGAATGACAAAATACGCTGTGTTTTTAAATGGTGTTATTTACTGGATTGCCACGTATTCGCTGTGCGGTGACAAAGGTAGTTATGACATGGCGCGTGCGGTGTTCCGCCTGCGTTGCACTGCGGCGAGATTCAGCTGCGGGGTTTTGATGTGTTGGTTCTTATACCATAAATGGCAGGTTTTCTAGTGTGCCTTCGGCAACGCGAACGTTAACATCAATCATCATGAAGACGGAATCGGGTGTACGCAGTTCGTGGTCGCAAAATATACTGCTGTCAAGCAAGTGACTGGTATTAACAGACAGTTTTGTTATTAAATGGTCGTCGTCCAGCAGTGTATAAATTGGCCCAATGTCACGTGGGGTGTTTGCACCAATTTCGTGTTCATTTTGTGGGCAACGCAGGCCGTCCATAATTGTCTTAACGCGGTTGTCTATGTCAGAACGTGGAACGCCAACAATTTCGGGGTGTAGCATTTGGATGTCCAGTTCTGCCAACAATTTTAAATTTGGTGTAATAATCGGATTCCAATCAATGCCGCCAACGTGACGTGTTGTTATTGGGGTTTTTATCGGATTGGGTACCATGTATTGGGTCAGGTTGTTCCATGGACTGTGCTGAATCAATTTTTTTAGTTGTGGATGAAACTGCATACGGATGTCGGCAATGTGTTGCGCGCGCTTTTTGGGATTGATTAAAATATCACCAAAATATATCAGTTTGAATTTCATGTTATTTACCTTTGGTTTGTTGTTCTTGTAAATATTTGGCAATTTCGTCCAGTGCATCTGAACGCAGGCGATAGGGTAAAATTCCGGGTTTTCTTGTTCGACCAAATCTGGCACAAATTACCATCGGACGCGGGGCGGTCGTATATCCAGACTGAACCCGGACAGTTGCACGACGCAGATACATGATTTTCATTGCACGATATACAGTTTCTTCGTCTGTGTTTAATTTCTTTGCAACCTGAAGTGGGGTCAGGTAATCGGATTTTTTGGTAAAAGCTTCTGTTTCTGATGACACGATATTTTTCCCCTTTTTCCTTGATAATTATAGCAGAAATTGCTATGTTTACACAGAAAAAAAGAAAGGAATGTTAAATGGCAGTGAATAATGAATATACGGGTGACTCCATTAAGGTGTTAAAGGGGCTTGAGGCGGTTAAAAAGCGTCCAGGGATGTATATCGGTGATGTGGGCGAAGGTGGCAGTGGTTTGCACCACATGATTTATGAAGTTGTTAATAATTCCATTGACGAAGCGATGGCGGGCTATGCGGATACGGTTTATGTTTCGCTGAATGCGGATGGGTCTGCGACAATTCGCGATAATGGGCGCGGTATGCCATTTGATATTAATCATGATACAGGACGCAGTGCGTTGGAATTGATTATGTGTGAACTGCACGCGGGCGGTAAATTTGATAACGAAGGTAGTGGCGCGTACAAGGTATCGGGTGGTCTGCATGGTGTGGGCGTGTCGGTGGTGAATGCACTGTCAACATGGCTGGAGGTTAAGGTTTGGCGCGGAGACAAGGAAGCGTTTATGTCATTTGCCGATGGTGTGCCAACATGTGATTTGAAAGTAAGTGAAAATAAGTCAGGTCATGAACACGGGACCGAGGTGACTTTCCTGCCGTCGCCAGAAACATTTACAGGTACAGAATTTAGTTTTGACACCATGGAGACATGGTTGCGTGAACAATCTTATCTGAACGCAAATGTGAAAATTATCCTGCAAGATTTCCGCGGGGGCGAGGTTAAAGAACGCGAATTTCACAGTGTTGATGGGTTAAAGGGATTTGCAACTTATTTAGATAAGTCCAAGGAATTACTGAATAAAGACCCGATTCAGATGATTAAGCAATTGGATGACACGTATATTGAAATCGTTCTGCAATGGACGACGGCATATACGGAAACATCGTTGTGCTTTACAAATAATATTCCAAACCGTGATGGCGGAACGCACCTGGCGGGATTTCGTGCAGGACTGACGCGTGCGATTAATAAATATATTGCGGAAAAGGGGACAAAAAAAGATATCAATCTGTCGGGCGAAGATTTTCGCGAAGGTTTAACCAGTATCGTAAGTGTTAAAATCCCAGATCCAAAGTTTGGGTCACAGACCAAAGACAAATTGGTATCAAGTGAGGTTCGTCCAATTGTTGAAAGTACTGTGTCAGAATTGTTGTATGAATTTTTGGATGAAAATCCACAAATTGCAAAAACAATTGTTGATAAGATTATTGAGGCGGCAACCGCACGCGAGGCAGCACGCAAGGCGCGCGAATTATCCCGTAAAAAGACAGGGCCAGAGTTGGGCGGCCTGCCAGGTAAATTGGCGGGGTGTTCAGAACGTGACCCGGCAAAATGTGAGCTGTTTATTGTTGAGGGGGACTCGGCGGGTGGTACCGCAAAGCAGGGGCGCGACCGTAAAACCCAGGCAATTTTGCCGTTGCGTGGTAAGATTTTAAATGTTGAACGCGTGAGATTTGATAAAATGCTGGGGTCTGATACGATTGGCGCGCTGATTACAACAATGGGGGCGGGGATTGGTAAGGACGACTTTGATATTGAAAAAATGCGTTATCACAAAGTTATTATCATGACCGACGCGGACGTTGACGGTCAGCATATTCAGACGCTGTTGATGACATTCTTTTATCGTCATATGCCCCAGGCGATTGAACGCGGATATATCTATGTGGCAAAACCACCACTTTATGGGGTAAGTCGCGGAAAACAGCAGATTTATTTGCAAAACCAACGTGAAATGGATGACTACTTGATGGAACAGTTGGCGATTGATGGTATGATTGAAACAGCCACAGGTGTTCAGGTGTCGGGCGCGGACTTAAAGCGATTGTTGGGATTGGTGTTGGATATGCGTAATGCCTTGCAGCCGCTGAATCATATTGTGCCGTTGCGTTTTGTAGAGGCCTTGGCCCTGAATGGTGCGTTTGAAAACGAAAGTGCAGATGTTTTTGAAAATGTGCAGCGTATGCTGGATGCCCAGGAATTAGAATTTGAACGCGGGTGGAAGGTGTCGGCCACGGACGCAGGTATTGAAATTACCAGAATATTGCGCAGTGTACGCGAGACGTATGTTTTGCCACGTGAAAAGATTAATGGGCCGGAAATCCGTGCATGGCACAGGTTGAATGGGCATGATGAATTGATTGAAACATTCAAAAATCCAACGGTTTTGCGTGTAAAGTCCAAGAATCAGAAAATCTGGGGGGCGTTAAAGTTGCTGGAAACGGCGTTTGAATATGCCAAGAATGGATTAAAGATTCAGCGATACAAGGGTTTGGGTGAAATGAATGCCGAACAGTTGTGGGAAACAACAATGGATCCAAATCATCGTTCTTTGTTCCAGGTTAAAATTGATGACGCAGCCAAGGCCGACGAAGTTGTTTCTATGTTAATGGGGGATGTGGTTGAACCGCGTCGTGACTTTATCGTAGAAAATGCGTTGGATGCGAATTTGGATATCTGATTGAATGTGGCGCGGTTTTCCGCGCCATGAATTTATATGTGGGGGCGACAATGTTTGAATTGCCAAAGATTATTAAACGTGGGACAAGTAAAAAAGATGAACTGAATGCGGAAAAACAGGCCTTGGAAAAAGAAATTCAGGAATTGATGGCGCATGGCGGGGTCAGCGAAAGCCAAATATGGCATAAAAAAGCACGGATACAGGCGATTGAAAAAGAAATTAAGGCGTTAGAGACTAAGGGGTTTAATGCTGGCACTGATAGGCTGACTTCTATGATGGATGCGAAAAATAATCAAACTATGACACCGGAACAGATGGTGGCGGCCATGGGGCGGGGCGCGAATGATTGATTTTTCGCGTGATTGGTTTTTTGATTTAGATGCGCGACTGCGTGGGGCGGGGTTGGACAGCGATGCACAATCTTTTGATGAAATTTTACAAAACCTGCGCGCGCGAAAAATATATGATGCAGATGCCTTTGCGGGGCATTGCGCGTATGTGATTCTGGCGGGCGGGTTTTCCCAGGTGACAGCCAAGAAAATTTATCAAAAAATTATTGATTCTTTGCGCGAATTTGGTGCAGATTACAATCGGTTAATCGAATTATTTAATAATAAGAATAAAGTTAGTGCAATTTGCAAGATTTGGGAAAATCGTGCAGAATTTTGCAATAAGTATTATACCTTGAAATCATTAGATGACAGGTTGGCATATCTGCAAAATCTACCGCATATTGGTAAGATTACCGCTAATCATTTGGCGCGAAATCTGGGCGAAGATGTTGTGAAATATGATATCTGGATTCAGCGACTTGGGTGTGCATTCGTAAATAAAAATTTGATAATCGATAATGGAAAATTATCGCCCGAAATTAAATCGGCATGCGATGATATGTTTGTGCATTTGGTAGCACAAACCGGATTGCCACGCGGATATATTGATGTGGTTCTGTGGAAATCTTTACAGCAGGGGTTGATAAAGTTATGAATGTGAAAATTGAACAATCGTGGAAAGATGCCCTGGGGGCGGAATTTGACAAGGATTATTTTGTTAGGCTGACTGATTTTGTGCGGGGGGAATATTTGTCGGGTAAAACGGTCTATCCTGCGCCACAAAATATCTTTAATGCGTTTAATTTGTGTCCATTGGATAACGTCAAGGTTGTGATTATCGGTCAAGATCCATATCATGAACCAGGGCAGGCGCACGGATTGTGTTTTTCAGTGTTACCGCCAACCCCAATTCCGCCGTCGTTGGTAAATATTTACAAAGAAATTGAATCTGACCTGGGGCGGAAATCTGTTACAAATGGTGATTTAACACATTGGGCACAGCAGGGGGTATTATTGCTGAATTCTACACTGACTGTGCGGGCGCATGCAGCGGCATCGCATGCTGGTCGCGGATGGGAAGAATTTACAGATAGCGTTATTCGTGCGGTCGCAAAGCGCGAAAATATTGTTTATATGTTGTGGGGATCATATGCTCAGAAAAAGGCAACGTTTGTTGATGCGAATAAAAACCTGGTTCTGAAAAGTGCACATCCGTCACCGTTGTCTGCGTATCGTGGATTCTTTGGTAATAAGCATTTCAGTCAGGCAAATGAATATTTGGTTGGGTGCGGAAAAACACCGATTGAATGGTGATTGGTATTAAAAATTGTATGCCAGTCCAAAACCATAAAAAGCATAGGAATTGTTTTCTGGTGCGGTGTTTCCATTGGAAAAATGTTGAGCAAAAAATTCAATGCTGCTGCATTCTGATAATCGGTATGCGCCGCCAAATTTAAAGGTGAATAAAAATTTTGAACCGATGCGGTCGTTTTGTTGTGCCTGAAACCCGGCCCCAAGCCCGATAAATGTATACCATTTTTTTCCGAATGCTGGAACAATGTCCACGGACATTATACCAATTGGTATGGTGAATTTTTCCCAATCCCAGCCATATCTTTGACCGTACCCAATTGTTTGTATTATATTTAATGATTTGCGTGCATGCAGTCTGAAAAAATTTGCGGGTTGGGAATATTGTGCGTTTAACATTGCAAATGGTACCCATTGCGTAGGGGGTGGTAGCAGAAATCCGCCGTTTACACCGGTGCCGATGTTAAATACAAATTGGTTTTCGTATCCATTAAAAAATGGATTGGTTTCTGCGTGTGTAGGAACCATGGTCAGGGTAAATAACAGGATATATAAAATTCTTTTCATGATATTGAATTAATTGATTTTGTGCTTTGTAATTTTATTAAAATAAATCGTCGTTTTTAATAAGAACGAAATCATTGTGTTGGTTTTTCTTGCATTTAAAAAAAAAGTTGTTATAATTTGTGGCGTTTGGCAGCGTAGCTCAGTGGTAGAGCAGAGGAATCATAATCCTTTGGTCGGGGGTCCGAATCCCTCCGCTGCTACCAAAATTCAAACCGCCCGTGTGGCGGTGTTAATTTTGGTTAGTAAAGGACGATAAGGACCCTAGGGTCCGGGGCGTCAGTTGGTGAAAACGAGTGTGAACGAAGTTTGAACCATACGTAGCGAAAGGGACCCATAGAGCGAAAGCGAATATGGGAATCAGACAATCCCTCCGCTGCTACCAAAATTCAAACCGGGTTTATCCCGGTTTTAATTTTGGTATAGTTTTATATATAAAAAAACACCGCCACAGGGGCAGTGTTAAATGATTATCTGCGTTTTTGTTTTTGTGTTAGGTATTTTTTACGACCGTATATTGCGGCTGCTGTACCTAATGCACCACCCAATGCGCCAAGTGCCATATAACCAAATGGACTACAGGAGTTTTCTTTTTCTGGGGTTGTGGTATTTGCTTCTGTGAACTGTGGACA
>JAZLCH010000004.1:0-60154 GCA_045614145.1 Candidatus Enterousia sp. | reverse complement strand
GGCCTCCGACTTCCAAACCTGTATCCGCACCAATTTTGTGTGCAGACCAGCATACAAAGTCTGCCCCCCATTCACGCACATCAATTTTTTGATGCACAACAAATTGTGCCGCATCAACAACGACAATAACATTTGGATTTTTTTCATGTGCGCACTGGACAATTTCTGCGACGTTTTGTTTCCACCCCAATACATTTGACATTGCCGTTACAACCAAAACATCTGCATATGGAATTTTTGTTTTATCGATATTTAAATCACCTGTCAAGGGGCAAACCACGACCCCTGCCCCCGACACAGCGAATGGCAGGCGCGCGCTGTGATGGTCCAGGTCAGATACTGCCACAACCGATTCGGAATTCAAATTCAGCATTCGTGCAATTTGATTCATTGCATCTGTTGTACCGTGTGTAAAAACAATATTGTCTGAATCTGCATTCATAAATTCTGCCACGTGCGCACGTACCGCTGCGACCATATCATCAACCCAGGTCGCCCGCGCACAAATTCCACGTCCAGAATTAGCATAATGATTGCGCAAAAAATCCACCTGTGCATCAATCACAGAATCTGATTTTTGATAACTGGCGGCGGCATCTAAGTATATGATTTCATTCATTAATGTTTTCTCTTGCATTTTGGGCCAATTATAATACACTCTTGCCGAATATCAATAAAGAAAGAAAGGAGAAAATCTATGGCAGTACAACACGCAAACGATGCAACATTTGCAGGCTTGATTGGGGATGGCATAACACTGGTTGACTTTTGGGCAACCTGGTGTGGCCCATGCCGTATGTTCGGCCCAATTTTCGAAGAAACATCTGACAAGACCAGCGATGCGAAATTTGTCAAATTTGAAATTGACGAATCAAATCGCCAAACACCAATGAAGTATGGCATTCGCAGCATTCCATCAATCTTGGCATTCAAGAATGGCGAATTGGTCGAAGCACGCACCGGCGTCATGGACAGTGACACCCTGCTTGCATGGATTGAAGAATTAAAGGGATAAAAAATGGCAAACAACGATTACATGTCTATTGAATTGGCCGCGAATTACAAGCCAAAGAAGTCTGAACCATACATGTGTCCAGAACAATTGGCATACTTCCATCATGTGCTGTCTGCACAAAAGGCAGAACTGGAAAACACACGTTCATCCGTATTAAATGCAGTTCGTTTGGCCGACAAAACCGAATCGGTTGGTGTTGGTGACGAATCGGACAACGCAACATACAACCAAGACATCACAATGGATTTGCGCATGTCTGACCGCAACAATAAATTACTAAACAAAATTAATGCGGCCTTGGAACGAATTGCAAACGGTAAATATGGTTTCAGTGTGGTATCTGGTGACGAAATCGGTATTCAGCGTCTGATGGCGCGTCCCCTGGCAACAATGACAGTCGAAGAGCAAGAAGAATACGAAAGCCGTAAAAACTAAAAACATAAAAACACAACCCGCAAATTGCGGGTTGTGTTTTTTTTAGAAATCTAATTTACAGGTCTTGATAAAATCACAAATCTTCACACGCAGTTTTTTCATCCACCCCTTTGGCGGGCAATCCAGCGCACCGATTCGTTCTAATTCACGAAACATTTCACGCGCCTGTGACAAATCCGCTTCTGATTCAATATACTTTATCTTACGGAACGCCCATTTAATAAAATACCATTTGAAATTTTCAGCCCACTTTTTCATCTGATATTCTGTGGCAGATTCTTTGTACTTTAAATACGCTGTTTTTATCCCCGTACACAGACTGTTCATTATTCGTAACTGTTTTGCCCCCAAAACAATTCCACCAAAATTTGGGATATAAAAATACAACGGCAACGGCGCAATCGTTACACGCGGATTACGCAGCATAACCTCACTCCACCAGGGAAAGTCCTCGAACAAAATCCCTTTGATAAATGGGACATCTGCAATCAGTTCCCGCCGATACATATTTTTCCAAACCTGACAATGTTTTATCAGCCACTTTTTTTTCTTGCCCGGTGCGTTATGTGTACGCTCGGTCGCATATGAATAAACATCATCTGTTATCAATGTTGGAATTTTATTTAGTTCATATCGCCTGTTCATACGCATTGGCACAACATTATCTGTATCCATCTTCAAAATATGTCGCACCATTAATTGCGGACGATAAATACGGTCATATGTAAATGACACAATATCCGAATTATCACGCTGTGCCAGATAATACGCAATTTCCATTGTCTGGGGATGAATAAAATCATCACTGTCCAGATACATAATATAATCCCCATTTGCGTACGGCATACCGGCATTACGCGCATCTGACAGGCCACCATTTTCTTTTGTCACAACAACAAAACGCGAATCGCGCGCGGCATATTCCGCCAATATATCCGCACTGTTATCTGGGCTGCCATCATTAACACAAATCGCCTGCCAATCTGTGAATGTTTGATTCAACACACTGTCCAGACATCTACGCAAATATTTTTCCACATTATAAACTGGAATTATAATTGAAATTGCTGGCATATAAATCCCCCCTAGATACTATTTATTCATATCACAAATTGCCTGAGAAAACGTCCCAGGGCGCGGTGCATCTGCATACGCCGTCTTTTGAAAGAACGCATCCGCTGTCAACTCATCAAACTTTTTCTGGTCAAACGGTTGGAATTTATAGTTATGCCACAGCGTATGTGTTGGGTATTGGTCGACATGTGGCATTTGCGCGAAATACTTCTTGGCCCGTTCATCATTTTGTACCAACGTTTGAAATAACATCTGATGCATAAAGTAATCAAAACTTTTATTTTCATGCATCCAGTATTCCAAAATCATCGCGCGCCACGCCCCCAACAGATACGAACCGCGTCGTCCACGAATAAAGCAATTCTGACAAAACATATATTTCTGACCAACCTTATCACCGACCAGATACATAAAGAAATCCGTGTCCACAATCCATTTTGGAATTTTATCAACAACAAAGTCCGTTGAATCCAACCAAAAACCACCATATTGATACAACAATTCTACGCGACAAATATCCGCGAAATGGGCGCGTCTGATTTTACCCGCCCGATATTTTTCAACAATAACATCTGGCAATTTTATATAGTCAAAAATATTACTGTCATCCAGAACAACCAACTCTTGCTTGCAGTGTTTTCTGATACTGCGAAAGCACGACTTTACCAATTCTGGCGCATTTTCTTCGCCCTGTTGCCAGATTGTGAAAATTTTTTCATTTTTATCATCTTTGATAACCGGTCCATCTGCAACATTTTTTACCGCCGGCAAATAACGCTTGAAATATTCTGGTGCAACACGCGATAAAACATTTGTTCTGACATCGCGTCGATGTTCGCGCGTCCGCCACGGCCAATTGAATACATGTGATTGGAAAAAGATTTTTGTTAATGCCCACGCTCTATCAATATTCATTACACTATCCTTTTTGTTATTTACAAATTACCCCAGCCACATTGACTGGGGAATATACTTATTCATCAACTTCTGTCATTGCATCCTCCTCATCATCAATTGGCCCCGTTGTCATTTCTTCGGCAATACCCGATGCGCGCGCCATAATTTTATCTAGCAACGCCTGCTGTGCCTCTGGATGATCTTTTAACCATTGTCGCGCATTGGCCTCGCCTTGGCCCATACGCTCGCTATTATAAGAATAGAAACTGCCGGCCTTTTCAATCAGGTCATACTTAACCCCCATATCCAGAATTTCACTGATTCTTGAAATCCCTTCGCCGTACATAATCTTAAAGTCAACCGTACGGAATGGCGGTGCCACCTTGTTCTTAACCACTTTTACACGTGTTTCATTACCAATAATATTTTCTTTGTCCTTAATCTGCCCTGTACGGCGGATATCCAGGCGTACAGACGCATAGAACTTTAACGCATTACCACCTGATGTCGTTTCTGGATTACCAAACATAACACCAATTTTCATACGAATTTGGTTAATAAATATCAGCAACGTATTACTGCGTGACACAGACCCGGCCAGTTTTTTCAAACTCTGACTCATTAATCTGGCGGTCGTACCAACAAACGAATCACCGATATTACCTTCTAATTCTGCCTTAGGTACCAATGCGGCCACCGAATCGATAACCACGACATCAACAGCCCCTGACTTAATCAGCGTATCTGCAATTTCCAACGCCTGTTCACCTGAATCCGGCTGGGAAATAATCAAATTAGAAACATCTACACCCAACTTTTTTGCATAACTGGGGTCCAACGCATTTTCCGCATCGATATACGCGCACGTACCACCTTTTTTCTGGGATTCTGCCACCGCATGCAATGCCAACGTTGTTTTCCCCGAACTTTCCGGTCCATAGATTTCAACAATGCGTCCCTTTGGATAACCACCGATACCCAGTGCAATATCCAACCCCAAAGAACCTGATGAAATCGCCTCAATATTTTGCTGTGAGCCATCGCCCATTTTCATAATGGCTTCTTTACCAAATTGTTTTTGAATTTGTGCCAATGCAGATTCCAACGCAGGATTTTTTACCACCCCTGCATTATCTTTGCTAACTTCTTTTTTTGCCATACTTTTCCCCTTTAATTATCGGAAAAATCATACACGCTAAAACCCAAAAATGCAAGTATTCACTTTCTGCTGACCAGCAACCCAATACTCAACGCTCCGATTGTTGCCGTCACGGCCCAAACCGCCGCCGTTGTACCATACAAGGCAATCATCCCTGCGCCCAAAATTGGCACCAATACGTTTGGTAAATTTGCACTGGTTCGGAACACACCATAAAAACGCGTTTGCTGGCTTTTCTTTGTATTATCAAAGAACAACAAATCATGCACAGATTCCATCAACGCCCCTGATATCTGCCACATCACAAATATTGCCAACAACGACAAACCGGTTGTGACCGTCGCAAACGCAGACAAAACTGCAAACGACCCAAACCCCATCACCAGCCACAGTGTCTTGCCTGTACGACGAACAGCGCGCCCCATAAATTCACTTAACACCAGATATGGGATAATCCCCAGCGTCAAAACCCACCCCAACACATCCTTGCTGAATCCATTTTCTATCACCAAAATTGGCACATACAGCACACGCATTGCGCGCAACGAATAATACCCAAAATTCACCAGATACGCACGCAACATCCCCGGCAGCTTAAAAAAAGCCACAGTATTCTTCCACAGCGCCCGAAATGTTTTTCGTGGATTTACCGGCTGAATATGTTTATCTTCCTGAACGATACGAAAATATTTAAACAGCCCCCACCCCGCTAAATAAATCATTGCAGACGCAAAGAAAGCGGCCCGATTTCCAAAATGATTTGCAATCATCACTGCAACAGTTGGTGCAAACAGCGCCCCCACATTCATCCACAAATGATATCGCGAATTCAGCCGTGCCATTCCGATATTTTTTGAAAAATCAGACATAAACAGTGGTATTAACATCCCCACAAACGTCGCCGCAACCCCGGTTGTATAGTCCAAAATAATAAAAGTCCGCGGCAGAATTGAAAAACTCATCATCGCATAACAAATCGCCAACATCAGCATAACAAAGTAAAATACCCGCACCTTTGAAAACTGACGAAATATTTCATTTGCGAACAATCCAACCAAGAAACAAAAAATTGAATAAATTGCGACATAAACACCGACAACGGCCGACGATTTAAAAATCTCTAAAATAACCAAAGAATAAACGGCATTATATATACCATCTGCGAACCCTGTAAACAGCCCCAGGTTTGCAAACGAAAACCCATTTACCCTATTATTAATTGAAATATATTTATCTCCCGCCATTGTCTGAATATTATACCATAAAAAAATCCCCACATGGGGACTTTTTTTATTTCTTTTTCACCGACTTTTTTTTGCTGTTTTTTTAGGACTGTTTTCATGTGTCTTTGGCGCAGTCTTTTTTAATTCTTTTTTGAATACATTCAATCCATCTGCCAAATTACGCATCATACCCGGTATTTTGTTATGCCCAAACAGGATAACAACCAACACAACAATAACCAGAATTTCTGTCCAACCTAAGCGTCCAAACATCTTCTATCCTTTACTTTAATTATTTTGCGACATAGCAATCCAATCCGTCTGATTTTGCATTGCGACAGAAACCATTTGCCTCGGCTGCTGTCTTGAACGCGACACGCAGTCTATATGTTGTCTTGCCATCCTTCAGCTGTGCGGCCAGTATAACAAACTGTTTTCCCATGAACAAGTTTTTATGTGCATTCTGCATTTGACGTTGTGCAGTCTCGGCCATTGCACGTGAACTATATGACCCGAACTGAACATACCACGACCCCGCAGCCACCTGTGGCTGTGCGGCTGGCTTTGCGGCCGGCTTTGCGGCTGGCTGTGCCTTTGGTTTTGCTGCAGGCCTTGCTGCTGGTTTTACCACACGTGGTTGAACCGCAGGCTTTGCAGTTTCAGCCGGATTAAATTTCACCTCTTTACGTTCTTCTACGACACGCACCGGGATACCTGCCGTCTGCTGTACAGGTGCAGGCTGGGCCACTGGCTGTGGGCGTGGTTGCGACTGTGGCTGGGCCACAGGTTGTGGCTGGTCGACTGACGGCAACGGTTTCTGAACCGGCTGTGGTTTTGGTGCGACCTGCACAGGCTGTACTGGTGGCATGACATTCATATCCACTGGCACCGGCTGGCCTGCCCCATTATCAACCATAACCGGCACATCCAGGTCAACTTCCATCGAACTGGAATCGTCATCGCCAATTGCACGAATAATGATATAAGTTGCCAATACAATAACCACCAAACCGACCGTCAGCAACAGCCATGGTTTTTTTGGCCGTGGCGCGCCAAACGGCACTGCATCTGGCAGTGCATCCATCGAACTGCTATCATCCAAGTCTAATAAATCCAAGCTATTATCATCATTCATGATAAAATCCCCCTCATATTTCATTACAGGTATTATACCATAAAAAAAGCCAAAGACAAAATCCTTGGCTTAAATTTTTTACTTTGGCATATTTCCAAAATTCGGTGGCACAATCAGTTTGTGATTTTGTTCCACGATTGGTTCCACTTCGCACTTTTTTGCGCACCCCGCCATAACACATGGCAAAGAACAAATCGCAATTATCAACATAAACTTTTTCATAAAATCCCCCTTTATTTTATTTATTCAGCAAACTGATTACAACGGCATTTTCACTTCATTTTGCATCATTTCAACAAAGTCCGCCAATGGCACAGATTCCTGTTGCTCTACCCCCAGGCGGCGCAAAGTAACATTTTTTTCCGCCATTTCTTTTTCACCCACCACTGCGATAATTGGGGTTTTTGCCAAAGACAATTCGCGAATTTTATAGTTAACTTTTTCATCACGCAAATCGGCACGTGCATTAACCCCCGCCGCACGCAAGGCCCCGACGACTTCCATTGCATATTCTGCATGTTTCTGGGAAATTGGTGTGACAACAACCGGCTCTGGACTCAACCACAGTGGCAAATTCCCCCCCGTTGATTCCAACAGCACGCCCATGAATCGTTCGATTGACCCCAACATTGCACGATGCAACATAATTGGGCGATGCTTTTCACCATCTTCACCGACATAGCTCAAATCGAATCGTTCTGGCAAATTCATATCCAACTGCACGGTTCCACACTGCCACACACGCCCCATAGAATCACGCAGATAGTTATCAATTTTCGGCCCATAGAATGCGGCATCACCTTCGGCGATTTCGTATTCAATACCATTTGCATCCAGCGCATGCTTTAATGCCCCTTCGGCCTTGTCCCAGATTTCGTCACTACCGATACGAAATTCTGACTCCTTGCGTGTGGCCAATTTCATTGTAATTTTATCAAATCCAAATTTGCCGTAAATATCTTTGATAAAACGCAGGATTTTAACAACTTCTTCCTCTAACTGTTCTTCGGTACAGAAGATATGCGCATCGTCCTGGGTAAATTCACGCACACGCATCAAGCCCGACAGCCCACCTGCCGCTTCATAGCGATGAACCTTGCCAAATTCGGCCATATACAGTGGCAAATCTTTGTACGAACGCAATCCATGCCCAAACACCAGCATCCCGCCCGGACACGACATAGGTTTAATACAAAACACCTTGCCATCTTGGGTTTTCCCTGAATAGTTGTGTTCCCCATATTTTGCCCAATGCCCACTGCGTTCCCACAGGCATCTGTCCATAACTGCCGGCGTTGAAATTTCCTGGTATCCGGCCAATTCCTGACGCGCACGCACATATTCGATTAATTTGCGATACATTTTGTATCCCTTGTCGTGCCAGAAGACCGACCCCGGCGCATATTCAGGTTCAAAATGGAACAAATCCATATCCTTGCCCAATTTACGATTATCGCGCGCGGCGGCTTCTTCCTGCATTTTCAAGAAATTATCCAAATCTTCTTTTGTTGCGAACGCATCGACATAAATACGCTGCAGCATTTTATTTTTTGAATCTCCCTTCCAGTATGCACCGGCCACGCTGCGGATTTTGAACGCATCCCGTGGCAAATCCTTAGAAGATTCAACGTGTGGTCCGCGACACAAATCAACGAAATCACGGAAAGTATAAATTGACAAATCTTCGCCTGCGGCATCATATTCATTCAGCCATTCCATTTTATATGGTTGTGCGGCAAAGATTTCTTTTGCTTCATCTAATGAAACATTGCGCTGTTCGAATCGTCCATTTGATTTGATTAAATCGCGCATTTCTTTTTCGATTTGTGCGAAATCTTCTTCGGAAAAACGATATTCAGTATCAAAATCATAATAGAATCCATTTTCGATTGCTGGCCCCCCTGCGAATTTAACATCTGGGTGCAATTTTTTTACCGCCGCCGCCATAACATGTGCCAGCGAATGACGTATCAATTCAATATCATATGACATAGTCTATATTCCTTATGCTTTTTATATCTTGTTATTTTTAAATTTTGATTTTTTTATTTTAAGAAAATATGCGGTTTTCCGCAACACAGAAATTACACCCCCAACGGGGTTGTAGTAGTTGTTGTAAAGAAAGACTTAAACAAATTCATACCCATATCATACGCCCATTTCTTAAAAAAATCAAGAACTATGATTTGATTCTATTCACTGGATTACCGCATTTTACTGTGCTTGCAGTTCATACGACACCAATGCAAAGCATTCTGATAAATCCTTTTTGCATTATCACAATTAAAATCAACCGTAATTACTTTTAGATAATGATTCACACGTGCATACAGGCCTGGATTATACAGCTCCCTGTCGCCCGCACGAACTATCGGTTCAACATCAAACAATTGCGAACCTTTTCTGCGGTTATATTCTTTGTCCTTAATCTGCAAACTCAAAGAAAGTTTACATTTCTCGTCGCACCCATCACAGCACAAATCGGCCGGCAATTTTGGTCTTTCGTCGCCACAAACTGCTTTCTTACTTTTCTTATATTCATAACCCACAACACAATCCTTTTTACAAATCCAATATACACCCAAACAGCACCGCAAAAAAGAAACACACACTGCCCCCAATTACAAACAGGTGCCACACCGCATGTGAAAACTTCATCCGTCGCCACAGATAAAATATCACACCAATCGTATATGACAAACCACCCGCCAATATAAACCACAAACCACGTTCTGGAATATTCCTAATCATCGCCGGCAATATAAATAACAATGTCCACCCCATCGCAACATATAACCCCACCATCCACTTTGGTTGTTGCCGTGGATTTTTTATTTTCATGTATGATCCAAACAATACAATCGCCCACAGTATTCCAAACACCGTCCAACCAACAATCCCGCGCAGATTTACCAACAAAAACGGCGTATACGTTCCCGCAATCAATGCATAGATTGCAACACTGTCCCACACTTCAAAAAAGCATTCATGTTTTTTACCAATTGTCGCATGACACATCGTTGACCCAAAATACAACGTTATCATCGTCACGCCAAAAATCGCACACGACACAATCGCCCAGGCATCACCCCGCATCCCTGCGAACACAACCAACAACGTTAATGCCGCAATCGCCAGACCAATACCAATCCCATGGGTCAGGATATTAACAACCTCTTCTGCGTGCGTGCTGGTTTTTTCCCAGCGAAACAGCCCCGTTGCACGCAAAACCTTTAACAGGCGCGACCCATGTTCATCTTTTTTTACCGCGCGTATCCGCGCCCGTTTTTCACTTGTCATTTTACAGCCCCCTCGATTCGTTTAACCACGCGTTCACCACCCATAACCGACATTATTGAATACAAATCCGGCGTATTTGTGCGCCCCGACAATGCCACACGCAGATTCATCGCCACATCGCCATTTTTAATGCCTAATGATTCTGCAACGGCAACAATTTTTGCCCACCATGCATCTTTATCATCTGCGGGATTATATGTCGCCAAGAACGCACGCAACGCGTCCCGATTAAATTCATATTCAGTGTTAGCAACAAACAATTCATCCCAGAAAAACGCAACATTTTCCAGTGTCTGGGACCAGGTAATAAAGTCCTTGCGCACACGCTTTGGATTATCGCGTTCAATTCCCAAAACACCTGTCAGATAGTTAACATCTGCGACCTGCATCCGATTCGTTTCGCTGCCATATTCATTTGCCCAGCGCACAACCCGCGCAACCAGCTCTGGCACCGGCAGACCACCAATAAATTCCTTGGCCCACCATTCCAGTTTTTTCATATCAAACAACGCACCCGACATTGGTATTTTCTTTGCACGTATTTCATAATCCCAAAAAGACTTAACCAGCCCTTTCATTTTAGCTTCTTCATACCCAGACGCGGCAATATTTCCCAAATATTCAATCACAGATTCCACCGGCCATCCCGCCTCTAAAAAGAATGCAACATTTGCCTCAGGGTCTTTGCGCTTCGATAACTTGCGTTGTTTACCTGATTCTTCATCAATCTTATCAATGGTTGAAGTGTGAATATATAATGGCGCATTCCAACCCATCATACGAAACAGTTGCACATGTAACGGCAAAGATGGTAACCATTCTTCACCACGAATAACATGTGTCGTACGCATAAAATGATCGTCACATAAATGTGCAAAGTGATATGTTGGCAACCCATCATTTGATTTGATTAAAACAATATCTTCGTTATTTTCTGGAAATCCAATCGAACCACGAACTGCATCCTTGCAAAAAATTCTTTGTTCTGGATTACCAACCGAATACAGGCGAATTGAAGGAACCAGTCCATTATCCAAATGTGCCATAATTTCTTCTTCGGTCAAATCCCTGTCACGCGCAAATTCACCATAAATTCCCGTCGCAAATCCCGCGGCCTTTTGATTTTCACGAATTTGTTCCATATCGGCTGCCCCCAAGAAACACGGATAAGCACGACCTGTCGCCAACAATTCCGCAACAACACTGTGATAAATATCTTTGCGCTGCGATTGATAATACGGCCCATATTCTGGAACATTATTATAATCCAGACCAAATCGCTGCATTGACTGTTCTATTATTTTTACCGCATCCTGGACTTCGCGTTTTGTATCCGTATCTTCAATACGCAACATAAACACACCATATGACTGTTGGGCCAATTTACAATCAATCAGCGCACCATATAATCCCCCAATATGCATATAACCTGTTGGACTGGGGGCAAATCGTGTCACAAACGCACCATCTTGCAAATTACGTTGCGGAAACATTTCTTCCAGTTGTTCAATTGTATACTTTGGCGCACCACCCAAAACACGTGCAATTAAATCTTTTGATAAACCATTTCTCATATCTATATATTCCTTGTGTTTTAACAAAGTCAATTCTATACTAAAACTATGGAAAAACAAGAAATAAGAACATTTGGTCGCCGTCACGGCAAAAAATTATCACTTCGTCAATCTGCATTAATTGACAATCTGTTGCCAACATTGCGCCCCACACGTGGCGACATTTTAGAAATCGGCTTTGGCGCGGGCGAACATGTACGCAACCTGGCGCGTGCAAATCCGGGCAAAATCATTATTGGCGCCGAACCATTTATGAACGGTGTGGCGTCCCTGTTGTCTGCGATAACAGACGAAAAAACAAATTGCGTTCTGGATGAATATGCCGGCATTCGCATTTGGCCAGATGATGTACGCGATTTCCTGCGCGCAACCGATTCGAAATTTGAACAAATCTGGGTTCTGCACCCCGACCCATGGCCCAAGGCCCGACATGAAAAACGCAGATTATTATCCGCAGACTTTCTGAACACCCTGTCAAAATATCTGACTGATAACGGCGAAATTATAATTGGCACAGACCATTGGGAATACTTTGATTGGATACTGGAACAGATTAAATCAACAACGCTGTCTGCAACAATTCCCGACATGGAAATAATCCAAACCCGGTATCAGCATAAAAACAAAGCCGGCACCGATTCGCCAAAATATTTAATTTTAACGAATTAACAATTCAGCCAAAAACATAAACGATTATCCAGCTCTGGCTTTACAGAGTGTGTCAAGCGCAGTGCCTGCTCTATACGCATGAAATTAGGACCAAACACGAAATGCAAATCAAAATCATTTTCATTCCCCCATGCATTAAGCATAGTATAAATTCTTCCAACAAAATCAGACTTGTTTCCCATATCATTGGTCATTGCAAACGCAACTGCCCGGGCATTTATTTTGCGCAGGTTTGCGAATAATTCGTCCCACATATCAACTTCTACATTTGCGACATCCAGACCAATCATCAATTCCTTGTCAAAAAACAAATCATCGCGTATAACATGCATCTGTTCAACCATTCCCCCCAATGCAGATGCCTGCAGAAATATTTGTGCACCATGTGCGCCATGCTTGAACGCATTATTAATTTGCCGTGTTACATCCGATACCTGTTTTTCAGAAACTCTTTTATCTGGGAAATAAAAACGCGCAAATATTTTTACATCTTTTTCTTCCAACCACGGCCACACCGTTGCAACCGCCCCTGGCACCACAGAAATCATTTTTATTCCCTGCGCATCCAAGATTTCAACTGCACGTGCCAAATCACCTGCATCCATGTCCATTGCGCACCACAATGCCACCCGCTTACCAATTTGGTTTAAAATCACATTTTTATCAATCATTGCGCTTTCTACTTTATCACAAATATGATACAATTAAAAATGTTATGAAGAATAAACTAGACAATATTTTACTTTCTATTTTATGGTTATCGGCTTCAACCCTGGTGGCATGCTTTTGGTTTAACATTAAATTTGGCTTTAATATTTTCAGCAACGCGCATTGGCGTCACCTGGCCTATATGCAGGCGAACCAAACACCTGTAAACACGACATTTTACCTATCCATAATCGTATCTATTTTAATTACCATTGTTGGATTGTATGTACTGCTTCGCCCCCATTTTCGCAAAATAATACTGCCCATTCGTGACACACACACACCAAGTCCCGAACACACAAAAAAACCAATCCCACGCGCCACGCACCAGCCTGCGCCACACACAACAAACCAAAGTCCCACACCTGTTCCGCATCAGAAACTTCCCGAAACCGGCATATCCCGTCCACCGCACCTGAACCTGAGCACACCATTATTGAATCAAACCGAAACGGTCGCCCCCATTGCCCCCCCGGCCCCGACCACACCAACCGTCCGTAATGTTTCCGAAACGCATCAGACGAACAATTGGCCTGAAATCGGTAAAATATTTGAACAGGCCGGCTATACACTGAAAAAAACGCCAAAAATTTCAGGTCTGCAAACATCACTATTTGCGATTGGCACAGACGAAAATCTGTGGATTGGCGCTGTTGGCGTTGAAACATCGGCCTTACAAGCTGCGATTGATTCTGTTCAACAAATATTTTCCGACACCCTGGACGATATTGAGATAAATGTACATGGTTTTATCATTTCTGCACGTGACGCATCTGCGCCAACGGCCCCTGACATTTTAATATTTGACAGCACAGATTCATTGCGCAACTATATGCAAGAACACCAGAATACCCCACCATCTACAGATGACATGGAAAATTTTGAAGCGTTTTCTTCGTACATCTCGACTGTGGTTGAATATCTAGGAAAGATGTAATGCAATTAAACAAATCAAATGCGGAAAGACTTATCGCCGACCTGGGCATGAAAGATGTACCAATAATCGCACACACGCCAACATCATGTGTTATCCGACCAGACTGGTTCAAAGAATACAAAGAACTGTGTCGCGAATTCATGCTATCTTTAACAGACACGGTTGAAACGCTGGCGTTTATGAATCTGCCCCAGGAAGATTTTATGAATCTAATAACAGGACGCAGCATTCCTGAAAACATGTCTTTTAGATTGCGCGTTCCATTAATATGGGGTGGGAAACTAGAAATTGATAATATGTTTATGTGTCGCACATTTCCACATTCCTATAACATGGACCGGTTCTTAATGGCCCAATCTGACGCGTCAACAATATGGCTGCCCAACCCAACGCACAAAGTATATCATCCGGCCCAAACATTGGGTGGCGGTGACGGCGGCAACGGAACCGAAGACCGACTAACAGAAACAATCGCATCACAAATTGCCAGTGACCGTGATTTTTAAATGTACAGGGGACTCAATGACATGCAATGAATTTCTATCTGCAATAAAATCCCACGGTGCTAAATTTGCCGCACCTGTGACAACAAACCAAATCGCATTTGCGAACACGTCACTACATCAGCACCGACATGCGATAATCCCACAATCATTGATTGATTTGTATACGCACACTGGCAGCATAAGTTTAAATGGCGCATATATATTTGGCCCAAATGAAATCATACGCCACGAACTGTACCCAATTCCCAGCATACTGCAAATAAACACAGACATCTCACCATATGGCAAAACAGTTGGCAAGACGATATTTGGCCGCAATGACTTATTTTACTTTGCATTTGATGCGTTTGGTATTTTCTATTTACTGGACAACATCACATTGAATCCATTGCGCAAATACGACGATGTATATCGCGCAATATCCGATTGTTTAATCGCAGGGAAATTATAAAACATGAAAAAAATATCTGTATCTTTATCGGGTCATCAAACCAGCATTACCTTGGAACCAGAATTTATAGACGCACTGCATGCATTGGTTGCGCGCGACGGGCGCCCCCTGGCCCAGGTAATTGGTGAAATTGATGAAAACCGTCCTTCGAATACCAATTTATCTTCCGCTGTACGTGTTTGGATATTAAATCAGATGATTTTACGTATCGCCCAAAATTAATCACGTTGCGCAAACATAATTGCACACACGCATGCGAACAGCATTATTATCATCATCCATCCATCACGTCCGATTATTCTGTATGGCGTTTTGTGCGCACCCCACACCACGCCATCCAACACCCCAACCGCCCCAACCGGCAATTGCGATACAATCGCACCATCCGACGCAACAAAGGCACTAATTCCCGAATAATTTGCGCGCACAATTGGCACACCAGATTCAATTGCATATCTTCGCACCATATCCAAATGCTGATATGTACCTGGTGTATTTCCAAACCAATTATCATTTGTTATATTAATAACAGCATCAATCTGCCCCGCCCCATCTGGAATCAAAGAATCAGAAAAAATAATTTCATAGCAAATTGCAGGCACAATTTGCAACCAGTCGACCGAAATCACATCTGGCCCCGCCCCCTGTGCCAAATCAACCGGCGCCGGCAGAAATCCCAATGGTCGATACTCTCCAAATGGGACCAAATGCGATTTATTATATATCGCTTTTATCATTCCATCTGCACCTGCAACGACCATAGAATTATATAGATTTCCATTTTCATCAACAGTATTTGCCCCCATAACAATTGGCCTGCCAATAACGCGTGCCAAGTCCACTTCATCACCCGGCACAATTGCAAACGGATACGCAGTTTCTGGAAAAACCACGACATCTATATTTTCATCATCTGAACGTGCCAAAGAAATAATTTTATCCAAATTAATTTGTGCATTTCGCAGTGCTTCTTCACGACTGTGTGTTCCCTTTTGTGCCTGGTCAATTGCAGGCTGCACAACACGAATCATAGTACGCGCATATTCTGCCCCCACATCTGCATACTGCATATTTTTATTTCCCCACCATACGCCCACAGACATCAATGCAACAAATATCCCCAGCACCACCCAAGCGCCCCCAGATTTCCATTGGCGTAAAACCTCGACCACAGCGGCAATAAATCCCAGCAAAATAAATGTTAGTCCCAACGCCCCCCACAGTGACATAGAGTTTGCCAACATCGGCCACGGCAATGCAATATTTGCCAAAGGATTCCATGGGAACCCTGTAAACATCCATTCACGCGCCCACAAAACGAACGTCCATATACCTGCGAACAGGAACACACGTGACGCCGGAGTGGTACGCACACACGCAACCGCAACAAACGGCCACGAAAAAATTAACACACCTGCAATTCCCAAACCAATCAAGGCCGGCACCGTCCAAACCGCAAATTGTTGCATCAATTCTGGAACGACATAGATAGAATGCAGCATCCACCAAAACATTCCAATTGCATACACTGCGCCAAATGGTGCCACACGATATAATGCGCGCCAGAATCCACCGATATTATTATTTCGAATCGTTAACCAATATGCACCTGCAACACCAAACACAGTCGCCATCCAACAATTAAACGGCGCAAAGCCAAATGCCGCGCCCCCAGCAAACAGTGCGTACAGCACATATTGCCCCCATCCATTTTCACGCAACCTAAAACGATTAATAAACTTTTTTAATCGTCCACCTGGGCAACAAGACGCGTCATTGCAAACAAATTCTTCATCATCTTCATATGGATTTTTTATACCGATTTTTTTCAGTGCCTTAATCTCTTTCATTTCCATTACTGCGGCTTCGTCATCCGTGATATGGTCATAGCCCATCAAATGATAGCATCCATGCACCACCATATGCGCCACATGGTTTTCAAATGGAATTTTTGCAGATTCTGCCTCTCGCATCACGGTATCAAAGGATATATAAATATCCCCCAACAGTACATCATCACCCAATTCAAATGACAGTACATTGGTCGGACGATTCACGTTTCTATACGTTTTATTTATTTTGTGAATTTCCACATCATCGGTCAAGATAATCGACACCTCTGATTCCTTGTATACGTCAGAATCCAACGTACACACGATTTTTTCAAAATTAATTTTATACGCATTCCAACGCTTGTCATGCACATCAACAAAGACTTTCATTTTTCTTCCTCTCTTGCCTCAGGCCATATTTCCGTCATATTGCGTCCCATACAACAACAAATCCGAACGCGCATTTTTCTTTCTTATATCGCGGATTCCCTTGTTCAGGCTTTGCCGTTTATCACCCGCCCCGCCCAAAGCTTTTAATTGCTGCCTGGCGCCCTCAATCGCCTGTCTATAGGATTGCTGTCGCCCAGCGGACAGTTCGGCCATCTCTGCATTTTCTAACGCGGTTTTATAGTTTTTAATTGCCAGATCATAATTAACAATCGCCTGTGCATTATTACCCTTGGCTTGATAAATTTTTGCAATTTCTTCACGTGCAGCACCTGCATTATAATATGACGCAGCCTTAACCCCCCTGTCCAACAACAAGGACTTATTCGCATTCATGCGCGCATTGCCTTCTCTTACAGTTGCGACACACTTCTCGTAATAATCAATCGACTTGTTTTTATCTCCCAGCTTTTTATATACCAGCGCCAAGCTGCTATACGCCTCCATATTATCTGCATCTTTTTCGATTGCCAGTTCATACATCTGGGCTGCTTTTTCTAATCTGCCTGCACGATACTCTGCCATTGCCTGATTCAACAAATACATCGATTCTGAAATCTGTTTATCTTCTGCTGATTCAACGGTTGCGATTGTTTTTGGCATTGAAAAATCCCCCAGTTGCTCCAGCGCCAATCGTCCATCTGCAATCGAGTTAACAACAGTATATGTTTTTTTATTACCTGGCCCTGCCAACCCCAAGACATAATCAATCGTCTGTTGATTCGTCACAAAATGGCCATTTCTAACAAGTGTATTAAGATTTGCCCGATAAAAATTATCCACATCTGCATTCAGAATATCCTGCATTGTAATATACCCAGCCGCCAGCATTCCGCATACCCATCTGCGTTTTGGTGTACCACCATAGTTTTCATAATTTGGCGTAATAAATGCATCTGCAATCTGTTGTGGTGTTTTTGCAGAATTTAAATTTTTACAAATTTCATCAATATGTCCCGGCAATTGATATCCTGCGACACACAATCCATAGAATTCATTCTCTGTAATCGGCCGGTTCATAAAGCGTTGAATTTTTGGATATATATGGTCAATCATAAACTGTTGTGAATCTGCAATATCCTGGTTCATTCCTGATGATTTTTGTGGCTTGTGCGGTGTAAATCCCTTGCTGCGATTTGCCTTGGTATCGGCATAGTCACGAATTTTCATATGCCCATTTTTATCACGGGACCATGTCATACCAAATCCATGTGTCCAAACATTCTCGGCATATTGAACAACAGGCTCTGCTCGATATGTTTCTGCATAAATGATTGGGATACATGTTATATTTTCTAACGCGATACATTGATTTATAAAATTAGTTGCCCCGGGGTCTAGTTCGATTTGTTTACTGACATCCAGGCTGCGTCCTTCTGCATCAGTAATAATCAATCCTGGTCTTGTCTGCTTAACCTGCTCTTTCTTTACCAAATCTTTATCATCTGCAATCACCGCTTTTCCGACCACCGCCGCCCCACCAAAACTGGCGACCAACATCGACCAATATATCAAATACCCCATAACCCATGGATGATTTTTGGCAAAGCGCGACATTCCAGTTTCGCCAATTTTTTTTCCTGTTTCTTCATCTATATGCTCTTCTGCCTTTCTTGCGCTGTCTTCTACAATTTCTTCCAATTCACGCACCAATGAATTATCTATAAAAACTCTATTTGTTACGCGCGTCAAATGTTCCGTCAACCACAGTGCCGCAACGCCAGACAATTTCAACACACTTCCCGAAGATTCAGCAGTCCACCGGAAAAAATCAGCTAAATTCCAATTTTTTATATTTTTCAAATGGACATTATCTGGCACATTCAGTTTTTTTAAATTTTTTCGCATTCTTTCAATTGCATCAGCTGCCGCCCGTGGCATACGCCCAACCTTTTCTGCTGTTGTAACCTTTTTATTTACCATGACTTACCTCCTTCCCAGGCCGTTTTTTTTCGCAATCCCAGAACGCTTCCGCGCATACGCAGGCGCGACAAAAGGATAATCATCAGGCAATCCCCATTTTTCTCGATATTGTTGCGGTGTCAGATTAAATCTGCGTTTTATATACCGGCGCAGCATTACATGCCATGTTCCATCTTCCAAACATTGAATTTTATCCGGCATAATTGAGTCTTCGATTTGCTGGGGCGTGACAGATGTTCCGCGCAGGATTTCACGCGCATTTTTAACCGCCTCCTCCATTGTCAGCGATGGATTTGCGGCAATTGCCGCCGCAGCCAAATTAGCCACCGCCAGCGTAAACTCAGAATTTTTATTTACCAACTTGCCAATTCCTTTATAATTTAATAAGATTATTATATCACAAATAAACCTTAAATAAAAGCCAAGTAAAATGACACGACCACTTGCCGACTTAATGCGTCCGAACACAATTGATGATGTAATTGGGCAAAGAAACCTGCTGGGCGAAAACGGCCTGGTTCGTCGCATGGTTGACAACAAAAAATTATCTAATTTGATTCTGTGGGGCCCCCCCGGTTGTGGCAAGACAACGATTGCGCGCGCATTGGCAAACTCGGTTGACATGGATTTTGTTCCAATGTCTGCGGTATTTTCTGGCACATCTGACATAAAAAAGGCAATGGATGCCGCACGCATGAACCGCGACATTGGTCGAAACACATTACTGTTTATTGATGAAATCCATCGTTTTAATAAAACCCAGCAAGACACCCTGTTACCTTATTTAGAAGACGGCACTGTTGTATTTATTGGCGCGACCACCGAAAACCCCAGTTTTAATTTAAACAACGCATTATTATCCCGTTGCCACATTGGTGTTTTGCAACCATTATCAACCGAAGACTTATTAATATTAATGTCGCGCGCCGAAGAATTCACAGGCCAAGAATTACCCTTGGCAAACGAAACCCGCACACACCTGGCCCAAATGGCAGATGGCGACGCACGATTTTTATTAAACACGATTGAATATTTACTTAATGCAAATTTCAAGACACCACTGACACCAGATGCATTAGACAACGCGGTTCAAAAACGTGCACCACTGTCTGACAAACACGGCGACGAACACTATAACCTAATATCTGCGGTACACAAATCCCTGCGCGCCAGTGACACAGACGCCGCCCTTTATTGGACGGCACGCATGATGACATCTGGCCAGGATCCAATGTACATATTCCGTCGTCTGACGCGTTTTGCGGTCGAAGATGTCGGTCTGGCCGATCCAAACGCCCTGCAAATTGCAATCGCCGCATGGTCTGCATATGAACGCCTGGGCAGTCCCGAAGGCGACCTGGCGCTGACCCAATTGGTTATATATCTGGGGACTGCCCCAAAAAGCATTGGTAATTATCGCGCGCAAAAGGCTGCATATGCTGCCGCCCGTGCAACGGGCAGTTTAATGCCACCCAAAAACATTTTGAACGCGCCAACAAAAATGATGCGCGACTTGGGCTATAATGCTGGATACATTTATGACCCCGACACTGCGTCTGGTTTTTCTGGACAAAACTGTTTCCCTGAATCCATGCCCCGGCAAAGATTTTACGAACCTGTTGAACGCGGCTTTGAACGCGAAATAAAAAAGCGTCTGGAATATTGGGATACCTTGCGAAAAAAAATAAACAACGACAACTAAACCCAAATCATATTTTATTTTAAAATTAAAGATAATGGTATAGATAAACGGGTTGGAAATGGCGTAGTGTACAGAAGTTACATGAGCCATTACCAACCCGCTTTAGATATGTCTTCAGATTTTATTTTAAAATTAAAGATAATAATTTAGATACGAGATGGGGGCGACAACGTAGTGTACAAACGCTACATGAGTTGTCGCCCCCGCTCGTAGATAAATTATTAGATTTAATTTTTATTCGTGGCGGTCGGGGTATTTCCCCTCAATCAGATTCTGACGCACCACATGATGTTTAACCTTCTGCGTACTGGTCAATGGCAAATCCTCGGTCGTCATTGCGAAATGGGTAACCCATTTATAGCTGGCGACTTTTTTATTTGCTGCGGCAATTTCCGCCCCCAATTTTTCCAACGTCATACCCTCTTCTACACTGAACACACCGTATGTGACGGTTTTATCTTTGACCTTATGCTCAAAGACGGCGACATTTTTAACACCTGGGATTGTGATGAACATGCCTTCCAGTTCATCTGGGTAAACATTTTTACCACTGTCCAAAACGATAACCTGCTTTTTGCGACCTGCAAAGTGCAATTCACCATTTTTGTCCATTGATACCATGTCCCCTGTATTAAAGAATCCACGTTCGTCAAAGATTTCTGCATTTGCGGCTTCGTTATTCAAATAACCACCAAACACCTGGTGACCACGCAGCCACAATACACCAACACCATCTTCATTTTTATCACGAATTTCACATTCGTTATTTGATGTTGGCCCACCAAAGGCAAACGGGAAACGTTTTTTGGTTGGTTTTGAAATACAGATTGGTCCAACTGTTTCTGTCAAACCATACCCCTGGATGAATGTCAGTCCCAAACGTTCATAGAATGTTTCAACCTCTGGCTTGGTTGCGGCACCCCCCGCAATCAACAGACGTGCACGCCCACCAAACACATCCAAGATTGGCTTTTGCACCTTGCGCACCAGTGCACCCAGACCGATTTTCTGTAATATCTTGCCATATTTCAAGATAAATGATACCAGCCCCCATTTCTTTTGTGCCTTGACATTATCAATGATTTTGTTGCGGAACACCTCCCACAAGCGCGGAACTGCGGGGATAATCTGTGGACGGAACTTTTTAAAGTCTGCCATGATTTCTTTTGGATTAACCGTTGGCTGTAATAACACCCCGGCACCAAAGTGTAAAGTTGCCAAGATTTCAACAGCAAAACCAAACACGTGATACATCGGCAAAAAACCATACAAATAATCCGCCGGGTGAATCCATTCCGCCATATCTTCCAGTGAATTTGCACATTCGACCAAATTAAAGTGTGTCAGTGGCACAACCTTTGGCACACCTGTTGAACCTGATGTAAATGACATTGTCGCCACATCCAATGATTCTGTCGCCGCCGGCATTAAATCTGGGTTAACTTTGCCATCTTTTTTAGTAATGTCATAGAATATAAATTTATCCGTTTTATATACAAAAGACTTTTCCGCACAAACCATTTTGCACTGTGTAATTTCTGCCATATTGTCATATTCAAACGGTGTTAAATTTGTATCCAACAACAATACCGCCCCCCCCAGATACCATATCGCAAACAGCGTAATTGGAAATTCAGGAATATTGTGGGACAAGATACCAACAACATCGCCTTTTTTAACGCCCGCCTTGTCCAGTGACGCAGCGCGCGCCTTTACCAAATCAATAAACCCTTTATAGGACACGCCTTCACGCACCAGATACAAATTATCTGGATATGTCTGCGCGGTGCGTTCCAGTAACTGATACATATTCATATTATAAAATTCCTTGTTGTTTTTATAGTTGTTTTTATATTGGACAAAGAATATTATACTCAGGAATCAAAGGAATGCAAACATGAAAATCTTAACACTTAATATCAATTCAATTCGCGCCCATGCAGAAAGTTTTATAGACATATTGCGCAGTGGCGAATACGACACAATCATGGTCCAAGAATTAAAGGTTGAAAACGCAAACTTTCCACACATGTTGTTTGATGAATTTGGATATAATGTCAAGGTATTCGGACAAAAATCATGGAATGGTGTTGCAACATTTTCTAAATATTCCATTGAAGATGTAACGATGGGCATGCCAAATTACGCAGACCCCAACGCCCGATTTTTGGAATGCGTCGTTGATGGTCGCATGCGTCTGATTAACACATACATGCCAAATGGTGACACGGTTGAATCGCCTAAGTTCCCATATAAACTGGAATGGATGCGCGCATTTACAGACTATATCGCACAATACTTGGATTCACCTGAACCTGTAATTATCGCGGGCGACTTTAATGTTGCAATTGAAGACCGCGATATTTGGAAACCCAAAAATTACGAAGGCATTGCAATTTCTGCCCCGGCAGCGCGCGCGATTATGAACGAATGGCTGAACGCCGGTTGGGTTGATGCATGGCGCACCCTGCACCCTGATGAAATAGATTACACCTGGTACGGATATCGCGGTCGTGACACCGTTGGCAATAAACAGGGCCTGCGTTTAGATTATTTCCTGTGCAACAAAACCGCCGCACAAATGGTAAAAAATTGTGAAATAGACCTTGAGCCACGTCTGCACCAAAAACCCACCGACCATTGTGGATTAATGCTGGAATTAAAATAGTTCAAATCGCAAAATATAAATTATTTGAACAATTGTGTCGACTGTTGCGATTTGAACAACCGTAGTGTACAGACGCTACATGAGGTTGTTCAAATCGCAACACCGCGAACCGATTGGCATTTAATCTTTAATTCTTGCTAAATCGTCATACTGTTTATATTTAGCATCACCCGTCTCGCGATACTCATACCCTGCCCCACCTGCAGAATAAATATTGAATAATTCAGTCACTTTATCGACGGCGGCATGCATCATCTCACAGGTTGTTTCTGCGTCATATTCAATTACGCGCGCATCATTGTTACGCAGTTGTAAAAATCGCATAATTGGCGTCCGGGAATTTTGTGTTGTCTGAATTGGAAACCCGCCCGATTGCAAGATATATGCCTCCAGTGGCAATTGCGGCATATTCCCCTGGACCAATTGTGATTTTGTTGGTGCCGCCCCCGTCTTGATATCCATTACCCCACCATCCCAGATTCTGTCTGCGCGCGCCCGAACATTGCGCCCTGCGATTTTAACAGCGCCACCAATTTCTGCATATGCACGCGGCACAGACGACAATTCATTTGCAATAATCGGGGCTATTTCTACAAATCGCTTATGCCAGAAATGAAACAGCACACTGCCCCGGCCCAACTTTTCCAATGCCCGTGCATCCATTTGCGCAACCAGCACATCTGGCCGTAAATCCTTCGCATGTTCCACCACATCATGCACCAGATTTCCAAAATCACGTGCATCTGGACCAACCCAGTAATCATCCAACAGGCGCAGTTTTAAAATATACCGTACATAGAACGCATACGGATTATGAATCAGCAACTCTAATTCCGTGACATAAACATCACTCCAATCATTTGGTGGTGTTGGCACAGAATAATCCAACGATTTATATGGAACATTATCATGCGCCAACACCGCATCCAAGATTTCTGTGCTGCGATTAAATTCCCCTGCCCGGACAATCACACGTGAAATAAAACGTGATTCTGTTGTCTGAACACCACCTGACTGTAATGAACGCAACCAGTAAACATGTCCACCGCACGATAAATTCATAAAATCCAATGCCTGCAACGATACCTTTCTGTCTGGGGCCGGCAATCCAATTTTTTCTGCGATTTTTTTCGGCAACCATGCGTTTTCATATCCGCGCGCAGGAAACATTCCTTCGTTCAGTCCGGTCAATATAACAACATCTGCGGTCTGCATACGCGATTCAATTGTCCCCAGCACAACAACATCCGCCCCATCATTCATCGCGCCACGCACCGACACCCCTGACAAAGCATACACAATAAACGCCCGCGCATCTGGCAAAGTCAAACGCACACCTGCCGCGTTCAATGCATCTGACAAATCCCTAATTGCCGACCAAACCTGAACAGAAACTGCATCATCAATATCAAATTGCGGTGTAAATATTGGCATATTATCAGAAACAATTTTTGCAATCGCGTTAAACAGATTACCATCGGCATTCTGATAAATATCATCAAAAGTATTTACAGATTTTTCAATCCAAAGATCTAATAAATTTAATATTGCGCGCCCCACATCTGTCATTGCGCCCGACCCACCCCCAGAAAAATCCGCCTCTATTCCACGCGCACTTAAAGCCATTGCGATACGCTGATTCCCAGCGGCATCCGGCGTTATAACCAGAACAGATTTTTTTTCTGCCACGGCCCGTGCAGCAATTTCTGCAACAACATCCGCCTCGACCGATTCGCGTGGGACCTCTATCAAATTACAATGTGACAAATATTTGTTAATATCCCGTGCGCTGCAATCATTACCAAAGGTCCAATTCATAAAGTCAATTGCGCTGTCCCCAACATCAATTGGAATAACATCGGCCGCCCCCATCCCTAAACGCGACAAAAATTTATATTCAGAATTATATGGATTTGTATCTAATTCAAAGTCCATCACACGCCCATCAATTTTTCCAGACAGAATAATTCGCCCATGTGGCAAATTTGCGATATGCTCCATTAAATCTGCGGTTGCAGGCACACTGGCGGTTGATGCACACACAATAACCAACTTATAATTATTCAAGACTTTTTTCCACGCCCGAATATCGCGATTTCGCGCCGCCGTTGATGTCATGCGCCCTGCGGCATACGCGGGCATAAAGTTTGATAAAATCCCCAGAATTTTTGCCTTTGCCTGAAAATGTGTTGCATATTTTTCATCAACCAATGCCCCCCAATCAATATCCGCCGCATCAACACCTTCATTTTCCAGATAGTCCTGCATACGCACTAAATCCTGGGCGATTGGCAGTGCAGTTATTAAATTTCCAACATTTGCATCCGCCGCCAACAACTTAGCCAGCACCACAACACGTTCAACATTTGAAATAACATCTGGCGCATCTATTTGTTCGTCCTGTTCTTCATCCAGCCCTTCGCCCAGCGCAACCAGTGTTGGCAATATCGCCACACCACCCAACTTTTGCGCAATCATTTTTTCAACGGTTCTTAACGCGCGCCTGCTGGGCAGAAAAATCAGCATATCTGCCACATCAACACCTGCATCGCACATCACGCGCCACAACGCATCAGACATAAGCGCCGGATTTGTCGCACAGAAAATATTTTTATTTAATGCCAAGTGTTTCCTTTATTGAATCCAAACCCGTTTTCTTTTCCGCAGATGTTTGTAATATCTCGGGTAACATTGCACCATGGTCCGTATGCAGTATTTCCATCTGTTTTACTTCGCGCACTTTTTTATCTTTTTTTGTGTACACAATCTGATATGGAATTGCATTTGCATCACAAAAATCCATCAAATCTAAATCCGCGTCTTTAACACCGATTCGCGAATCTATCAGAATAAACAATCGCCTTAATTGCGTGCGCGCCAACAAATATTCTTCTAATCTTTTCAGCCAACGCATTGCATCCACCTTAGACACACGCGCATATCCATATCCTGGCAAATCAACAATCATCACCCGGTCATCCAGATTAAATAAATTCAAACTTTGTGTACGCCCCGGTGTATTAGAAGTACGCGCAATTGGCGCCCCCACCACCGCATTTATCAACGATGATTTTCCAACATTACTGCGCCCAATAAACGCATATTCTGCAAAGTGTGAATTTGGCAAAGATTTTACAGTCTCAAAACTGCCAACAAATTTAATCATTATCGCCACCTTTATCCAGCAAGCGCCTATACGCTTCTTTTTTTGAAATACCTGTGCGCATGGCCAATTCTGCCGCAGCACTTTTCATAGAAGTTGCTGCAATATCATTAACTATATCAGAAATCTCTTCGTCACTCATTCTTTTTTCTGGGCGCGGTGCAACAACAATCACAATTTCACCGCGCGGTGGTGTAATACCTAATAATTCGGCCGGATAACCAATAATTGCCTGTTCATGAATTTTGGTAATTTCGCGCACAATCGCGATTTGTCGTTCTGGCATAACGCGCGCCATTGTTGCAATTGTATCCATAACACGATTTGGACTTTCATAATAAATAATTGTATGCGGTATTTTATTATCATCGCGAATTTTCTTGTCATCAAAGAAACCACAGAATGTAAATCTGTCTGTCGGGAATCCTGACAACACCAACGCAGCCACACACGCAACCGGCCCTGGCACAACAAACACCGGCACATCTGCCGCGCGCGCCGCACGCACCAGACGAAATCCCGGGTCTGAAATTCCCGGCATACCTGCATCACTGACACAGGCAACCGCTGCGCCATTTTGAATTTTTTCAATTAATTCTGGGACAATATCACGTTCATTATGTTCATGACATGAAACGCGCTTCGTCTTGATATCAAAGTGTGCCGCCAATTTACCAAATACGCGCGTATCTTCGGTGGCAATTAAATCCACATCTTGCAAGACCTGTATCGCGCGCGGTGACATATCAGACAAATTTCCAATCGGTGTACCAACAATATAAAGCCCTGTTTGCATTTACAATCCTTTTATAGTAAAATGATACAGAATAAAATGGATTTTTCAATGTCTAAGAACAGAATTTTCGGATACATCATTACAGCATTAATCTTATCGGGCTGCGCCGGCACCCATGACCAGGGCCCCGAAAACGATTGGTTTGGCGAATACGATTTACTGACACCCAACGCACCAATCAACATGTACGGCCCCCAATCTGACGGCTATGGCACAACCGACGCAACACATAACATGGCGGTATTGTTACCATTATCTGGTGACAACGCACCGGTTGGCCAGACAATCCGAACATCTGTTGAAATCGCAATTTTACAAAGTGGCGCAAAAAATTTAAACGTATCATTTTACGACACAACAACAGACCTGACCAATACCATGAAAACTGTACTGGCGGGCAAACCTGAAATAATCATTGGCCCTGTATTTGCAGACAATGCACGTATTGCACGCGAAGAAAGACCTGAAAACCTGCCTGTACTGTCATTTACATCAGACGCAACCGCGGTCGGTAATGGTGTAATAACAATGGCATTAATGCCCACAAACGGTATTGAATCAATTGTTCGTGAAATAAAATCAGACAACATTAAAAAATTTATAATTATGGCCCCAGACACAGATTCTGGCCACCTGATGGCAGGCACTGCAATCCGCGCCGCTGAAATCTCTGAAATTGAACCTGTTGGCATATTCTATTATAACGAACGCGACACAGATTCTATAAAGAATGCTGCGCAAACTGCATCACTGAACGACACGCGCACTGCGGCCCACACGCGCGCGCGCCAGGTTTTATCAGACATATTGATAAACGAACAATTAACTGCGATTGAAAAATCCAACCTGAATATCCAGCTGGATAAATTGGCCAAGACAGAAACAGTTGGCAGCGTCCCATACCAGGCGATATTATTCCTGGGCAATGGCGAAGACACCAAAACACTGGCGTCATTCCTGCGTTACTATAATATTGGAACGGGCGACGCCAAATTCTATGGCACGACAATGTGGGATGGTTCAGACATTGCGTCCGACCTTACTATGTCTGGTGCAAAATATGCCACACTATCTGACACCAACCCCGAATTCAAAACGATTTACGAACAGATATCTGGCACATTGCCCAATCGTCTGGCGACATTTGGATACGACGCCACAAACATGGCAATTGGCATGATGCATTCTGACAAATCCAATGTTGCATATTTACTGGATCCCAGTGGTTACATCGGCACCGACGGCCTGTTTCGCCTGAAACCGACGGGGGACAATGAACGCGCCCTACGAATTGTAAAATTAAATGGCACTGGCACACCAATTGAACTAAAGGCGGCCGCCACATCATTTTCCACCCCCCTGTACAATATCGAGCAACGCCACATTGAACCTGCGGATGCAATGGAATTACAAACCCCTGGCATAAATCCGAATGATTACATTATGATTCCTGAACGCCTGCAAAAAAAATACCGCAGCAAAGTAATCGGCACAAATATTACCAAACCCACAAAATTCCAGCGCAGTCAAATCATTGCATTTCTGCCCGAAGATGACAGCGCACCAATAAAATCAGAAAATTATACACCTGTAAAACTGGAAACTATCAACCGTTCATACATTGACGAATACGAAGTCACAGAATAACCAAACTGCCAAATTTGATATTTGCAATTGATATTAATTTATTTATCATAATATGAATAAATACCGATTGACAATGAAACCAAGTAACATAGATTACCGTTTTAAGATACTATATACTATCGGCATTATCATTGTCGCATCTGGTCATTGCGAATTACCAATAAAACTGCTTAATGATTGGTTTCCATATTACAGTTTTAATGTGGCATTATTTGTATTTGCATCCGGATATTTTTATAAGCCCGAAAACGAAAACAATGTACTCAAATACATTTTTAAAAAGATAAAAAAACTGCTGATTCCATTATATCTATGGAACATGGTCTACGGTCTGTTTGTCTATTGTACGAAACAGTATGGATTTAACATTGGTCTGGACCCAACACCATATAACCTGTTTATTGCCCCATGGTTTGATGGTCACCAATTTCAATATAATCTTGGTGGCTGGTTTATTACCCCATTGTTCACCATTGAAATATTCAACATACTGACACGCTATACCTTCAGGAAACTATCCATAACAAAATGGAAATATCATGAAATTCTATACTACCTGCTTTTTCTGGGACTGGGGTTATACGGGACATATTTGATTATACATTCTTATCATTATCTGTACATTTTGCCGTACCGATGTGCATACCTGTTACCATTTTTTGCCCTGGGATTTTTATACAAAAACCACCTTGAAAAATACGACAGAAAAATACCATCCATTGTGTATTTTGCGTTTATATTTACGATACAAATTATCGTATCGCATCACCTGGGTTTCATTCCTTCATATTCTGCAGCCAACCTGAATAATTTTGATTATGGTATATACGTTCCAATAATTGTTAGCTACACAGGCATTGCTTTCTGGTTCAGGATATCGCAAATCCTAACCCCAATAATCGGGAAAAACAAATACATCAACACAATCGCAGATAACGCCTATTCCATTATGATAAACCAGTTTTTTGGTTTCTTCTTGGTAAAGTTACTTTTTTCAGTAATATACCCCAACACATTTAATTTCGACTCATTCCATAACACATTAATCTGGTATTTCTACCCACCCCGCGGCAAACTGATTGGCCTGCTGTATTTAGTTGCCGGTATTGTTGTCCCTATATACATGCAAAAGGGTGTAAATTACATAAAGGCCCGCTTAATTCGCAGACCAAACAAACCGCACCCCATCCCCCAAACAGCACCTGCGACCAAACAACCAGACTGGGTCATATAACCCCACCACCAAACGTGGGTTATTTTAGTGATGGGAGTGGCTGGATTGTAATTCCCATATTCGCTATCGCTCCATGGGCCCCTTTCACCTACGGCTCAAACCAGTCATCGCTTTGCGACTTTCCCGCTGGTTCTCATCCTAACGCCACAAACCATTAAAAAAACCCACAAAATGTGGGTTATTTTAGTGGTGGGAGTGGCTGGATTCGAACCAGCTCAGGCTTAAGCCAACAGATTTACAGTCTGCCCCGGCTCTCCAACTCCGGCGCACGCCCAATCCCTGGTGCGGGCAGCGGGAATCGAACCCGCATTTCAAGCTTGGAAGGCTTGCATACTAGCCTTTGTACTATGCCCGCAACAAATTCAAAGCCCTGTGATTATATACTAAATGAAAACAAAATCAAGAACAAAGTAAAAAAAACTATAAACACATGTCTTATACAAACACCCCTCTCATCCATAACGGGGTTTTACATATTACTTTTTTTCTGTCCCTGGGCCCTTTGTGCATCTTCATAACCTTTTCTGATATTTGCACTCAATAGGTCTAAACAATCCTGAAAATTCTTCTTATTTCTTATCTTCGTATCATCTTTACAATCCACACCATTATCTGTCAGATTGCTAGGTTTATTCTTCTGGTCGTCCCAGGCATTCAACATAACAGTATAATCCTGCTTTAATTGCTTGGCCAAATCTGCAGACACTTCGGCCCCATTTCGCGAAACATTATATATTGTTGTCATATTTTCACGCAGGCATTCAAAAACCTTTACCGTGGATAATTCATTATTACAATCACGCACCCCTGCCATATAGATATTACGATTATTTGATTTATAGCTGTTTGATATTGCTGTTGTTCCTGAACCAGTTGCGCCTTTGGCCTCTAAACTGGTGGTAAGAACCGCCTTTTCCAATTGTGTTTTCAACCTGCGCAGCATAGATTCCATTTGTTCATACTGCTTATACATCTGTTGCGTAATCAATGTCGTCTTCATTGCGACCACATCACGCATATAGCCTTTGTCTGCACCGGTTGGATTTTTTGTTGCACCAATATTATAAGCATGCGTTGAACACAGCGCCAATTCTGCCACAATCATATCATTATCTGGATTATCACAGCCATTATCCACGGCCAAAACCGGCATTGCGAACAAAACTAACACCATGCCAATAAAAAAACCTTTGAACAGTTTCATTATTTAGTTGCCCCCCTCAGCAAAGAAGGCTTTGCTGCATTATCGAATATTGATTTCGTAACACCCTGAATTCTAAAAATTTCGGCAGCTTTGAACTCCCATTTATCCACTAACTTCCCGTTATCACACTTGTAAAGCGTCGTATCAAATACCACAGCACCACATTTGCAACATGCACCCCACTGATTATTTAATATTCCGCCTGCCAACTTACAGGAAATTTCACTGCACGAATTTTGATATGTTGTCGACGCCGCACCTGATTTCGCGTTTTTCTTTTTCACAACACCATCCATTGAATCGTATCCGCACCCATCACCGGAAACCTTGCAACGTTCTTCACCGGGATTCCATTCAACACCACACCCATCCGCAATCACAGTAACCCATGCCTTTGTCTTATCACACAGTTCTTTTGTTCTGGCGCCACCAACATATTGCGACAAAGAACTGTCCGCAAAAGACGCCATATAATTAATTCCACCACCCATAACAAAGTTACGCTCTAACCCCTTGGTTGTTGTACAAACCTGTTTTGGCAGTTTTTTTGTATTAACCGCATTCACCAGCTTTTGATACGCATCTTCTGACGTAATCGCACAATATTTCAGCCTATCCATATCTGTATTACCGCCCTGTGAATATCTATTTGCGACCGAATATTCCGGCGCATCTTGGGAAATTATGCGTTCCAGTGTATCTAAATCCAACGTTGCACCATTTCGGCTGCTGCGGCGTCCAAATATGGCAATTGATTCTAATGCCGATGTAGCACAACCAACGCGAACAAATTTTTCAGTATCATACCCTTCATCAATCCAAGACTCTAAAACCTCGCCATTTTCACCACTGCCACCAATCAATTCGGTCAATGTACATCTGGAATCATCCTGTGCCGGAATCGCCATGCCAACCGTGCACTCCATCCCCCCCTTAACCGAGCCGACTGGACTGCCGTACCTGTATATAGGCCCCTTAACCGAGCGGCCATTTGGGCAATTTCTATCATCATATTGTCCAACAACATGATTTTTATTACTGCCATCACTGGTACAAATAAATTTTCCCCACTGGTTGCATGCACCACTTAACATCATAATAACATCAGACACATCGACACCGACTGCCAACGCCATTTCCAGTGCCTCGTACGCCTCGTCAACAATTGTGTCATACGGTTCAAAGAACCCCATTGCCTTTTGTTTGAATACCTTAACCCGCTTTGGTCCTGAACAGTTATTGCCACGAGTATCACACCCGGCATAGGTAAATATCCCCTGCATTGTCGTATTCAGTTGCTTTAAAGCAACCTCTGCATTTTCAATTCTTGATAAAATTTGGCCTGAAATTTTCTGACGTGCCAGCACATCTGCATCAACGCCCTGCTCGGCTGCCTGAATCTGCGCATTGGTCAGTCCCATATTATCCTGGGCCGCCGCTGCATTTGCTGCATTCGCCTGGGCAGTCGCCGCAGCCTGGGCCTGGGCGGTCAATGCCTTTTGTTCCTCCAACGCAGCCTGCATTTGCTGCATCTGGGCTGCATTTTGTTGTTGCATATCATATTGCATTTGCTGCATCTGCTGCTGCATTTGTTGCAGTTGTGCGTTATTCTGGGCGGCGGCTGCCTGGGCTGCTGCACTTTGCGCTGCAATTTGTTGTTGCTGCACCCTGGCATTTGCATCTGCAACAATTTGCGCAGAAATAAATTCGACTAAATCATCCCCATGTTTTTTACACGTTTCATTGCTATTAACACACCCCTGCACAATCGACCGCGCAATATCCATCGTCGTACAGCCCGAACACTTTGGTTGCGCGCACCGCAAAATCAAAGAATTACAATTACCAAAATCGGCCTTAGGCTTTGCCCCCACGGCACCCGTTGCCTGGGTTCTGTTGTTCATTAATTGATTCCAGTTATTATTATTAGTCGCCGCACTATCGCCATTCCACGCAGTTAAATTACTGCCCACAGTTGTTGCAACATTCCCAGCCGCGACACACGGCATCGCGCACAAAATAACCATGAAAAATTTTTTCAGCAAACTCATATTCTCTCTTAGAGATAATTTTAACATAATTTCCCGACAGATAAAAGACAAATTTTCACACCCCATACCAGTAAAAAAAGCCCCACAGACAAAAACTGTGGGGCAAAAATTATTTTTTCACACCCAATAATTTTCCCTTGATAACATCTGCAAATACCATACCGATAAACGCACCCAATATAACATCAGATGGCCAATGCGCCCCAATTGCCACGCGCGAGACACCAATTATAATTGCCAACGTCCATGTCAACGGCTTAAATTTTGGCGCCAACATACCAATCATAACCAGCCCTGCGAAACCGACTGTCGCATGACCCGACGGCATTGAATTAAACGCCCAATCCAATGATGGCGGAAAGAATCCTGTCATATCCAATGCTTCAAAGAAAATCGGACGCGCACGACCAATTAACGTTTTCAAAATCTTTACAACAATTCCCGCCCCCAGCACACTGTAAAAAATCAAGAACGCGTTATTTGTCTTGGTCTTGGCGAAAAAGTTTTTTATATAAACAAAAAAGTTTTTCTTGCCAATTGGATTCAAAAAATCACAATCTGTATTAACACATTTTTTTGCACAAAACACCATCGCCGCAATAAAGGCCGCAATAATCCAAACCTTGGGTGCCAAGACCACATCGAACCACGCCCACAATGGACAATCTAATTCGCGTATAAGAACAAACAATGGTTTATCGAACCAAAAAATCCCCATCAACACCAAGGCCCCGACTACCAACGCCGCCACACCCATTTTATGCCATTTTATCTGATTATCCTTTGTCAAAAACATGCCACGCCCCCTAAATTATATATATTATTCTGCAATTAATCTGTTATAGACTTTGGCATCTGTTAAGATTTTAACAGACACAGCTGTTGCCAATGCGTCTTCATCTTCTCCGCTGGTTATAACCGGACATCCACGACGAATATCTGCCGGCTTAACGTTTGTCGTTTTATTAAAATCCTGGGCATGAAAATCATTATTAATAACATTCAAGAAAAATGCATCTTGATGCTGGCGACTGCGGATATTCGACAGACAAACAATCGGGAACAGCCCCCGCCCATCAATCAAACGCCCTTGGCCTGTTTTGATTGATTTGTTTAGTAATTCCAACGCCCCACCATTGCTTAAATCAATTGTTGATGCAATTCGCGCCGCCCCGGCCGTCGGTGTTCCAACCAGAACCCCACGCATATTTTCATAGAACGCGGCAACAATCGCCTCGGCTGTGCCACGTGTCATATTTGACATCAACACGACAACCGGTGCATCTGTCACGGCTGCGCCACCTGGGACCACTTCAATCTCATCTCCGGCCGTTTCAACAATTCGCATTACAGGATTTGCCCCCACGAACAAACCTGCTAACTTAGCAGCCGCCCGTTCATCATCGCCGGTCGCCGCCCGCAAATCTAAAATAATTCCAGACACATCCGCATAACGCGCCAAGGCTTCATTAATAATCTGCACTGCACCATCTGAAATCTTATGCACGACTATTTCCAGCATGCCACCTGTTTCTGGATTACTGCGATGAACAATATCTGCATCGGCCAAAATTATTGTTGCACGTCGCAATACGACATCTTTATCCCCCGACGGGGTCAGCAGTTTTATTTTTGAGGTTCCTGAATTAAATCCCGTCATAACATCTGCCAATTCAGCATCTGACATATCGCGCACATCGCGACCATTAATTTGAACAATCAAATCGCCTGCACTGATACCAGCGGTATCGGCTGGCGCGCCCTTATAGATACCCGTCACGCGAAAATTACCACGCGCATCGCGCCCACCTTCGATTCCAACACTGGTCAATATTCGTCCATCTTCTGCAATCTCGGCCGCTTTTGAAAAAATATAGCGTCCATTTTCATCAACCCCACGCATCAGACTGTCCACAACAACCTGATACATTTCGTTTTCGGTCAATCCTCGCATATAGGCATCATTTTCACGCATCTTTAATACTAATGCCGTTGTGATTTCACCAAAACCATTCCAATCCCCGGCCTGTGGTCGTGGGAAATTTGCCACAATTGAATCATCCCACACCAACACTACGCGTTCATCAGTCGCTGCAATATGTGCAGATTTATTTAAATTTTCCAGACTTTCTATTGCGACATTCAGGTTTTTTCCACCCCAATTCACACCATCTAACTTTTCATAAATTTCTGCAAAATTTTTGGACACATCAAAAACGTTCAGTCCATCCTGAATTGGTTCATCGGCAAAAAACAAATCACTGGCACTGCACGGCATCACCCCCAGGACAAGTGTTATACAAATCAAGAATTTTTTTATTCCCATTTTTCCTTTCCCCCCGTTTGTAATGCCGCCGCGAAATTATTTATCAGAATCACGTAAATTAAAGTGATACAGCATAATATTTGATATATACATACTGGTAAACGTCCCCATAATTACACTGAATCCCATTGCATAGGCAAACTCGCGCAATAACTGTCCGCCAAATATCGCCAAACCAACCATTGCCAACAGTGTTGACACACTGGTCAGCATTGTACGACGCAGCATTTCATTTACTGACAAATCAATCAAATCGCCTATTGGCATTTTATGATATTTTTTTACATTTTCATCAATTCGGTCATAGTTAACAATCTTATCATTAATAGAATAACCAATACCTGTCAAAATAACAGCAATCGCAGTCTGATTAAATTCCAATCCTGTAATTGAAAAGAACCCGAACATCAACACAAAGTCCAAGAACAGCGAACAAAACGCACCAACCGCATACCCGCCTTTGTATCGAATCCAAACATAAATTGCCATCATAACGAACGCAAACAAGATGGCCAAGATACCACCACGAACCAATTCGCCACCAATTTTTGGCCCAACAATCTGCACCTGTTCGTATTGCACATTGTCGCCCAGGATATTTTTAATTTCACTGACGCGTTCATTTTGTTGTGCATCAGTTGACCCCTTGGGCAGACCGACACGAATCAAAATTGCATTGCCATCGACCGTCTGCAATTCTGGTTTAAATTCACTTAACGCACTGCGCATCTGTTCAATACCATAGTCTTGAACAATCGGCTGAACCTCCATCGCGATACCACCCGAAAAGTCAATACCATAATTCAACCCACGCACCAACAGCGACAATACCGACATCAGGATAAAAACCCCAGAAACGATATAGGACACCTTGCGATATTTCATAATTTGCAATTTCATAACACTTCCCCTTTGCCTTAATTATTTACCACCACCGACAAAACCAATTTTCTTGTTCTTACCGTTCATGTACCAATCAACCAAAACCCTGGTCAGCCATACACATGTAAACAGTGTCGTCAAAATACCGATTGACAGTGTCACCGCAAACCCACGAATTGGACCTGCCCCGAACTGAAACAACACCAGTCCACAAATCAAAGTGGTCAAATTTCCATCTAAAACCGCCTTCATCGCACGTTCAAACCCCAGATTTGTCGCCCGCAATGGTGGCGTTCCTGTCCTGATTTCATCGCGTATACGTTCAAACGGCAACACATTTGCGTCCACCGCCATACCTAACGTCAACACGATACCCGCGATACCTGGCAATGTTAATGTTGCACCGAACAGGGCCGTCAATCCAACAATCATCCCTAAATTCACCATCAAAGATATTGCCGCAATTACACCAAATCCGCGATAGACCGTCAGCAAGAAAATAAAGATGAAAATAATACCTGCGACCGCACCGATCTTTCCACCCGCGATTGTATCTGCACCCAATCCTGCACCAACAACACGTTCTTCAATCACCTGCAATGGCGCAGGCAACGCCCCCGAACGCAACAGCACCGCCAAATCTTTTGCGCCCTGCAATGTGAATCCGCCTGAAATCTGACCACGACCACCTGGAATTGGCTCGCGAATAACCGGCGCCGACAAAACCTTGCCGTCCAAAACGATTGCAAAGCGTTCATTCACATGTTCCGTCGTCAGTTTTGCAAACCGACGCGCCCCTGATGCATCAAACACAGTCGACACAACCGGCATATTATTCTGGTCAAAATCCGCCTGAGAATCCTTTAAAGATTCACCCGATACCTCGACCCGGGAATAGACCGGCACAACCTGACCCGGCGCATCCATATACGGCATAAACTGTGTGCCATTTGGCGCACGTCCCGACGCAATCTGTTCGGGCGACACACTTTCATTCACCAAATGGAACGACATCTTTGCCGTCTGCCCAATCAGTTCCTTGATACGTTCTGGATTATCAACCCCCGGCAATTGCACCAAGATATATTTCCCCCCCTGACTTTGAATCGAAGGTTCCTTTGTCCCCAGCGCATCAATACGACGACGAACAATTTCAATACTGCGCGCCAGCGCATCTTTAATCATTTCCTGCTTTTGCTTTTCCGTATACTGCAGCGTAATAACCTTGCCATCTGACGACACATCAACGGTACCTGCAAATGCATTTTTCAAACGTCCCTTGGCACTGGACACATCATCTTCGTTTTTTACAACCAGCGACACCACACCATCCGCATTACGCAAATTTGAAAAACGAATAACCCCTTTGTTTCTATCAATCATGTTGACACGGGTTTCATCATACAGCTGCGTTGCTTTTTCTTTCAACATTGTATCTGTATCCACCTCCAACAGCAGCTGGGCCCCACCTTTCAAATCCAGCCCCAGCGGCACCGGTTTAATCCACGATGGAAAATATGGCGCCACGCCTGGCACCAACGTTGGCACCGCCAACATAACACAAAAGACCGCTGTAAATACAATCGCCAGTTTTTTAAACATACCCTTATCCTTTCTTACCCTGCTTTTATTCAACCGCCACCACAGCATTCTTTGCCACTTCGACAACAACACCCTTGGCAATTTCTACTTCTATTGTTTTTTCATTAATTTTCTTAATTTCGCCATAGATACCTGCAGCAATCACGCGATTACCCACCTGTAATGAATCCAGCATTTTTTGATATTCTGCCATACGTTTTTTATTTGGCCGAACCATAAAGAAATAAATAATTGCAAAGACCGCACACAGATACAAAATCATTCCCCACGAGCTGCCCTGGGGCGCGACTGGTGCAACTGATGTTGCGACACCTTCTGCGACATTAATTGTTTCTTCCATCAGATTTCTCCTTACTTTAATACGGTCACGATAATAAATAAACCCACAAAAGTAAAGGGAAAATAAACATTCCCGCCTATTATCCACCCATTACCACAAAACACATACCCCAAACACCAGACACCAAATAAAAAAAATCCCCCAAACGGGGAATTTTCTGTCTTTCCATCATCTGTTTATTGGATACCGACGCGGAACTCATCCCCCCAATCGGCAACCGTCTGGCCACCAATGGTGCATTTTATATCTTCAAATCCATTTTCAACCTGATTCTTTTTTACGATATTACTGGTCACCAACGCACCTGTCGTCCCCAGCACAACCGCTGCAACAGAATCAGACGCCAAACGCGCTGTATTGAACTTGCCTTCTTCATCCTTCCATACGCTGACCTTGAAAGTATCGGCCATCCCGCGCAAGACAGTATGTGCATCTGAAATCTTGCGACGTGAATTCGATAATTCCGCATTCCTATCACCACCATTACCGCCTGGCAATTTAACATCAACATCCACTTCTATTTTATTATCCCATGTACAATTACCCAGCCCCAGCGCCAACAACATTGAATAATACTCATTAAATTTCTGTACAGTTACTTCATCTGACTTGCACAGCTCTTTTAATCTTTTTATCCATTCGACAATCTGTTCTTGGTCTTTGCATTCATTTTCCCACGCTTCCAATTGCGCCAATATATTTGCATCGCACTGGAATTTTTCACCTGCCTTTAATTCCTTAGCCTGGCAAAATCCACTTCCATTCGCCCCGATTTTGAATTCCATCTTATCCTCTGGCTGACAAATACAGTTTTTGCCATTCCACGTTGCGACCGATTTCGGCAGATAGCAACACGCCTTGCCTTCCCTGGTTGTACGTGAATCCAGACATTTTTTCAACGGATCACCTTCCTGTACTTCTTTCGGCAAACACCTTCCGCAAACACATTTACCATCGGTAAATTTTTCACAGTTAAACGTTTCATTGCTTTTGCAACCATTTTGGCTTAAAATCTTTTCGCTACTGCCATCCGGGCATTTTGGTTGTACAACTACTGGGTCTGGTGCAACGGACTTTTGTTTGTCCGACCAACAAAACTTATCAGAAATATAATATGAACTAGACGCATACTTTCTTTTAACATCACTGGGAACATAGACATATTTTTCACTAATTCTTGTTATAAATTCCATTCCATCTAACGAATTGCACTCCGGCAAAGAAGTAACCCCCACTGCATCCCATGAATTTGCCCCTGTGCTTGAACACTCATAGAACCATGTATCTGTACGAAGTTTATTCGTATGATAATGATGTCCCGTCACAAAAACCATTGTCCCATTATCACAACCATTTGTCGTCCTATGCCCACAAACCAATGCCTTGCCATTAGAATGATTCCAATCTGCAACCGTAACAAACAAAAACTCATTGGAACTTTTAAATGACAATGGACTAATTTCCTGCACCTGACAATTATACGTAGCAGCCCATACAGGCACTCCAACTAAGCACCACAATAATGCAATTGTTAAAAACTTTTTCATAAAATCCCCCCCACAAATTTATTTGGAATAATACAATTTTACAACAATTTTATCATATTTTCGCCGCCAATAAAAGCGTTTTTATCATCACAACCGTTCAAACCAAGTATCAATTTCTGTTATCGGAATAATTTTATAAACCGGGCGCCCATGATTACATTGCCCCGCCCGTTCGGTCCGTTCAATATCGCGCAGCAATGCATCCATTTGAACCAAATCCAATTTCTGTCCCGCCCGCACCGAATGATGGCACGCATAGTTTGCTAATTTTAAATGCAATTTTTCATTCAATTGTGACGAATGACCGTTGGCGCGCACCTCATCCGCAATTGCCCGCAATACATCTGCCCAATTCATATCCCAATCAGCCGGTTTTTCAAAAATCGCAATCGCCCCATCACCAAATTCACCAACATGCAGACCGGATTGTTTTAATTCATCGGCAATTGATGCAATCGCCATAACATCTTCGGCGCGCATATTTACAACAATTGGCGTTAACAACGGCTGGGTCTTAATTTTATTATTACGCAGTTTTTCATATGTAATGCGTTCATGCGCGGCATGCTGATCAACAACTATCATATTGTCGTCTTTCTGGGCAATGATATATTTATTCCCCACCTGGCCCACAACACGTCCCAACGGCATATATGGCACAGATTCTGCAACTGGTGCACTTTCATCACAAACATTCTGAACACACTCACGCACCACCGGTGCATGATTTTCAAATATGGGCGCAGACACCGACACAATATCATCACACACCCGAAATGCATCACGACGAATTCCAAAATCAAACCTGGGTGCAGATACCGGCGCCTGCATCACCATTGGCTGCGCGGGCGCACGTGGCGAAACCATTGTCTGGGCCAAACGGTCACGCAACGTCTTGATTATAAACGACCGCACATGCGTTGGTTCCAAGAAATGCACTTCGGTCTTGGCCGGCGACACATTAACATCAACCGCATTTGTTGGCACCGTCAGATACAGCGCACACAGCGGAAATTCCCGCGCATGCATAACATCCATATACGCTGCACGCAATGCACCAACCAACACCTTGTCCTTGACCGGACGACCATTTACAAACAAAAACTGGTCCACACTGGATGCGCGCCGCAATGTCGGTTCGGATATATACCCGGACAATCTCATCCCTGAATTTGTCTTTGACGTCGCATCAATTTCCAGCATACGCCCCACAACATCCCCGCCCATAACTGATTCTATTCGTGACAATAAATCTTCATTTTTTGGAAATCGCCATTTGTTATTCAGTGTAAATCCAACGTCACTTCGCGCCATTGCTAAACGCTTTACCACATCCAGCACAGACATCATTTCCGCCCGATCCCCGCGCAAGAATTTTAATCGCGCCGGCGTTTTTGCAAACAAATTCTGAACCCGAATACGCGTTCCGCTTTCCCAGTCTGACGGACGAACTTCTCCGGTTGACGCATCAATCTGCCACCCGTTTTCATCCACACCATTACATGTATCAATTGTCATATCTGATACTGATGCAATTGACGGCAACGCTTCGCCCCGAAATCCCATAAAGTTAATATTTAACAAATCATCATCTGGTAATTTTGATGTCGCATGTCGTGTAATTGCGCGCGACAGGTCATCACGCCCCATACCACATCCATTATCAATAATTGAAATTAATGTGCGTCCCCCATCGGTCACATCAATCATAATCTGGTCGGCCCCCGCATCCAGTGCATTTTCCACCAATTCTTTGACCACACTGGCGGGGCGTTCAACCACTTCGCCTGCGGCAATTTGATTAATCAGAAAATCGGGCAATACGCGTACAGGCATCCCTCCACCCTATTCTTTAAAAGTAACTTCTAAAATCTCGTACTCTTTTTCACCACCTGGCAGTTTTACAATACACGTATCCCCCACACACCGCCCAATCATTGCGCGTCCAACCGGACTGGTACACGAAATAACCGTACGCCCATCAGATTCAATATCAGACAAAATTCTGCATTGCATTTTGTTTCCATCTTCGTCTTCGGCAACGACGCGCGCCCCAAAGACGACCCGATTACCCGACAGCGAATCTACATCAATCACAACAGCATTTTCAATTACCCCTTCGATAAATCGAATACGCGCATCAATCTGGCGCTGTTTTTCACGTGCCGCGCTGTAATCTGCATTTTCCGACAAATCCCCCAGTGACCGCGCCCACTGAACTGTTTTTAATATTTCGGGCCTTTGATTTTCCTTTAAATCCTTTAATTCCTTAATCAAGTTATCAAATCCGACCCGTGATATTGGCTTTTTTTCCATTTTCTGCTTCCTGTTTAATTTAAATATTATTCGGCAAATTATACGCAATCATTTTAATTTTGCAATTATGAAATTTCAATGTATAGTATACATAATATGTTTAGGCTTAATATCTTAACCCGTTTTTTATTGCGCCGCTTTTTCAGTGGCGTCGGTTTGGTGATGTTGGTTGTATGCGGTATAATTCTGGCGGTAACGTTTGTTGAGCGTTTGCCATCAAATCCCGACGCCATTGCAGCCCTGTATGAATCATGGGCGCGTCTGTTAGAATATGTACCAATGTTTCTGCCACTGGCGGTATTTATGGGTACGCTGCTAACATCATACAACCTTACGAAATCCAGCGAAGGCATTATTATATCCAGCGCAGGTCTGTCCCCGTATCAATCGGCGCGTCCATTTTTCATTGGTGCGTTTTTGATTGGCGCATTTGCCACAACTGTAATAAACCCATATTCGGTCAGCATTAATGCAAAAAAAATCACGCCCGAGCATTTACAATTAATAGACAATCGTATCTGGCTGCGCGAATCATCTGAAACCGGCTTTATCACCATGAACGCAGACGGCATACAAAAATCCAATGGCGCATTGGTTTTTGAAAACACAACCATTTACACCCAGGATTCCGATTTTAAATTAACAAATCGCATCCAGGCAAAAACCGTAACCCTGTCTGATTCTGGGCTATCTGCAGAAGATGCAACGATATGGAATTCTGACGGCACCACCCAGAAATCAGATTGGCAAATCGACACATTATTAACCCCACAAACTGTACTTGACCGGTATCTGCAACCCGATCAAATATCGTTCTGGCAATTACCTGATTTTATTACGCGCATGGAATCCATTGGCGCTCCAATTCGCGGTCATCAAATCCAGCTGTGGACACTGCTGTTTCTGCCATTAACAATGATATCAATGGCTGCTCTGGGGGTTGCATTTTCCCAGACCAAACAGCGTCGCAATTACAGCTTTGGGGTTAAATTCAGTTTGGGGATTGTTACATGCTTTGCGCTGTATTTCTTAATCAACATGTTTAACGCATTGGGTACAACTGGTACGCTGCCCCCAATATTGTCCATAATTGCGCCACCGCTGATTATTATCGCCGGCGCAGGGATATTCATAACCAGCTTTGATACTATTTAACAGGGACACGACATGCCAATTAAAAAGAAAAAAAAGAATTCTAAATTTCCAAAAATACTGATGTGGATATTAATTGCGATATTAATCATATTAATGATTATATCATTTTCCACCACACCACACATGACCGAGATAGTGGTATACCCATAATGAATTACATTGACATATTCTTAGAAGCCCTGTCTGCAGAACGCGGACGCAGTGAAAAAACGCTGCGCAGTTATGAATCAGACCTGCGCCTGGCAGATGGCGCAATTGATGGTGGATTATTATCTGCCACATCAACTGTAATCCAAGAATACCTGTCCACCCTGCCCGACAAGGCGTCGTCCATCGCACGCAAAGCATCTGCCCTGCGTGGTTTTTATAAATTTTTAATGCTGGAAAAAATCATCACAACCAATCCAACAACAAACCTGGAATTACCAAAGCATAATCGCGCCCTGCCAAAATTTCTATCCACAGAAGAAATCGAATTATTAATATCCAGCGCAAGCGACATAAAAAATTCGATTCGTCTGCGTGCAATGATTGAACTGCTGTATGCATCTGGTCTGCGCGTATCTGAACTGTGCGAATTACCAATGACTGCTGTTCTGGGGGATAAATTATTAATACATGGCAAAGGCGCCAAAGAACGTCTGGTTCCCATGCACGATGCGGCGATACACGCACTGAACAAATGGCTGGATATGCGCGGCGAAACAGATTCAAAATTCGTATTTCCATCAAATGGCAAATCTGGTCACATCACCCGCGATGGTTTTTTCAAGATATTAAAAAAATGCGCTGTATTGTCTGGCATTACCCCTGACCGGGTCAGCCCACATGTCTTGCGCCATTCATTTGCCTCGCACCTGTTGGCGGGTGGCGCAAACCTGCGCGCGATTCAAACCATGCTGGGACACGAAGATATATCAACAACCCAGATATACACACATGTAATGCCTGAAAAACTGTGTGAAACGATTGAAAACCATCATCCATTGGCAAAAAAATAAAAAGGTAAAACAAATGATAAAAAAATGCGACAAACCTGGTTGCACCAAGGCTGGCACATGCCGCGCCCCGAAAACACGCGACCTGCGCGATTATTGGTTTTTCTGTCAAGAACACGCCGCCGAATATAATAAAAATTGGAATTATTATGCGGATATGACACCCGACGAAATCGAAGCCGACTGGGAACGTCAAACCTTTGGCGAATCCCTAAAGGACAAAGACACCGCCAACAAAGACGCATCAGATTATGCAAAATTTATAAACGATTTTATCACCGGTCGTGGCAAATTCGACCGCATGCCTGCAAAAAGCAAGCTACCCACTAATGTTGTATCTGCCCTGAAAGTATTTGACCTGGGCATATCTGCCACATGGCGTGAAGTGGGCGTAAAATATCGCGCTCTGGCCAAGAAACACCACCCAGACACCGCAACAGACAAAGAAAATGCAGCCGCTGAATTTGCCCGCATATCCACCGCATACGAAATACTAAAGAAACACTTTGGCAAGAAATAAAAACACGCCAATACGGCGTTTTTTTTTACAAATGCTCTTTCAAATACTTTCTGACCCGGCCACGGTTCACGCGTCCCGGCACAGCGCATGCAATTATCTTAATCAGTGCACGCTTTAACTTCAAAGCAATTTGTCCACCATTCTTTTTTTTGAAATCTTTTAATGCCTGGCGATATTCAGCCAACGCCGCATCATCTGGGATTAAATCATCTTGGATATACACAAAACCATTATCATCAAAGAATTGCTTTAGATATTTTGTTCCCCCAATTATCTGTGGAGCATGCGCGCCGCCATGCTTTGATTTAAATTCTTCTACAGATGCCGAAACAACATCAAAATCCAATCCTTTTATCATACACATCCGCCATTGCAGTGCGCTGCTGTCTGCTATCTCGCTGCTGCGTCTTAATTGCACGATGCGTCCCCCTGGTCGCATAAAAATCCCCAAATGCAATGCTGTCCCTGCGCACCCCGCCAGATATTTACAGTTACCGATAATTGCCACCTGCTGATGCAAAGGCAATGTTTCTGGATAAATGACATGAAATCCGTTTCTTTCAAAAACTCTTTGAATTTTTTCTTCGTTCCATGTACGCATATTTTCTGGTAATTTTGCCCGCGACACATAAACACGTTCATAAGTCTGTTCTGCGACAACATTTTCCCGCATTATATCAAAACCGACCTTGAACTCAGGCGCCCACATATTTCCCGAATTATTCAAAGATTGGGTTGGTATATAAACATTATTAAATCGCATTGATTTATTTAAAATCAGTACATCATCACGTGCAATTCCCAACATATCTGTAAATTCAAACAACCATGATTTTGCACCAATGTTTTTATTATCCACAAAGACATATTTAACATTATCCTTGTGAATCTTTTCAATTCCCCATGCCCGATTTAGATGTTCTATAATAAAATGCCCAAAATGATGATACGCGTTACCTAAAAATACCGCATCGCAATCCATATAATCTTTTGCCGGCACATACGATGGGACAAATTGAGTATTTTTACCGCGATACTGTAACGAAGACTCCACAAGTTTTCCATTTGCATCAAACACACCATATGCAGATATTTCTGTATTCACAACAAACGTTCCATTTTTCACCACATCGACACGCATATCGTTATATTGACGCAGCTTGGCAATTTTTGATTCAAAAGCCTTTTTATAATTTCTGTCTGTATAAATATTTAAATTCATTTTGAACTCCATAAACCTTGCAAAACGCTTGCAGTTATTATAGACTATAAATAACGGGAAAACTATCATAATGTCAAACAAACGTTTGTTTTTATTTGCAGGTTACAACAAATCAGGCAAAATCGATGATGCCTTGACCTACTATGTTCGTTCGCTGGAAAAATTTGGTGACATTATCTTGATAATGGATTCTGATTGTCCGGCCACAGAATTAAAAAAGGTTCAGAAACACTGCGTATACACGTGCGCTGTGCGTCATGGCGAATATGATTTTGGTTCGTACAAGCGTGCGTACAATTGGGCAAAAAAAAATCTGAACATATCCGACTATGACATTCTATATCTGGTAAATGATTCTGTATACGGTCCACTCTACGACATGACCTCCTATTTTAATAAAATGGAATCTGGTGATTGTGACGCATTTGGAATTGTAAAAAATCCGCACCACGACCACCCACACATACAGTCATGGTTTGTTGGTCTGCGAAAAAAAGTGTTTTTTTCCACCTGGTTTGACACATTTATAAACGACGTAACCAAGCTGTCGTCCAAGGGCGAAATTACCCGCAAGTATGAACATGGGCTAAGCAGGCTTATCACCGCGCACGGTCACAAATGGTGCTGTCTGTACACAGTTGCGCGTCGCGGAATATACAATCGTGTAAAAAAATTATATCGTGCAAAAATGCCTTTTATGAAACGCGTTGCGACAAGCCGCACTCACGGCGCCCTGGGCGCCCAGGTTCTATATGTACTAAACCACATTCCTGCCCCTGCCCGGGATGCGATATACAATTCTGTTATTGATACCCATGGCAAGAAATACACAAAATGGTTTCTGACGAAAAATCCGCTAAAAATAATAACGCGCCGCATTCATCACGCGCTGTACAAGATATTGAACGAGGGGATATGAAAAACCAAAAACTAAAAAAAATTGCTGCGATAACCATGGGCCGCAACGACGATTTTTTCCTGTCACGCTGGATTGAATACTACGGCAGAAATTTAGGGCATAAAAATCTGTACATCTACCTGGACGGGGACGACCAAAACATTCCAGAAAACGCAGGTTCTGCCCACATAACAAAATTACCGCACACCGACATGTCACGCAGTGCGGGCGACAAATATCGCATCGGCCTGATGTCTGAATTGGCTAACAAACTGTTAAAGACGTACGACATTGTCATTGGATGCGACTGCGACGAATTTTTAATGGTCGAGCCAACATTAAACCAAACATTGGCCGAATATTTATCCAGCAAGGACATAAAAACGACCCTTTCTGGATTGGGGCTGGACATTGGTCAACACATGAAACACGAATCCGCCCTGGACGCATCCAAGCCATTCTTGGCCCAGCGCGAATATGCACTGCTGTCAACCCGCTACACCAAACCTGTTGTAATAAACCGTCCCGTCCAATGGGGCAGCGGATTTCACAGCATACGCAATCACAACTTTCACATTGACAACAATCTATATTTATTACATTTTGGTGCCGTCGACATGAATATGTTACTGTCCAAGGCCGCAAATCGTGGTGCTGATTGGGTAAACCACCTGCGTCGTCGTGGCAACGGGACAATAAACCTTGTTTCACGTTCCATCCCACGCGGTGAAACACATATAAAAATTGCCCGCATTATGCAGCGTATATTTCGCCCAATATATGCGCTGGACAAACCTGGAATGTTGGGGATAAAATGGGTTGTAAAAATACCATCACGATTCAGAAAATCAGGAATTTAACCATGCAAAACGACATGAAAATAGACCTTGTATATTTATGGGTTGACGACACCGACGCCAAATGGCGTGCCGAGAAAGACAAATGGCTAGAAATCATTCGCGGTGAAAAACCCGTCTATGCCGACGCCGCGATTGAGGCCAGATGGCGCGACAACGGCGAATTCTTATATTCTCTGCGCAGCGTTGAAAAATTTGCGCCATGGGTAAATCACATATACATCATCACTGGATTTAATCAGGTACCACGTTGGCTAAACACCCAACACCCCAAGATTACAATCATCCCGCACGAGCAGATTATACCACACGATGCCCTGCCAACATTTAATGCAACTGCGATTGAAATGTGCATACCGAACATCCCCAACCTGTCCGAGCATTTTCTGCTGATGAATGACGACATTTTTTTTAATCGCCCATTATCGCCATCATATTTCTATGACGCGAACGGCCGCGCCCGGGTTATGTACAGCAATCATTCCAAACGGTCCCAGAATATCGGCCAATGGATGTCACGCGTTGATGAATACACCCAGACATTAATTCTGTCTGCAAAAATTATAAACGCCATATTTGGTCAAGACGTTTATAAATATCGTCCATCGCATGGGATTGATCCGTATATAAAATCATCATGGATTGAATGTCGCAATCACCCGATGATAACCGGCCTGGTTGACCAACAGATTAGGAACAAATTCCGCACAAACAATGAAATTCAGCGTTGGGCATTTAATCTGTACGATTTAGTAACAGGTCGCGCAGTATTTATCCACAGCCGCGCGCGCAAACATTCGCGTCATAAAATTATAAACGCAATATACAACACAATCTTTTCGCCCTGGATTCGTCGTTCACCGGTTGTATGCACCGACACGTCCCAGGCGCGACATGCACTGTTACGCGCGCCGATTTTCTGTATCAACGATTCACGTGACACAGACGACAGAATTCTGCGTGCGAATGCGAAATTCATGGCCGAACGTTTTCCAGACAAATCATCGTTTGAAAAATAACGCCCCACCGCGGGACAAGATTAAAATCTAATGGTATTAACATGCGCCAACGCGATTGCAATTGCGTCGGCTTCGTCCGCAGTTTTAGGGTGTGCCGCTGGTAATAATATTTTGACCATTTTATCAACAGCGGCTTTATCGGCATGCCCTGCCCCGGTCAAGGCTTTTTTTATAACATTTGGTTCATATTCAAATACTGGGATATTACTTTCTGCGACTGCAACAATTGCAGATGCCCGCGCCTGTCCCAACAGCAAAGTTGTTTTTGGGTTTTTATTTACAAAAATGATTTCAATACTGCATTCATCAGGCCTGAACGTTTCACAGATATTTCTCAACTCGCGAAAAATCAAGACCAGTCGTTGTGACATATCTAATTTTGGATTTGGCAAAATCACGCCACTGGCGACATAATTTCGTGACTGACCGGCGCTGTCGACTACGGCCCAACCTGTATGTAATAAACCTGGGTCAATACCCAACACCCGTTTTGTCATTTTCTAAAGCTTATTTTACTTACTGCGTTATAACCGAAATACTTGTTTATTTTTTTTATAATCTCATCCGCGCGATATGACAGCTGCAATGCATATGCCGGCACAGTTGGTCTGATAACAACATTAAATGTATTATCGCGATTTTTTTTAATTGCCGCCAGTGCAGCCACTGCCGCGATATCTGGCCCCATAATCTCATTCCACCGCTGTACCAGGTCTGCATCCGACGCCCGTACGCCAAACATTCTAATCAGTCCACCCAACGCCCCTGCGATTGTCTGTGGTCGCTTAGAACGTTCTTCAATTTTTTTAGTTTGGCTTGACATAACTGTATTCTTTTGGCATCAAGATGAACATTTGTCCCTGTGCATGCTGTCCCTGTGCGAACTTATAAGCCTCGTCCCCTTTGCCAAAGAATATATCTGCGCGAATCCATCCACGAATTGCGCTGCCTGTATCCTGGGCAATCATCAGGCGGCGGAACGGGCGTCCATCAGACAGGTTAGTATTTATATACACCGGCAACCCCAGCGTATACAAATCATCATCCATTGCGACACTGCGAATTTTTGACAGCGGCGTCCCCAGCTTGCCAATTACATCTGGCGGTGTTGATTCATAGAAATAAACATAACGCGGATTTTTATAAATCACATCCTTTGCCAACGACGGATTTGCCTTCAGGTGTTGCCACACTGCCTCGGACGAATATCCACCTTTGGGTCTGATACCACGATTACGCAATTCTTCACCGATTGATTTAAATGGCATATTATTAACGGCGGCAAAGTTCAACTTAACATCTGTTCCATCTTCCAATCGCAGATTTCCCGACCCTTGGATTTGTATATTTTGCACATCGACGATATTTGCCCAGTACAAAACGCGTCCAATTTGTTTTTCAACAATATCTTTTTTTGGCACCCCCTTGTACACCCGTCCATCGGTTGGGATTCCCATCAAAGGCTCGTTACATTGTGCGGTTTTTGTGCGGCACGCTGGAATTATCGGTGAATAGTATCCCGTATACGTCCCCCGGTCACCACCGTTATCATTAAAGATTTGATACGGTTGGAAATTAGATTCAAACCATGCGCGCACTGTTGCGACATCGGCCGATGCAGACGGCAGCATTCTGCATTTTTCTGCGAACAATTCGCGGTCTGGGATTAATCGTCCTGTATATTGAATTTTTGCCTTGCACGAATTACGGAACGCCTGCAGTGCATATCGCACATCATCATCGCGCCAACCTGGCAATTCTGAATAAGACACGCGTTTAAAATTAGACGGGATTACCGAATTATCCCCGACAACTGTTGGCGTTGACACATCGCACGACGCCAATAAAAATGCCGCAAATAATGCGCCACTGAAACGAAAAAAGTTATTTTTTTTAAAAAAAATCATTTTTTCCCGACCCCCACACTTGTAAAACATATTTATAATGCTATATTAACATAAAACACGGGCGCAAGTCCAGAGCATATAAGACAAAAAAACAAAACACCTAAGGAGAATAAATCATGGCAAACTTTAATATTATTTCCCAGTTTCTGAAAGATATTTCTTTTGAAAGTCCAAACGTTCCAGAATTATTTTTCAAGAACGACAACGGCCAGGCAAAGCTGGAAATCAATATCGATATTCAGATCAAGGGTGCAGACAACAATTTGTTCATGGTTGACGTTATTACCAAGGTGCATTCAAAACTGGATGCTGGCGATAAATCAATCTTTTTAATTGAATCCACCTATTCTGGTTTGGTTCAATTGGACGGCGAAGCATCTGACGAAGAAGATAAGAAACGCACATTATTGATTGACGTTCCGACACTATTGTTCCCATCGGTACGTGCATTGATTACGCGCCTGACCAGTGAATCTGGATTCCCAACATTCACTATGCAGCCGGTTGATTTTGCCCAATTATACGAACAAAAACAGGCAAAACAACAATAACATATACACACAATTTAAAATCCCCCATCAGGGGATTTTTTTTAATCTGCCATACCGTGGCTCGACCACGGGACCCAGGTTATACCGCTTTGTCATCCCGTGGTCGAGCCACGGGATGACAATTTTTTTACCTAAGGAAATATAAATTTTATGCAGATAAGAATTTAATAAACCAGAAATTATGACAAATAAAATTTTACTAAAAAAGATTAGAACAAATACCCCAACCCCTGTCATCCCGCGGCTCGATCGCGGGCCCCAGGTTATCTTTCTTTTGTCATCCCGCCGCACACCACAAAATGACAAGATTAGATCAATTAAAAAAACAAAAAACCGGGGCACCCCCGGTTTTTGAAGACTAATTTGTACTGCCATTCCACCCCTTAAAGCTGTAACCCATTTTATAACACGATGCACTGTCTGGAATGGCAAAGGTAGAATTATAGGTCGCCTGTCCCGTCCCCGACTGATTAGACGTAGTTCCATATGTAGCCCCAGCACCACAATCAAAAGTAACTTTAAATGTTCTGGCTTTACAAGCATTGTCTGGGGTAATTACACCAGTAGCATAACCAGAACTACCAGAAAATGTCGAAGTTGTATCTGCACCACCACCAACGGAATAACCATCCGCACATGTCCATGTACATTTTGCCTTATAATCAACATATGCAGTCCCATCCCCAGCTTTCCCCGTTATATCATTTCTTTCCATACTCGGGGTAACACTTTTAATAGTTGAAGAACTACCTCTTGAACAAGATCCCACCGGCACACAGAACGGACTGGCCGCTGTATCAATAACATCTTTTGCATACTCACCTGTCGTACTACCGCTATAAACTATCGATTTCTGCCCCTGGGTACCCTTTAAAAAATACCCATCTTTACATGTTACCTGACATCCAGAAACCATATCTCCTTGCGAATTCATAATATCGAACGAAATATTTTTTGCAACAGTAGCACCCGCCGCAGTTGCCCCGTTAATAGTACACGTCGCAGTCACATTCTGCATGTTTGCAGTCATGGTCATTGCCCCAACCCTTGTATACTTAAAACTATCACCAGGTAGCGCATCAGTAAAGCTACCAGATAACGTCTTCGCCCCCGATTCGTTACTAATCGAAATCAATCCAAACGCAGATAACGATGCGATTACGCGTGAACAAAGATGTTTAAATTTATATGATAACATAATCCCTTCCTTTTTATATCTGTTACAGATTTTAACAAAATTGCAAAATTTTTACAAGTTCTTTTTTTACACACCAACAAAAAAATATAATGCCCCCCAGCAACGGGAACAAAAATAAAAGATAATGCTATAAATGCGCAGTTGTTTGCGAGTGTAGTGTAAAAACACTACCCCCCTTTGCGCCCTGGGACAGAATGAACAAAAATGGTTTAGATAAAAGAAAAACCGACAACGCAGTGTACAGAAGTTACATAAGTTGTCGGTTTTACTTTTAGATAAATTATTTTTGTTTATTCTGCCGCGGTAAATACCTTCTGCACATCATCATTCGCATCCAGCGCATCAACCAACTTTTCCAGTTTTGCATACGTTTCGTCGTCCAAGTCCATTGGCATGTTTGGCAACCATGTCAGTTCGGCCTGTTCTGGTTCACCCAATTTATCGGCCAAGAATTTTTGAACATTGATAAAATCTTCTGGTTTTGTTGTGATGATAAAGCCTTCTTCAGATACCTCCATATTATCTACTTCGGCCTCCATAATAATTTCCATCATTTCATCTTCAGTTTTGCCGATTGACGCCGGGTACATAATCTGGCCCGCACGTGAAAACATAAACACAACAGACCCTTCTTCGCCCATATTACCGCCATTTTTACCAAAGATATTGCGAATTTCTGGTACTGTACGGCGTGGATTATCGGTCAACGCCTCTACAATAACAGGCACCGCCCCCGGGCCATACCCTTCATAGCGCACGGCTTCATAACTTTCTGTATTTGCACCTGACGCCTTTTCAATTGCGCGTTTAATATTATCGTTTGGCATAGAATTCTTGCGCGCGGTCAGAATTGCCAAACGCAGGCGTGGATTATTATCTGGGTTTTTATCGCCCAACTTTGCCGCCATAGTAATTTCACGCGCCAATTTTGTAAACAAACCACTGCGTGCTGCGTCGGCTGCGCCCTTTTTATGCTGAATATTATGCCATTTACTGTGTCCACTCATATTTGACCTTTTTATTTATTTAGATTAAAATTACCCCAAAAGGATAACAAATGATTGGAAAATTGCAAGGCATTGTTGACTATATCGGCGATGGTTTTATCATTTTATTAACAAACGGCGTTGGGTACAAGGTTCACACCGCCGAATACCTGACCCATAAATCAACGGTGGAACTGTGGATTGAAACAATTGTACGCGAAGATTCCATTCGTCTGTTTGGTTTTACAACCCTGAACGGTCAAAACCTGTTTAACATGCTGACGACTGTATCTGGCGTGGGGCCAAAGGTTGCGTTGGCAATACTGGGGACGATAAATTCAGACACATTAATGTCTGCAATTGCCACAAACGATGCAAAAACAATCGCCACCGCCCCCGGCGTTGGTAAAAAGATGGCCGAAAAAATCATTGTTGAACTGAAAAACAAAATCGGTGGCACATCTGCAACATTATTTGCACCAGATGCCGGCGCAGGCGCGTCTGCATCATCTGCCCTGCCCGATTTGCTGATGGCATTGGAATCATTGGGCTATCGCCGTCTGGATATAATCGAAATGGCCCAACACCTGGTGAACCAGAACCCAACGGCAGATGTATCCAAACTGGTCCCACTGGCATTAAAAGAAATCAGCAAAGGGAAATAATACAACATGAATAATAACGACACAATTTTTGCACTATCATCCGGTCACGGCAAATCCGGCGTTGCAGTAATTCGTATTTCTGGCGACTGCCTGGCCGATGTGTTCAAGAAATTAATAAAAAAATCAGAAATAAAAAATCGCTATGCATACTTTGTTAATATGACCGATGGCACAGGCGAACTGATTGACCAATGTCTGGCAATATATTTTCCTGCCCCATATTCTTTTACCGGCACAGATGTTATTGAATTACACACACACGGCGCGCCTGCAACAATAAACGCAACATTTGAATATCTGAAAACCTTGGGCATGCGCATGGCAACCCCTGGCGAATTTTCACGACGCGCATTTTATAACAACAAAATGGATTTAGCTGATGTTGATGGCTTGGCGGCATTGTTGGACGCACAAACAGATGTTCAGCGCAAACATGCCCTGCGTTCTATGTTGGGCCGCGACAGCCATATCTACAGCACATGGCGTGAACAAATGGTTGAAATATCGGCGTATGCGGCGGCAATTCTGGACTATAACGCAGACGACCTGCCACAAAATATTGGCGAAACGATTCGCACACGCACAGAAAAACTGTATAACGAAATTGACTGTGCACTGAATAATTACCAGACATCACGCGCAATTCGTGGTGGGATAAATGTGGCACTGATTGGCGAAACAAATGTTGGTAAATCATCAATATTTAATTATCTGGCGGGTTCAAATCGCGCAATCGTATCTGATATTGCCGGCACAACACGCGACGTAGTGTCAATCAATCTGGACATTGATGGATTTTTGGTGAACCTGTCTGATACGGCAGGCATTCGCGAAACAAACGATGAAATTGAATCAATCGGGATTGAACGTACAAAATCCGAAATCAAAAATGCAGACATTATAATTCACGTCTATACGCCGCAATCCGTGGCATCCAACGATTTACACAACAATGAAATTATTGTTATAAATAAATCAGACACAACCGACACACATGATATAAAAAATGTAATTTATACATCTGCAAAAACAGGCGATGGCATGAAAACACTGACCGACACATTGCGCGAAAAAATACATAAAATTATGGATGGTGCCGAAGATAAATTAACACTGAACGCGCGCACAAAATCATTACTGGAATCTGCACGCGACGATTTATCATGCGCCCTGGGCGCGGGCGAAAACTATGACATATTTGCCGAACACACACGCCGCGCCTCTGATTCAATTGGCAAAATTCTGGGCACAATCACCGCAAACGAAGTACTGAATAAAACATTCGGCCAACTGTGCCTGGGCAAATAATCCCCACCCATTGCAACGGGGATAAAATTAAAGATAATGGTATAGATAAACGGGTTGGAAATGGCGTAGTGTACAAATGTTACATGAGCCATCCCCCCCTTTTAGATATGTCTTCAGATTTTATTTTAAAATTAAGGATAATGGTATAGATAAACGGGTTGGAAATGGCATAGTGTACAAATGTTACATGAGCCATTACCAACCCGCTTTAGATATGCCATTAGATTTAATTTTACTCTATGCAGCAGTTAACAGCATTCTTAACCCAGTTCTTCAGCTTGCCAATTCCACCCTTAGCAGATTCTTTTGCGACCGGGGCTGGGGCATCTGCTGCCTTGACCACAGCTGATTTTTTTTCAGGTTTGCTGTCTTTTTTTTCACCTGTCAACATCCCCATATTCAGCCCCCAGAACATACAATATAACTCGTAAGACTGGTCAAAAAAATCATACGCCATCTTGCTGTCGCCGGCGGCCAAAGCCTTGGTGCCCACTTCGAACACACGCATAGATGCCGCCAACAAATGCTTGGAAATACACCAAACTTCGCCTTCGTACGACGGAATAATCTTCAGCATTGCATTTTTACGCATTTCGCGTACTTCATTAATCAAATCATAGAATTCTGTCTTGCCTGTTTTTGCACCTGAAAACATCAGATGTTCTTCAATCGAAATCAGATTCATAATACCAATTGTTAAATCCTGGTCAGATGACAAGTCCTTTGGATTAACCTTTTTTGCAGCATCTAATTTTTCAACAAATTCCTGAACAGATTCAATTTTTTTCATATTATCACCCTTTATTTTATAATCAGAAACATGCTATCATTGCCCAACTGGCCAATGCCAGTGCAACAATTGGCAAAACAACCTTTTCAAACGGAAAATGTGCATGACCACCGTTTTTTTCCTTCATCCATTCATACAACTTGGATGTCAGTATAAATATCAACGCCCCACAAATTGTCCCAAACAAGACCGGATCCATAACCAATCCCCCACAAATAGACACAGGGCTATATTTAACAGTCCCCATATACACAAACCCAATCATCGCAACAGACGCAGTCACAACAATTGTATCACGTCCACGGAAATGCCAATTTTTCTTGTCCATCCATTTCAACATCCAATACCCCAACAGCGTCAACAATGCCCCAGCCCACAGGCCAACAACACTGTCTGGCACACCCAACCGACGCGCGATATCCAACCCTGCACCAATTGCGATTGTGCATACAGGGCATGCAGGATTTGCCAACACTTTCATTGGGAACAACATCACCAACGCAACCAAAAACTTACGCATTTTCCTTTCCTTTTATTGCCTAATCGCCTACATTATACAAAATATATAAAAGATAAGTCAACCCCATACATCCCCTCAAAAAAAAACTTTTAAAACGCTTCTGCCTATGATATAATTCGACACAAGAACACGAGGGATTAAATGAAGATTTCTTTACTATTTTTATTTTCACTATGGATTGGTGCTGCAAATGGTGCAGCCATTGAATTGACCGCGGCGATTGAAAATGTCCGCACCGCATGTGGAAATATCAGCGCAGAATTAAATGATATGAAAAAAATGGCAGGAATTACCACTGCACTAACTGGCGCCGGCACAATTGCTGGTGGCGTCGCCTTGGGGACGGGTTTGAAAAAAAGCAATATTGACCAGGAAATTATTGCTCTGGAAGAAAAACTGAAGCAAATGGATGCCACCAGACCCCTGGAAACAATCACAATTTCTGCCACAAATTTGCAAGATGCCCTTAATGAATATCAGGCATCACTTCAAGCCACTTCCGCATCAGAATTAGAAAAACAAAAATCAGAAGCGGAACAAAAATCCCAAAAATTGGGGAACATTCGCACAGGCACATTGGCAACCGCCACGGCGACCAACATTGCGGGCGCGATTATGTCTGGCAACAATCGGGTCCAAGGGGATTTAAAACAACAAATCGACGAATGCCTGTTATCGATAAAAACCCTGACAAATGTTCGCATGCAGGCACGCATGGACGGCACTGCATCTGACGCAGAACTGGCACGCGCAGAAAATATTATCCGCGCATGCGACGCATGGTCCACTGTTGATATTACCCCAATCAACAATCGCTCTAAGGGTGCAACAATATCAGCTGGCATTGGTGCAGGACTGGGTCTGGCCGGCACAATAACATCTGCATCGGCAAATTCAAAAGATGTTCGCGTTGGTGACAACACTCAGAAGGAACAGAACCTGAACACTGCGGCAAATGTATTGGCGGGCGGCACAACCGTTGCATCAGCCACAGCAACAGTATTTAACGCAACACAGATAAATGCAATTAAACGCGCGGCAACCGTTGCCGAAGAATGCGAAGGGGCGCTGAAATAAAATGAAAAAATTTATGATATTACTTTTAACACTGTGCAATATAACACCTGCCTTGGCAGAAGACATCAAAAACATAGACACACCTGTTAATTGGAGCTATACCGCAATATACCAAACAGCAAAAAAATATCTTGAACGCGATTGTTCATTATCGCCAGAAGTTGCACATGATTTAGCCGCCATAGAAGTTGACTTCTACATAAATGATAACTCAGCAAAATCGCCAAGACAGATTTGCGACAGATTTAAGAGGACTACAATAAGTGGATATAGAGACAACGTAAACTGTTCCGAGTTTATTAAAGATCTGGTTGAAAATCATAACAGACATCTTGACTACAACAAAGCCCCAGATCGAATTAACACATCAACCCCAGACGTAAGATTTTTTTGGCTTCAATCCGCAATTTATGCCGGATGTGAACACTATGAGAAGAAGACCAGATTTCTGCCCAACAATGAAGAAATCCATAAAAAGGATTGCCTGAATGTTATGTCCCAAGCATTTAACTATAATTTTATGTTTGAAGCACGCTCTATAAATGAACTGCATGATTTCTGCAAAGAAGAATTAGCCACATATTACGAAGAATACGTAGAATTCGATGGGCCACATTACTACAAAATGCAGCTCTTCAATACCGACAAACCTTGTACAGAGATAATTAACAAAGCAATAGAATACCAGAATAGATATGCGGATGAAATAGAGCTCCAAAACAGCGGAAAAAGACTCTGGGGCACTGATCCTGTTCCATAATCCGAAAAAATATTAATAAAAACCTAACCCACCGCCCCCGTGGCGGTGTTTTTTTGCTCTTTGTCATCCCGTGGTCCGACCACCCCCCCCAGGTTATAATACAAACAAAAATTAAAACCGGGATAAACCCGGTTTGAATTTTGGTAGCAGCGGAGGGATTGTCTGATTCCCATATTCGCTTTCGCTCTATGGGCCCCTTTCGCTACGTATGGTTCAAACTTCGTTTACACTCGTTTTCACCAACTGACGCCCCGGACCCTGGGGTCCTTATCCGCCACAACTATACCAAAATTAAAACCGGGATAAACCCGGTTTGAATTTTGGTAGCAGCGGGGGGATTCGGACCCCCGACCAAAGGATTATGATTCCTCTGCTCTACCACTGAGCTACGCTGCCAAACGCCACGCATTATAACAACATTTTTTCCAATTGCAAGATAAAACAACACCTGTGATTTCATTCATATTTACAATCATTATCTTTTTTAATAACTTAACATTGAACCCCTACTGAAAATATGATACCATATGCGTTATGAGAAAAATCACATACGCTTTACTATTATCTTCTGTTGTATCATCTGCATACGCGGATACAAACACGTTTTTCAGTGGCTATGAAAATCAAATTGCACTTAATGTCGGCACCGGTGTCAACAGCGGATTTTTAATTCCACCGCCCAGTCAATTTGTACCATACACGATGTTTCAGTTTCAGTATTCGCAACCAACAACATTTTTCAGACTACCTGCGCGCCAGTCATTAAGTCTGATTATGAATGTCGGTTATGGCAAAAAGTACGGTTGGCATTGGGACAGCTATACAATTCCAATCGTCATGTTGTCCGAAGATATAATATTGGCGGATTGGCATGACTGGTATTTCTATACCGGTCTTGGTGTCGGCATGCAGGGTCAGCAAAACGAACGTATTGGTTCAAAATTACTATTTGGATTTAAA
>JAZLCH010000003.1:0-14522 GCA_045614145.1 Candidatus Enterousia sp. | reverse complement strand
TGCAAAAAAGCGTGAAACAATCAAGGCAAAAATGTCTGTTAATGCGACACCAGAAGAAAGAATTGATGCAATGAAAAAGTTGGCAAAATTGCCACGTAATGCAAACCCAACACGTTTGCGTAATCGTTGCAGTGTAACAGGACGTTCACGTGGATTCTCGCGTTTGTTCGGTCTGTGTCGTCAGCAGGTTCGTACAATGGCAAGTGAAGGTAAATTGCCAGGCGTACGTAAATCAAGCTGGTAATATTAGTAAACCCAACTGTGGACAATGCAGTTGTAGAAACAATGTGGGGCGAAACCGCCCCGCGACGTTAAGGAGTAAAAAAGATGTCACTATCACACCCAATCGGCGATATGGTTACCCGCATCCGTAATGGTCAAAACGCAGGTAAAGAAACAATCGTCGTTCCAAACAGCAAATTGCGTCAAGCAGTTTTGTCTGTATTAAAAGAAGAAGGTTTTATTGCAGATTTCCGTATCGATGCAATTGACGAACATCGTTCAAATTTGATCGTTGAATTGAAATATGTTGGCGGAAATGGTGCAATTCAGGAAATTTCCGTTGTATCTAAACCAGGTCGCCGTGTATATTCAGGCAGTGCCAAAATGCCAAAAGTTTTAAATGGCTTGGGTATTGCTATCGTTTCTACACCAAATGGCGTAATGACAGACCACAAAGCACGTTTGATGAACGTTGGTGGTGAAGTATTGTGCAAGGTTATCTAAGATAAAGCGAGGATTAAGTTATGTCACGTGCAGGAAAATATCCAGTTAAACTGAGTGATGGCGTTACAGTCGCAATTGCAGACAACGTCTTGGTAGTCAAAGGGCCAAAAGGTGAATTGAAATTACCATTAGATACAAAAAATGCTGGCTTGGTAGATATCGTTATTGAAGAAGGTCAGGTTGTTATTAACCCAAAAGATGCAGAAGAAAAATCTTCACGTACAATGTGGGGCACAATGGCACGCAACGTTCGCAATGCAGTAGAAGGTGTGTCAAAAGGCTTTGAAAAACCAATGTACATGAAAGGTGTTGGTTATAAAGCATCTGTTAAAGGTTCACAGTTGGTATTGGTTGCCGGTTATTCACATGATGTTATCATGGACATTCCAGCGGGTCTGACCGTTGAAATGGGTGCAACACCAACAGAATTTACAGTTAAAGGTATGGATAAGTGCTTGGTCGGTCAGTTTGCTGACAAGATTCACAAGGTTCGTAAGGCTGATCCATATAAGGGTAAAGGTATCTTCTATAAGGGTGAAAAGATTCGCCGCAAAGAAGGTAAGAAGAAATAATAGTTAACATTGATTCCCGCTGTTACGGGAATTGGAAAAAAGGAAAAAGAAAATGTTAAGACATTTGAATTCTGAAGAAAGACGTACACTGGCGAATCGCGGTGCGTTGAAAAGAAAAAATCCTGGCAAGATTCGTTTGTCAGTTTTCCGTTCTGGACGCCATATTGAAGTTCAGGCAATCGATGACACAAAAGGTCATACAATCTGTGCTGCATCATCAAAAGAAAAAGCTTTTGCCGGCAAAGGTTGGAATATTGCAGGGGCAGAATTGGTTGGTAAGGCATTTGCAGAACGTATCGTTGCAGCAAATATTGCCGACAACTGTTATTTTGATCGTGGCGGTTATCGCTATCACGGTCGTGTAAAGGCACTGTGTGAAGCAATTCGCGCAGGTGGCGTTAGAATATAATTTGAATAAGACGGAGTATTATAATGGCACGTTTTGATGATAAAAAATTGCAGACGGATAACTTGGTAGATAAATTGGTTTCTATCAACCGCGTATCTAAGACTGTTAAGGGCGGTCGCAATATGTCTTTCTCGGCCTTGGTTGTGGTCGGTGACAAAGCAGGTCGCGTAGGTTTTGGTAAAGGTAAAGCATTGGAAGTTCAGGCAGCAGTGCAGAAGGCAACAAAGGCCGCAAAAGCAAAAATGTTGCGCGTTCCACTGAAAGAAGGTCGTACATTGCATCATGATAGCACTGCAAAATATGGCGCCAGCAAATTGGTTGTGCGTTCAGCAGTTCCAGGTACTGGGATTATCGCAGGTGGTGCGTTGCGTGCAGTATTTGAATGCTTGGGCGTACAGGACGTTGTTGTTAAATCACAGGGTTCAAATAATCCAAACAACATGATCCGTGCAGCATTCTTGGCATTTAATAAAATGAATTCTCCAAAGACTGTCGCGGCACGTCGTGGCAAGACAGTTGCAGAAATCATCGCAGGTCGTGATGGCAAGAAATTAGAAACAGCAGACGCGGAAGCAAAATAATCTGGGCACAGATATAAAAAAACGGAGTTTGAATTATGGCAAAAATAATTGTAAAACAAGTTAGAAGTACTATCGGTCGTCCAGAAGCACAGGTTAAAATCGTAAGAGCATTGGGCCTGGGGCGTATCGGTAAAACCAAAGAAGTAGAAGATAGTGCATCTGTACGCGGTATGGTTGCAAAAGTTTCTCACTTGGTGGAAATCGCAGAATAATTATTAAACCGAGTATGTAGACAAGCACTTGTTTATATGCGACAAAGAACTATGTAAAATATAGTTATAGGACAAAAGGAAAAAGAAATGAAATTAAATGCATTGATGGATAATTTTGGTGCACGTCAAAGCGCTGCGCGCGTTGGTCGTGGTATGGGATCGGGTTCTGGTAAAACAGCCGGCCGTGGTCACAAGGGGCAAAAGGCACGCAGTGGATCACGCAAGCAGGCGACATTCCAGGGTGGACAGATGCCAATTTTGCGTCGTTTCCCAAAATTTGGTTTCAACAATCCATTTGCTAAGGCTTATGTAACAATCAATCTGGGTGATATTGAAAAGTTCATCGCTGCAGGCAAAATTGATGCAAGCAAAGATATCACGATTGATTCTTTGTTGGATGCAAAAATCATCAATCGCACAATGTGTGGGTTGAAGGTTTTGGCCAAGGGCGAAATCAAGACAGCTGTTAATGTTGTTGCGGATAAATGGTCCAAGGCAGCAGAAGCGGCAATTGTTAAAGCTGGTGGCACAATCAAAAATAATTAATCTGTAAAAATCACATAGGGCATTCGGGATTTCCCGAATGCCTGTAAACGGTTAAAATTCACGTACAATGAAATTTTTAAAAGGCTTTTTCGGTAATCTTGGCGATTTGCAGAAGCGTATTCTGTTTACGTTGGGGGCGCTGATTGTTTATCGTATTGGGTCGTTCATTCCACTGCCGGGGGTTAATGCATCGGCGGTTTTGCACCTGTTCCAGGGTGATAATGGAATGATGGGTATGTTTGATATGTTCAGTGGTGGTTCACTGTCGCGTATGTCGGTGTTGGCATTGAACATTTTCCCGTATATTTCTGCGTCTATCGTCTTGCAGTTGTTAAGCGCAACCAGCAAGAGTTTGGGCGAATTGCGCAAGGAAGGTGAATCAGGACGTATTAAAATTAACCAATACACACGTTATTTAGCAGTGGTATTGGCGGTCGTTCAGGGCTGGGCCGTTGTGCGTGGATTGGAATCAATGGCGCCAGTTAACGGTGTTGCAGCAGTGGTTAACCCAGGTTTCGCATTTGAAATGTCTGCCATTATCGCATTGGTTGGCGGTACGGTCTTTGTTATGTGGTTGGCCGAACAGATTACTGCGCGCGGTTTGGGACAGGGGGCGTCCCTGTTGATTTTGGCTGGTATTATTGCGGAATTACCAGGTGGCATTGCGCAGTTGATTTCTTTGGGGGCTGTGGGACAGATTTCACCAGCGATGATTGCACTGATTGTTGCATTTGTGGTTGGTATTGTTGCGTTGATTGCTTTCTTTGAACAGGCACAGCGACGTATTCAGATTTTATATCCGCGTCAGGTTATGGCGAATGGAGTTGTGAATACAAATGCATCGTATCTGCCAATCAAAATTAATTTGTCAGGCGTTATGGGGCCGGTGTTTGCATCGTCTATTATGATGTTGCCAGCATTTGTGCAACGTTTTGTACAAAGTGAAAATTTGATCGTGCAAAATATTTTGGGTTTCTTTACATATGGAACATGGTCTTATATCATCATGTTTACAGTGTTGATTGCGTTCTTCGCATACTTTCAGACGGCGGTTATCTTTAATTCAGAAGAAACCAGCAATAATCTGAAAAATGCAGGTGGTTATATACCAGGTGTTCGTCCAGGTGAACAGACGGTAAAGTATTTGGATAATGTTGTGTCTCGTACAACAGCGATTGGTGTTGCGTACCTGATTGTTGTTTGTGTGTTACCAATTATTCTGAATACACATGTTGGCATGCCGGTCGCAATTGGTGGAACCAGTGTTTTAATCGTTGCAGGTGTTGTTTTGGATACTATGAATCAGATTCAATCTTATTTGGTTGCAAAGCAATACAGCGGTGTTATTAAAAAAGCACAAAAGAAAGGTCGTTTCCGCGGTTAATAATCTGGTGGGAACAAAGTAAGATTTGACTTTTGCCGAATTTTGTATAAAATTATTTGGCAAAATAAAATAGCCCACTGAAAGTGGGTTCCAAGGGTGCAGGGATTAGGTGGACTGAGACCTGCGAAGAGTAAAATAAAAAGGAAAATGAAAAATGGCACGTATAGCAGGTGTTAACATTCCGAGTGAAAAGCGCATTGAAATTGCGTTGCAGTATATTCACGGTATTGGGCCAGCAAAGTCGGCACAAATCGTAAAGGCGTTGAAATTAAAAGACGGTCTGCGCGCAAAAGATTTGACAGACGAGGATGTTATCAAAATTTCTAATTACATCGAAGAAAACTTTAAGGTAGAAGGTGATGTTCGTCGCGAAGTGACAATGAACATCAAACGTTTGCAGGATTTGAAAGCATATCGTGGTATCCGTCACCGTAACCGTTTGCCGGTTCGTGGTCAGCGTACCCAGACAAATGCGCGTACACGTAAGGGGAAGCGTGTTGTGGTAGCAGGTTCTGCAACAAAGGGTAAATAAAAATTAATCTAATGCGTGCATCTATGCGCGTTGGGCTTTGGTCATGTAGCGATTTGTACACTCCCGTTGCCCGACACACATATCTGCAACATTATCTTAATTTTCAAATAAGGTAGAGATTAACACCATAGTTAATTGAAGACATCGAAAAAAGGTTAAAATAAAATGGCAGTATCAAAAGCTAAGAAAAAAGTTGTTAAAAAAGTATCGCATGGCATTGCACATGTTGTTGCGACAAATAACAATACACGTATCACAATTACAGACCAGTCAGGTGCTGTGTTGACATGGGCAACCGCTGGGGCAAATAATTTTAAGGGCGCAAAAAAGTCCACACCATATGCGGCAACAATCGTTGCAGATGCAGTTGGTAAAAAAGTCGCCGAAATGGGTATGAAAACAGTTGATGTTTTGATGCGTGGTATTGGTCAGGGTCGTGAATCTGCTGTACGTGGATTGGCAAATGCTGGTCTGATTGTGCAGTCCATCACCGATACAACACGTATTCCACACAATGGATGCCGTCCAAAGAAAGTACGTCGTGTGTAATATTGGTTTGAATAGTACAAGGGTATATCTGCTAAGGATATACCTTTTTATTTTTATAAAATACTTGAATTTAGGATTTTGGTTAGTATACACTGCTGGCTGGGTAAGGACTTAGGAGATATTTCTTGAATATGGTGGGCAGTTTTTATAGTACGGTTCTGAATTATTTGGGGTTTGGAAAATTGAAAAAAACACCTTTGCAAAATCAAGAAGGTGACAGGCAGCAGCATGAAAGCGAAAATAGGGTTGTCTGGGATTCAAACAAGGAACGTTTGACAGATGACAAAATTCAAAAGTGTTTGGGGGCAAATTACGAAGGCGTGATGTATTACAATTTTGATGCAGGTAAATGGAAATCTAATGTTTGTTTGGAATGCGATATGCCGTATCAGGATAGATTTGAAAAATTAATGTGGGAATTCAAGGCGGTGTTGGAACGCGATGTAAAATTTTCTGGGTATGAATTGGTGGCGGTTGTGACGATGGTGGTCAAGGAAAGACTGTTCCCGGGGGTTGGGGGGCGTGTTACGCGGCCTTTCTTTACGCGGGGTGGAACAGGGGTTGTGGGAACAATTGTGCGGCGTGATAAGAAAACAGGGAAATTGTTATCTATGCCGTCTAATTGGAATGGTGTTGGGGTATCAAAACTGGGGGGATTTGATGCGATTTGGTATGGTCCCAAATGGTTCGCAATGGCAGGAATTGAAAATCCTGAATTTCGACATGCCTTGATAAGAAATCATGCGTATTCAAGATAAATACTGGACAAAACATAAATCGGTGCTATAGTAGGTCTAGTTGGGGCGAGAGCGTGTGTTTACAAAATAAGGATGTGTCTTATGAAGAATGTTTTGTGTTTTGGACTGTTGTCTTGGTTTGTGTGTGCTGCGGCATTTGCAGATGTTAGATATACTGAAACAGAGATTGTTACAACATGGGAAAATGTTGATGTTGTTGTCGAGGCGCCGGCGCAGCCGCAACGTTTTTATTCCAGTCGTGATGTTGCGCGTGTGAATGCGCGTCCATGTATGCGTCAGCCAGTCGCACAGCCGGTGCGGGTAAAAACGCATACAGAAGTTATTGACCATTATCAGGTTTTTCAGCCGGTAACAGTTTATAAACCAATCGGTACGCAGATTCAACGTCGTGTTGTACCAGTGGATACCTGTGCGTGTAGTAAATAATTATGACCGCCTTTGAAAAAGGCGGTCTTTTTATAGTTCTTTAATAAGTTTTATTATTTGTTCTGTTATGTTTTTGCTTGAAAAGCGTTGTATGCCGTTATTGCTGTTTTGTATCATTGTTTGTTTGTTTATTTTTTTGTGATAAATTTTTGACATGATTTCTGCAAGGGCTGAGCTATTGCCTACTTCAAATAATAGGCCTGCATTTCCATTTTGTAGAATTTCTGTGGGACCGTTTTTGTGATTGGATGATATGTTTAATGTGTTTAATGCGGCTGCTTCAATTAATACCATACCAAAACCTTCGTGTTTGCTGGATAATATGTGTGCTATGGAGTTGCGCATGTATCCAAATGGATTAGGTTGAGAACCCATAAAAAGGATTTGTTTTCCAGAGGGTAGTTGTCTTGCAAGTTTTTCTAGTTTTTGACGAAAGGGGCCGTCGCCAATTAGTAGCAGTTTGATATTAGGTTGATGTTCTTGAATCCAGAATTTATCAAATGCATAAATAATAGTTTCTATATCTTTTGGTGCGCCTAGGCGGGCAACAGAACAAAAGTATTGTCCGGGAAAGGTTGGGGCATTAGCGGCTTTTTTCAGGGTCTCGCTTATATTTATTGGATTATAAATGTGTATTATTTTGTTGGATTGCGTTGGGTATGTTCTTTCAAATTCTTGTTTGAATTCTGCGGTTATAACAACCAGTTTATCGTATTGGTCAAGACGGTCGATTAGTTTTGAGTCTTGAAAGAATTTGAAAGAGCCGTGACACCATGTTATTTTTTTCTTTTTTATTTTTTTTAGTTCTTTGAAAAAAGAAGCGTTTTTGTAGTCTATGAAGACGTCGATATCTTTTATATCCAGTTTGTTTCGTTTATAGCGTTTATATGTGCTGAAAATGATTTTGCGCAGATTTTTCAAAGGAAAAAAATTTGTATATTTTTTTGTGTGTTCAAAAATATGAGATAGGGGATATATTGTACGAATTATAATTTCTGGGTGTTTGTTAAACCATTCTTGATAATGTGAATCAATTTGTTTAGAGTGTGTAAAAACATATATTTTAAATTCTTGTTTTTTGGAAAGTTCTTCCAGGGTTGATATAAAAACTGTTTCAACACCACCGATAATCATATCAGGTATACAAAAAGCGATTTTTGTTTTAGGCATGCTGATTTTCCTTTTCTTTGTTTTTTTATTTTGCGAAACCCCAAAATAGGGAAAGAAAAAGACCACGATAAGAGTGGTCGGGAAGTTAAGAAAATCATACACTAAATGACCCTGCTGGATTTTGGTAAAGCCTATTGTATGTCCAGCAGCTTCCCGACATAATAGTTGTCGAGAATATGGCGCAATGCGCCGTGAAGTGTGCGGAATTACGACGTGTTGCGCCGTAGTGTATGGGTTTTCTTACGACCCTGAATCCTTATCCCTAAGGCTTCATGGTGATAATAAATCATGGTGTTATTTTTTTCAAGTAGATATTTGACAATTTGTTGTTTCTGATATAGAATAACGCACGCGTACGGTTTTCCGGATGCAGCCGTTTGGCGAAAATGATAAACTAAGCTAAAAGGAAATTTAAATGATTGAAAAAAATTGGATGACATTGATTAAGCCAAAAAAATTGACAATCAATGTTGACGAACATAATCCTAATATTGCGACATTGGTTGCGGAACCATTGGAAAAGGGTTTCGGTTTGACATTGGGTACGGCTTTGCGTCGTGTTCTGTTGTCTTCTTTGCAGGGGTGCGCGCCAATCTATATCAAAATTGATGGTGTGCAGCATGAATTTTCCAGCATTTCTGGCGTGCGCGAAGATGTAACTGATATTATCTTGAATTTAAAAGGTGTTTATTTCAAGGCGTTAAGCGAAGGTCAGCACAAAGCATATTTGAAAGTAAAAGGTCCAGCAGTTGTAACCGCAGGTATGATTGAAACATCAGGTGGCGTAGAAGTCATGAACAAGGATGTTGAAATCTGCACATTGGACAAGGGTGCAAATCTGGATATGGAAATCACATTGGGTATGGGCCGCGGTTATGTGCCTGCGTCTGCACATGCTGATGGTTTGCCATTGGGTGTTATACCGGTTGATTCAATCTTTTCACCAATCTTGAATGTTGCAACCGAAGTTTTGCCAACACGCGTTGGTCAGTCAACTGACTTTGATAAATTGGAATTGACGGTTAAAACAAACGGTTCTGTGTCGCCAGAAGATGCAATCGCATTTGCAGCGCGTATTTTGACAGATCAGTTGGTCGTCTTTATTAACTTTGAAGATCCAGCACAATTAAATGCGCCAAGCGAAGAAGAAAAAGCAAAAGATGCATTGCCATTCGATCCAAAATTGTTAAAGCATGTTGATGAATTGGAATTGTCTGTTCGTGCAAATAATTGCCTGAAGAACGATAAAATCAACTGGTTGGGTGAATTGGTGCAAAAGACCGAAGCGGATATGTTGAAAACACCAAACTTTGGTCGCAAGTCTTTGAACGAAATCAAGGTTCAATTAGAAGCAATGGGATTAGGTCTGGGTATGGAAGTACCGGGTTGGCCACCAGAAAATATTGCGGAATTGGCCAAGAAGTACGAAGACCCATACAAATAAATTAAATTCTGTGGACGCTTGTTGTGTTCGACGGTTCTTATGTAGGTTGACTGCACTGCGAACCGTCAAACACTGCCAATCGTCGCACAAAATTTAATTTCTTGCAATTTGTCAGAAATTATATAAAATAAAGCGAATTTAATCCCCATGGTTCTGGCAATGGAGTCAGGTTATGGGTGTCTCAAAACAATCCCGGCCATTTGTTGGTCAGGGCAGAAACCAAAGGAGTAATTGATGAGACATATGAAAGCAGGTCGTACATTCAATCGCGACACAAATGCACGCAAGGCTTTGTTTATTGGCTTGGCGAAAAATTTGATTGAAAAAGAACAAATTAAAACAACTTTGCCAAAGGCAAAAGATTTGCGCAGTGTAGTTGAAAAATTAATTACTCGTGCAAAGGTTGATACAGTTGCAAATCGTCGTTTGACAGCATCTGAATTGGGTAATTCATCTGCGGCAACTGTTAAAAAGTTGTTCGATGTTCTGGGCAAGCGTTATGCGAATCGTCCAGGTGGATATACACGCGTTTTAAAGGCAGGGTTCCGTTATGGGGATGCTGCGCCAATGGCGATTATCGAATTGGTTGAACGTGATGTTAACGCAAAGAAAGTTGCACCAGTTGCAGTCGCGGCAGAAGAAGTCGTTGAAGAAAAAGCAGCAGATGCAGAATAAAACATCGAAAAAAATTAAATCCCCCGATTGGGGGGATTTTTTATTCCTGTATTTCTTCTGGCGATGTTATGACAATAATGCCATTGGATTGCCAGGATTTTATATGCGTATCAATGTCCATTATGTTTGTTGATTCCAGATAAATTACAGGAATTAAATTATGTTCTGTGGCAAATTGTTGAATTTGGTTAATTGGTGATGGGCGTGTTTTGCCATTCGCAAACCAATTTTCGTTATCTATTACCCAAAAATCAGAGTCGCTGTGTGTAATAATTGCATGCGTCTTGGTTGTAATAATGTCAGATATAATGTCAAATGGCGTGCCGGTATTAGACAGATATTCTATTATTTTTTGATTATCTGATATGTTGTTTTCTGGGGATGATTCTGTTTCGGTGTCGTCGCCGAATGTGATATCTGTAAATACAGGGGCGGTGAAATCTGGTACGCTGTCCATGCCAGGAATGTTGTTTAATTGCAAATCAAAATCTGAGGGCAGAGGCAGCGCGCCCTGGGGGGATTCTGGCGCGGTGATATCGGGTGTTGGTGTATCTGTTGTTGCTGTGCTTTGTTCATAGGCACTGATGCGATTGCGTGCGCGGATAAATATACCGTGCAGTTCAGGGGGCAGGTCGTCTGGTAGGTTTTCTTCTTCTTTTTCTGCAGTTGGTGGTGTTTCAGATGGCGCAGGGGTGGTGTTTTCAATTTCTTTGGATATTTTTTTTAGTGAAAAATTGGGCATAGGTATTGTGATTAGTGGTTTTTTGTTCCGAATAATCAGCGTTGTTGTCGCAATGTACATTGGCAGTGCCGATAATATCAATAGACCGAATACAAAACCTGCAAATCCATGCAGTTCTGCGCGGGCCAGTTTGGCCCATTGTGTGCCATTGAATATGTTGAAATTAAACATAAAATGCAGTATTGCCCACATTATGAATGTGTAACAGATAGTCCACAGTATGGCATGTTTGTTTGCTTTTAAGATTTCAAAAAACTTTTTCATTTTGTTTATCATTATAGACAATGTGTATCTTTTGTCAATTTTAAAAAATGCAAAAAATTCTTTTTTTATTATGCTTTTTATGGCATAATTGTACAGATAATATTATGGGGGGCATTATGTTGTGGAATTCAAAAGTTGTTAACGTGTCAATTGTATCTTTGTACGCGTTTATGCTGTCTTTTGGTGCAGGTGCGGTTACAGGGCGTGATGGATATTCCAGTGTGCGTGCATCATCAATTGGAAATGCAGAAACTGCGCGTATGCCAACTATGCCGACGTTGCCAATAATGGCTGTGGGAACAGTAACACAGAATATTTCTGCAAATACTAATGTACCAGATGTACCAGATGTACCAGTTGTGCCAGACGTGCCGGATGTGCCAGATGTGCCAGATGTGCCGGATGTCCCGACGATTGTGCCAGAATGTCCAGATGGTGGTGTTAAAGATTCGCAATATACAATTGAAATGTGTATGAATGATGTTCTGCAGTGCGTTAATTTTGGTGCGTTGCCAAATGGTCTGAATGATATGTTTGATGTGAATACGCGAAACAGTATCGTTAATGGTATGGGATTGTGTGTGCCACAGGTGGATAAGTGCATTGCCCAGGTCAGACGTGATTGTGGTAATATTTATCGTTCGGCATCCGATGTTTGGGTTGATTTTAATTCGCGTCGTGTTCAGCCAGAATACTATAATTTCGTATTGCGCAAGACGGGATTAACCCCAAATCAGGCTGAAAATACATGTAAAATGCTGGATAAAGGCGGTCTGGGGAATGGACAGAATGCGCGATGGGATGCAAAAACAGCAAATTGTAATGTTCGTGTCGCGGCATATAACAAAGATACTCGTATCACAAATACATGGTTGTTTGGTGCAGCTGGTGATGATAGACTCGCTGAGGTATGGTTGAAGGCAGGGGATACCTTTACATGTAACAAAGATTTGTTTGGATTTTCCTTGTTAAAAGATACAAGTACTGCGGCGATTGTAGGCGTCGGTGGTGGAACATTGGTTGGTGCCGGGGTCGGTGCGATTGCAGGGCATGGGGCGCGTGACTTTGATTGCGCACGTAATGAACATCGTGAAAAGTTAGCTCAAGAATTGCGCCAAATGGGGCAAACCAGGATTTTAAATCAATTCTTGGAACCGGAATTTCACTTGCCGTTGTCTGGTGAATTGAAAATAGAACAGTGTAATGCGGTTTTGGATTTGTATGACAAATATCAGGAAATCAAGGCGGCAATAGATGAATGCAATGGATACACAATTACAGAGAAAGACGTCAGGATTGATATTACATTGGAAGAAACAGTCCAAAATCAGCTGGAGGTTTCTGTGCGCGATGGAAAGCCTGTATTGGATGATGATAAAATTGCAGAATATCGGCAGCAGCTGGAATGTACAGCAGATGGCTGCCCAAAAGATAAGCTGGTTGAACAGATAACACAGGGGTTTCAAAATAAAATGAACGAACAGACCAGTGGGAAGTGTCGTTTTAAACAGATTAATCTGGCCAAAATGCGTGGGGAAAGCATTTTCTGTGAGGGGCAATCTGGTTGTATTTATCATGATCAAATGGAAATAGATGTTCAGCCATTGGCAAATGTTCTGGACAGTTTGCAGGTTCTAAAAGGTGAAGAATCCAATATGGGCAAGAGTATTGGTATTGGTGCGGCGGCTGGCGCAGGGGTTGGCGGTTTGGCAACGGCGATAACTGCATATGTTGAACGCAATAATATTAATTGTCGTGTTGCCGATAATCAGGAACAGGTTGGTTTGGGCAAATCGCACGTAATTGGAACCCTGCGTGATTATTATGTAAAATGGAATTTAGATTTGCCAGACGTAATCGCGCCGACGGCGACAATTGACAGTTGTGATTCATGGAAATATAACTGTTCGCGTTATATGGATTTGAATGATTGTGAAAATGCCCAGTTTAATTACAAGCCATCGGATGCGCCAACATTTACATTGGTTCGTTCTGTGTGCAAGGCGTCGGGTGGGGCATGTATTGAAAATTACCCGGTGGCAAAATCGTATGGTGCATGTGAATAATAAATCGCCCCTTGTGGGGCGTTTTTTGTACCTGTAGGGCAATGAACAACTGCTTGCGTGGGGTATGGCGAGTGTTGTTAAGTTCTTTGCCGGTGGAGAAGGCCCCCGCAGGGGGGAAGAGAAAATATATTCTGGGGATAGCAATGCGTACTCAGGCCACCACAGCACTGCGTGCCAGGGGGAACTGATTTGTAAAATAAAAGTTTAGTTCAGTAAAACTTGAACACTTTTGTCATTGCGAGCACAGGGCTGACAAGCAGAAATGATAAAGCAGGTTTTATTGTTGTATTAGTGTTTCGGCCACTTGTTCTATAACTGTTGTGCTGCTTTTTGTTTCTTTGCACTGTGCCTTGATTTCTACACGACGGCATGGTGCGAAGCGGTCTCTGCCAGATAATGTATAGTCGTCTGCTCTGCCTTTGCATATTTTGTATTCGTCTTCATCATAGTTTATGATGTTCGTCTCTCTGGTGCCGCATGTGCAGTTGTCTTCGCCTTTGCCTTCGTGTGAGGTGTTTTTGATTTTAGTGCTTGTTTGCTTCTTGATAAATTCTGCGACGGATTTTGCACGGTTTTTTGATAATGTCTTGTTGTATTCTGTTTTTCCAATTGGGTCGGTGTAGCCAATTATTTCCAGTTCACAGTCTGTAAGGCTTTCTTTTTCCAGATCCTTTACAAAGTTTTTAAGTGCCTCTTTTGCCGGTTCCAATAAATCGTACGAGTTAAATTTGAATAAAGAACCAGCGGGCAGGGTTGTAGTATCTGTTACGGTTGTTACCTGTATTATGGTTGTTTTTTCGGTAATCTTGATACATTCGCCATTTTCTACTGTGTTGGGATGTTCGCAAACGCAACGGCCGTCTGTGTAGCGATAACCATGCATACAGGAGCATTTGCAATCTGGCGAGAGTTTAAGGAGATCGCCTTCTTTTGGCGTGCATTCTGGTGTGCAGTCTTTTGGGGCTTCGATGCATATTTTTTGTATAGTATTCCATAATGGTTTGTCGGATGGGCAATCGCATTCGCCGTTTTGGACAGTTTGATTGCCCGGGCATAATTCGCACGTATTTGTCTTTGGATTATAGATTTTATTGTCTTTTTCCTGGCATTCACAGTTTGGAGAATTTTCACCAGTGGCGTCAGCTGGACAAGGTGCCGACTGGGGCGGAATTTGCAGGATTTCGATTTTTAATTTTTTAAGCGATTCGTATTTTCTGTTTATTTCATCGCTGTTTTCTTTCGGCGCGTCTTTATTGATGATTTGGTTGCCGATTATCCCAGCAACAGCACCAATGCCCGCCGCCGTCAGCCCGGATTTTAGCTGCTCGGCGGTTTCTGCCTTTTGCGATGCCCATGCAGCCGCATCGGGGCCGTCAGGATTCTGCAGCGCGCGTGCAAGTGATGTGAACGCACCTGATGTCTTGCCAATCGATACGTCGTCGTACAGGCCAGATGTCGCCGAATCC
>JAZLCH010000002.1:0-79982 GCA_045614145.1 Candidatus Enterousia sp. | reverse complement strand
GTTCGCTGGATTTATTCTGGTGATTATTGAGCGGGAGCCACCCTCTGTTCCATCCCGAACCAGACAGGGAAACCCCGTATCGCCGATGGTACTTTGGCTTAAGCCACGGAAGAGTAGGTCGTCGCCAGAATAAATCCAGTTAATGATATAAAAACCGAATTTCACCGCCCTTTCTGGGCGGTTTTTTTATTTGTTTGCTTAAGGTTTAGTTGTGCGACTATTCTTTACAAGAATATGTGATTCTTGTCATCTCTACGCAGGCAGAGATAGGGCTCTTAATCGAGCGCAACGCGCACCAATTGCTGATTCTAAAAACTAAGTAAATTTTATAATCCCTGTTCCCACCTGCGCGGGAATGACAATTTTTGTGAACAATACAACTACTTTATGCTATAATTCAGACCATCAAGTTAATGGAGTTAAAAATGCTTATAAAAAGAAAACCAGATAGTTGGTTGACACCGAACGAGTTGGCACTGTATATAGAATCAAATGACAAAAATATTGCGTCCATACTAGAGAATAAACTAAAACATTATCAAAATTTATTGCCGGACGCCATCCGTACCTGGGCAGTTGGCAGGGAATTGAAATTATGTCTGGACAAGAATTTTCTTGATGAATTCTGTAAACTTGCCATGTTGAAAAGACGCACTATGCCATTGCAACAACGCAGGGATTTAAACATTGCCCAGTTATTGCGTTATTACATATCGGGCAAACACAGCGATGTTGCAGACACTTTGCATTACCTTTATAACAGCGGGCGACCAGGTGCCAAAGATGCAATTGTTTTAAAAGAGTATCGCGCGCCAGCCTATCATGTATATGAAGATTCCATAGAATGGCTATTTAAAAACTCTGATTTAAAACGCAAAAAGGTTCCTTATCATCGTATGGAATTTACACCAGAGGACTTGCATAGAAATTATATTCAAGAAGATGTAAAGGTTATTGCTAAGAAATTACAAGAGAATGCAAAAATAATGCCAAAATCAATTTATGAAGTGTATCATCCTGGATATGGCTCAAAAATTCTTGTTCTAGAACCAGCTGCGCTCGAAAAATTTGTTGAGTTATCAAAGCTAACTTTCAGGCCCGAATATCATGGCATAGAAGCGAATATTGTTGAACCATTTTATGTAAAAGAAACAGTAAAACAAATGTTAAATCTTTTACAACAAAATGACGATCGATAATTTATCTATAAACCAAGGGGCTATAAATGCAAATAAATCTGCGCCACATGACAGCAATCGAATGCTGGAAAACAATTGTTGATATGCACAGCGACTATCATCAAAACCTGAAACAGCATAAATACACATATAATCAGTTTGTGCCAAACGATAAGCGCATGCATGAATTTATGGAAATTGAAAACCCTACGCATGAGCAGGTCAAACATTATCGTGATATCTTTTTAAACGAAATCTATAACGAAAGTGATTTGAAAAAACTGGATAATACAATAGTAAATTCCGTTATCCCCAAAATGCAGATGGCGATAGACGGCAAAATTAAACCACTGGCCAACAAATGGGGAATTAAATTACCAGAACAATTGGACATAGTTTGTGCATATGGTCGTGGTGGTTCATATTATCCTGGGGAAAAACCTGTGATTCTATTTCGTGTGTCTGATTTCCCGGCAGACTGGTCGCCATATGGAATGTTTGTGCATGAATTTGTGCACATCCTGATAGAAGAGCCAATTATCATAAAACACAATGTTCCCCAAGACCTGAAAGAACGCATTGTTGACCTGATATGTCTGGAAACGATTGGTCGCCCCGTACAGGAATGGTGCCAGGATTCATTTGCCAACACCTATATCACGCCAGGGGCAATTCAAGGCGACCTGGAATCTGCAGTTAAAAATATGATGATGGATTATACTGCGATAAAACAAAGGCAGAACCAAGAAAGGATTTGATATGAAATACGAACTTCATCCATTGACTGTTGCGGATGCGGACAAATTGTATAACTTTTATCAAACGATACCAGCAGCGGAAAATGGTGCAGGCAACAAAGCGTATGGTTTGACCAAGGAACAGTTCATAGAATGGATAAAGCAAGAAGAACGTTGGTCGCGTGGACTGGACTTGCGCGCGGATTGGGTTGCGGGCACGACCTATGTTCTGTATGTTGATGGTGCGCCGGTTGGACGCAGTAATTTGCGCCACTATTTGAATGCGGCATTGGAACAGGACGGTGGGCATATTGGTTTGTCGGTTGCACCGCAATACCGCGGCCACGGATACAGTAAAATCTTGTTGCGTGAAACATTGAAACGCGCCAAAGAAAAAGGTATCAATCCTGTGCTGGTGTTCCATTTTGCCGACAATATTCCCGCATGCAAAATGTCAGAAAGTGTCGGGGGCAAATTAGTGGAAGAACGTTTTCATGAAAAGCACGGACGTTTTATTCGTAAATATACTTTTGATACATCTAAGTTAGATTAAGCGTCTCGCCTCCGTCCCAAAACGTTCACAAAATTTCCTGTTTTTCCCGCCCGATATCTGGGTGTTTTTTTCTTGCGTGTGGTTTGTGATTTGTTACTATCACAAATAAGAAAAAAGGATTTTATATGCCAATAACACCACTGGGCAGGGCATACAATGTGCCAAACGCAATCAAAGTATATCATCACAGAAATGGCGAAGTCTATATCACGCGTGGCGATGAATTTTATGCCGTGCATGTTGTCAAGCGAACATCCCCATACAGTGAACAGTATATATCGCGCGGTCGTCTGGACCATATTTCTGCAAATGAATTTTTCCAGGTTGCATGCCGTTATCTACGGGATGAGATTAAGTGGACCGAACCCACGCGCCAACACAGTTGTAAATATAACCCCAAAAAATCGCGTGCATGCAACCCTAAAAATTGTCCCGAGAAATTAGGTGGCGCGGATTACAGAGATATTTTTGGTATGTTTTGTCCATTTAGAAAATCTTCACGTACACGTTAAGTACTAGCACCCGATGGGTGATAATTTTGTTAGGCAAAGCGTCCTGTAGAAATCCCCGGCATTTTATGTCACTATACGCATGCCAGAGGAAGAGAGAGCACCCACACGGCAAAAATTCACCGCCAATTTTGGCGGTTTTTATATTATGCTGTACGCATTGCATTTTTGCATCATTATGATATAATTCATGTTGTTGATAATTCTGTATGCGGGGGATAAAATGAAAAATCTAATCATAGGACTGGTATTAACATTTTTTGCTGTGTTGCCTGCGAATGCCAAGACAATGATTGTTCGTGTGCCAGTATTAAATGTGCGTAGTTGTCCAGGTACAGATTGCAAAATACTGAAGAAAATTCATAAAGATGACCGTGTTAAAATAGTGTCTGTTTCCAATAATTGGGCGCAAATACAATTGGATAATGACAAAAAGGCCTATGTTTTGCATAAATCGCTGAGAAAAAGTTACTTTTTCCTGTGGTATTATGCTGCGGGATTTTTGTTGTTGTTTATCATGATAAAACGCGCAGAAATTAAATGTCCATCATGCAGAAAGTGGGGCGCCCTGCACGAGATTGGGCGCGAATGTATCGATAAACAAAAATCCAATATTACCAAGACGGCCACAACCAGATATAAAAACTATACCAGACGGCGTGAATATATTGTGCCTGCGACGTTATATGTATACAAGGTAAAGTACAAGTGCAAATTTTGTGGCTACACTGTTACTAAGACAGAACAAGAAAAAAAAGAAAATTAATCAAGCGGCATGGGGCAAGTATGGGATTGCGATTTCATAAATCTATAAAAATTGGGCCGTTGCGGATAAATTTCAGTAAATCTGGCATCGGCATCAGTTTCGGTATTCGTGGGATTCGCTGTTCGCGCATGGCAAACGGACGAACCAGAACGACACTGTCCCTGCCCGGGACGGGTTTATCATATGTTAAAGAGAGTAAAAGAAAAAATTAAGACACAAAATTTTAAGATTCTATTTGTACGCAAACGCTAAAATAGACCATATTATTCAATCTAAATTAGGAAACTCAACTTATTACAAACTGCATGAATTTATTCCATAATTAGCCCTGTTCGTATCAGAAAAACAAACTAAACAAAGGTGGGGCGATGCAGGACAAATATATTCTTTACAATCATGCGCTGTGGGCCACTATTAATTACATTGCGAAAAAGAACGGCAAATCTTGTTCTGGTTTGGCAATTTTGTGCGGCATGGATGCAACCAGTTTTAATATCAGTAAACGTAAATCAAAATACGGTCAGCCACGATGGATAACCGGTGATACATTGGTTAAAATTCTGACGGCAACTGGCACAACACCAATCAAATTTGCGAATATTTACCAGCGCTTTCTAGAAAATCCATATGATAATGCGGTATAGTGCTTCAAAGAAAATTTCTCAATCTACTGTGTATGCAATATAAGAATGGTTTTTTACTGGATATTTTTTTGATTGATATGTCAAATATTTTAAATATATTATCGTAATTATTATCAATCAAGGTATCGTTAATAAAATGGATTCTGAGCAAACTGTAAAATTAATTTTACATCGCATGCAGCGGATTTATCGCAATGCCATCGGCGTGCGTCGTCGTGGTGATTGGTTGCGCGCGCATGCAATTAACAATTCTGAATGGATATATTCTGTGTCTGCGGATGATGTTATTTCGCATAAGATTCCATCGCGCGTTGCGGGTGAATTTGCGCGTGCAAAATTGTTTTGTAAAATTGCCTCTGAAATTAATTTTGATTGTTTTGTTGTCTTGACTGCGAACACTGATGATTTAACAGATGGCTGTGAACATATACATGGGGTTCCGCTGGTTGCGATAAATATTGATGGCGTGTTGCGTTCGTTTAATCCCGGGGTGTGGCCGTTAAGTTTTATTCCTGGTTGGGTCGCAGTTGGCAGATTAATTCGCAGCGTGAGAAAATGGATGCCGTGCCAAATATGTGCAGTTATACCCCGTGATGAATTTTTGAAAATAAACACGTATAAAAAATTACATAATTTATATATCGAAGATGCTTGATTAAAATCATAAAATAAAGGCTGTCGACAGAAATATTTTGCCACCGCAATCATGCACAGTAAAGCGTGACAGAATTTAAATATTTATTCCCAATATTTTGTGTGCGATTTCACCGATTGCAAACGCGGTTATAGATACTGTCGCGCATATAATCAGCATTTCGATTGCGTGTTTCCACCAACGACCGTTATGTGCATGTCTGATGCAAAAATTACAAAAAAATATTATCAAAATTGCAATGATAAAAGAAAAAATTAACGCAATTTTTGTCTTGTCTATTACATAGAACGGTATCAATAACACAACGCATGTTAGTGCATATGCTGCGGCGGTTGTAATTCCTGTTTGCATTGCGCTGGGGTTGCGTTTGGTTTTTTCCGCCAGGTATTCCGACGCCCCCATAGACAGTGCAGCTGTTGCAGATGCGATTATTGCGGACAGTATAATTACTGTTTGATTCGCCAATGCAAACGTTAATCCTGATATTAATCCGGTTAATGATACCAATGCGTCATGCATCCCCAGTATAATTGCGCCTGCGTGGTCCGTTGTTTTTTTCATATCAGGCAGCATATCATGAAATAAATATTTCAGTCTACAGGAATGAAAACAATTGACATTTTTTTCTTGTGGTCTAATATAATAGCCCAAATAAAGGATTATGTATGGCAAAGACGTCTGTAAATTTAACAGAAAAACAACGTGGCGAAATCGAATTTTTAAATTCGCTGCTGAATATTATGAAATCAAGCGATTTGTCGAAACTGGACTTGAAAACAACACAAGAGCCTGGTTCTATGCACAAGGAACATAGTGTTTTGGTCGAAAATTATGAAATAAACATATTACGTACTCCGGTGTATGTGTATCCAGATGGAGGAAAAGGTATTTTTTCGATGGGCGAATGGAAGTTTGAACCAGGTAAATATGAACGCTACAGATTAGATGTAACGGAAAATCACACAAATAAACGTGTAGATGATTGTCCAGGTAATACATTGGTTCCTGGACAGATTATGTTGGTCGCGACAATGGCTACGTCTCTGGGGGCGTATAAGGTAAGCAAATTATTTGTTAACAGAAATACAGATATTTACGAGGATTTATGCTGCAAGCAGAATGCTCATTTATTTGCATATGCGCGTGAATTGTACAATGTTTTAGATGGTGAAAACATTCGTCGTCGCAAAGATGTTGAATTTTATAATGTTCCTGAATCATATACTGCGACATCACGTGCAAATGCACGCAATCAGTTGTTGAAAAAGCTGGAATTAAAATTACAGGAAAAATCGAAATAAAATCAAAATCGCTATTTGGGCGATTTTTTATTTAAAACGGTTCAAGGGGGGGGCATCAATCGTGCCACATAAATTCGCAATGCAAAATTGCGAGTTTATCTCAAGGTTTGTATTGGTATACACTAAACTGTTTACAGACCTAAAAAAAATTGGTATAATTAAATAAAATAGACATGCATCTATGTGGTGTTGTGTCTCGGAAAGGTTGGGTTTCTGGGTGTTTCCCAGAACACAGGGAGAATTTAATGAAAAGTCAAAAAATCGCAAATTCCTTCAAGAATGCTATGAGCACGGTATTTTTACTGGCCGGTGCGTTTTTTGTTTGTTCTACATTGTTTTCTATTCGTGCAGTATTTGCGGATCCAATTGCGCCAATTGATGAACTGGCAAATGTGCGTATGCAAAACGGTCGCGCCCAGACGACGCGTGCGTCCAATCGTTCGAATCCACGTCTGAATGCAACGCGCACAACCGCGACACGTGGTGTTATGTCGCGCGCAGCGGTTGCGCCAACAAATGTTGTCTCGGATAATGTTGCGCCTGGGCGTGCATCTGTGGCGACACGTGGGGTAACATCGCGTGCGACAATAAATCGTGCAACGGCGCCTGCATCACGTGCGAATGCGGGCGGTGTTCGTAATGTGGTTTCGCGTGCAACTGCGGCGACAAATCGCGCAAATGCCCGTAACACGCGCAATGTACGCGCACGCACGTCGGTTTCGGCGTCTGCTGCCTCGGGCGCCAGCCGTTCACGTGTTTCTATGGGGGCGGGCAGTCTGCGTGGTAACAGTGGTTCTACCTCATCTTCTTCATTGGGCAATAAATTATATACAGGTAACTACTCAAACATTATCGATACGACAACTGGTCTGATTTCAAACGAAGCGTTTAATAACTGTATGGAATCATACTATACATGTATGGACGAAATTTGTACCGCGCGTAATGCGGCCCAGCGTCGTTGTGCATGTGCCGGCCGTGTCAAGGCCTTTGCTGAGGCAGAAGCTGCCCTGGAAACCGCCAACGAAGAATTGATTAAGGTTTCCGGTGAATTGGCATTGTTGATTGCAAACAAGGGTAAAGACGTATCCGAAGCGTTTAAGTTAACGGATGCAGAAAAAGTTATGAACTGTGTTTCATGGCAGGATGTAACAAATCAATATGGTGTCAACTCAGAAGAGGCAATAGACTGGTGCCGTAATCACGGCATCTATGACGATAAGTCATCTTGCACTAAGCCGAAATATTGTTCAGAAACTGGGAACGATTTTGGTTTTGACGTAACCAATCTGGATGGTAACGGTTCTGACATCCTGGCATCATTACAGGCCTGGGCCGATGCCAAGGAACAAACCTTGACCATTGTCAAAGACGACACAGAAAGTCTGACATCCGCATTTGACAATTTATCCAATGTTGTTGGCGGTCTGGCGGGTATCGGCGGTGCGCTGGCAAATGCTGATGAATTAAAAGATTCCCTGGCGGAAACGTGGGGGTATGAACTGTTTGAATATGCGCACAATAACGTCTGTTCACGTGTGCTGGATTCATGTTTTAACGGCATATTCGAAGCGTGCGGCATGCCACCATCTGGTGCACGTAAGTGCGGCAATGGCGCGGCCCAGTGTCCATATAATTACAACAGTATGATTTCTGTAAACAATACCGGTACATACGAATTAAATTTTGTAACGCCGAACACGGGTTATACTGCATCTAATTCTGCCACATGTTTTGGTTACACATCATCAAATGGTGACCCATACGCAGATTTGCGCGGACCGGTTGCAGATGCACGTCGCAGTATCATGCAGAAATATGCACTGGATGCAAATGCGGATTGTGACCTGTACGGAGAACAGCTGCGCAGCACTGCCCAGAATATTGGCTATCAAAAGGTTGCCGCCCAACAGGCCTTGCAACAGAAACGTCTGGAATTTGACCAGGCTGAACGTGAATCCGTATTGTTGGCTGCAATAGACGCGGGAACAAACTTTAATGAATGTTTCAGTGAAATCTATGATTGCTATGAAACCCAGCTGTCTTCAAATCCATCATGGCCAGAGGCACGCATAAAAACATATTGTTCCCAGGTTTCAAATGTGCCGCATTGCTATGAAGAAATGATTTGTACACCATCAACATCTCAGTTCAAGGCGGTTGTTGACACCGCGGACAGCACGACCTGTAAAAATACCCAGGATTATGAAACGAACACATGCCGTAACATCATAACCCTGAACGAAATATTGAATGGTACCGGCGCAAAAGACGTTGAAAATATCGACGTTCGTGACAGCACGGATTCCGCCGCAATGCGTGAAAAGTGCTTGATTGATTCAGGCGTCAATGGTATTCGTGAATGGTTCAAAGAAAACCACAATAAAAACTAAAAGAAGTCCCCCGGATGGGGGATTTTTATTTTTCTGCGGTAATGCAAAATAGATACAGAAGGCTATCCAACAAATTTCACAAAATCACGTGCAACTTTTTTTATACCGCGTATTTTAAATGCGACGGTCAGTATTGCACCACTGTCTTCGATAACGACGCCACCGCCTAGTTCGTCGTGTGTCACCAGCCTGCCGACGGCAGATTTTGTTTTACAGATAGTTTTTTTTGGTTCTGGGGATTGGCGCTGGTTATTGTTATAGGATGTTGCATAATATGTGTGTGGCGCACCGCCCTGTAAATCCAGATATTTGTTATCCATTTCTGTGATAAATCGACTGGGCGAATTATACTGGCGTGAACCAAAGACCATGCGCGACATTGCATTTGATATTATGCAACGTTTGCGCGCGCGCGTAATTGCAACATATGCCAATCTGCGTTCTTCTTCGATTGCGCCTTCGTTAATCGCTTTGTCATTGGGAAAGATTCCTTCTTCCCACGCAGGCAGAAATACGGTATGGAATTCCAGTCCCTTTGCGGCATGGATTGTCATAATGCTGACCGTGTTTTTATTTTGTGCATCATCATTACTGTCGTTATCATCTGTCATCATCAGTGCCGCCTGTTCCAAGAATTCTGGTAAAGTTTCATATTTAGATACAACAGAAGTAATCAATTCCCGTACATTTGCAATACGGTCGGTGGCGTCTGCGTCCTTGGATTCAGACCACATTTTAATGTACCCCACGCGGTCCAACAGCGTTTTTGCGGCATCCATTGGTGACATCAGATTCCAATCAAAATCAAAAGCGTTTAAAAATTCATCAGCCGCTGCCCGTAATTTTGGTGCCAGTGTCGCATTGCGCAGTCCGCTCATCAGATTGCTTCCTGCGGTGAGTAATTTTTCAATTGCCTTGTCTCCGAAGCCGCGACGTGGTTTTGCAATAACACGCAGGAATGAAATATCGTCAAACGGGTGTACCAACAGTCGCAGATACGCAATCGCGTCACGTATTTCCATTCGGTCATAGAACTTGGTTGCGCCAACCAGTTTGTACGGAATGCCCTGTGTTGCAAATTCTTCTTCGAATATACGTGACAGACTGCCTGCACGAATCAGCAGTGCGTATTTGCCGAAATCGCCTGATGCGTCACGCAGAATAGTATCTGCGATAATTCTTGCTTCGTCCCTGTCGCCCGGCAGTGTCAGTACATACACCGGCTCTCCCGTGCCAGATGCGTCTGTTGCGCACAAATCCTTGCCCAGTCGTCCCTGGTTATGTCGTATCAGTGAATTTGCAGCGTTTAGTATGTTTGCCGTACTGCGGTAATTTATTTCCAGGCGAATAATGCGTGCGCCCGGAAAGCTTTTTTCAAAATTTAATATATGTTTTATCTCGGCACCGCGCCATGAATAAATTGATTGGTCATCATCACCAACGCAACACAGGTTTGGATTATCAATCCCGCGTGTTAACAGTGTCAATAATTCCATTTGGGCATTATTAGTATCCTGAAATTCGTCCACCAGTATATATTTAAATTGACGTTGATATCGCGCCAATATATCCGGATTTTTATCAAACAGTTCAAGCACTTTCAGAATAATATCACCAAAGTCCACCGCATTCAGCCTTTGTAATTCTGCATTATATGCATTGAATAACTTGTCCTTGTGTTTTAATGCAACCAGCCCCTTGTCCTTGATTGCAGAAAACTCTTCTACATAATCGCCTGGTGTTTTTGTTGACGTGCTTAACAGTGATTTTATAACTGTTTTCTGATCGTCTTCGCCGAATATCAGGAAATCGTGTTGCAGCCCTGCGCGTTCTGCATTGCTGCGCAGTATTCGCAGGCAAATTGAATGAAATGTTCCGCACCAAATATCCCCTGCGTACCATGCGCCATCTGACATTTCCATCAGTCTGTTTTTCATTTCATTGGCCGCTTTGTTCGTAAAGGTCAGTGCCATCACCTGCCATGCCTGGGCCATATTACTGTTTAAGATATATGCAATACGTGTGGTCAGAACACGGGTTTTTCCAGTTCCCGCCCCCGCCAGCACCAACAGCGCGCCATCTGTTGTCAGCACTGCTTCGCGTTGTTTTTCATTAAGATTTTCTAGCATTAAATTCACCGTTCTATTATAATACCACAAACAATTATTATCAAGGAATGGAAAATTATGGCACGTATTATTTGTTTTGACATTGAAACCACTGGATTTGAATACATGCGTGGCGACCGCGTAATTGAAATTGGTGCGGTTGAGGTTGTCGATGGCAAAATAACCGATAATACATTCCACGAATATATTAATCCCGAAGGTAAAATTATTCCGCCCGATACCTATGCGGTTCATAAAATTTCAAACGCATTCTTGGAGGACAAGCCTAAGATGTCAGAAATTGCGCCAAAGTTTTTGGCCTTTATTGGCGACAGTCCGATTGTTGCCCACAATGGTCTGGACTTTGACTTTCCATTTGTAAATCATGAATTGGCAATGTTAAATCTGCCACAAATTCCACGCAGCCAGCAAATGGATTCATTAGTCATTGCGCGCAATCGTGTTTTTGGACCAAAAAGTTATACGCTTGATGCGCTGGCGAAGTGGTATGGGATATCATTGACTGCGCGTGCAGATGCGCATGGTGCATTAATCGACTCGGAAATCCTGGCCAAGGTTTATATTGAACTGGATAACACAGCACCGGCCCCTGATATTTCTGAAATAATCACAAAGCAGCATGCCGCCATGTTGGCACACCCCAAGGTTGGTGGCGGTTTTCCATATCGGAAATTTGAACCGCGTCCCGAAGAATTGGAAAATCATGAACAGTTTATTGCAGAAATAAATAAATAAAAAACGGCATTTGCCGTTTTTTTATTTTTTGCCACCGCTTTTAATAATCTGCCACCATTTTGTTGCGGTTACCTTGGTCTTATTAAGTAATGTCTTTGAATCTTTTTCTAGTGTGTCGCCCATTGTTGTGTTAATTGCACCACCAAATTCTGTGGCAAATTCCATTGCATGTCCGGCCAGATACCACGCCAATGCCGCCATCAGAACAGAAATCCAGAATTCAGGTGTTTCAAAATCTGGCAAATGCGCCCCCATATTCATGTCAATTAATCCGGAAATCAGGCCAGACGCCACCGCAATAACAACGGCCAGTACAATAAAGTGCAATGCCGCATTTACAAAACGCATAATCTGTGTCTGCAGGGATTCTGCCTTAAACAGTCCCATAAATGTATTAAATATATCGCCTGCGATACCCTTGTACGATGTTTTTCCGATTGTTTCCGCAACCGCTGTAAAAGGCAACATTATAACGCCCAGGAATAAATCCGCGATAACGCCAAATGCAATGAATGCAAAACGCCATGCCAGATACAGAAATCCTGCAACAAATGCGCCGCCACACAGGAATGTAAAGGCGCTGCTGCCGATTCCACCAATCATCCATCGCCAACCAACCGCGATTGCGGTATAACAGAATCCGGACAGTCGTGTTGGCAGACACATTATATCTGCAGCGGTCTGTGACGACAGGATGTTTGTATCAGATATATGTGCCGCTGCATATTCGCGTATTGCCGCACATGTATCTGGCAATTGCATTCCGACGATACCAGATACAATATTTAAAATTCCGTTTGACGTATATGTTGCAACCTGTAATATTGGCGACATTAGTATCATAAATGTCTTGGCTGGGCCAATAGACAGTATTCCGGTCCATATTGCAACCAACATGCCTTTTTTTAATATATCGATTATTTTGTCTTTCAGTTTGCTTTTTCCAACGATTATTGTGTACGCTTCAAACATGACCCAGAAAGTATAGGCCAAAATAATAAATAAAATTACAAATCGCACCAGTGATGCGTCCAGCATGCGCGATATAAAAGAAAATGCATTCATAAAGGCCAGGCCAACCTTAGCCTCGACCGGAACATAGTTATTAACAATATTTTTTTGAAATTCGCCTTGGAAACTTGCTATATCGCCAGATACATCGGCAACAAACCTGTTTCGGTTATTTTCTGTTGCCCATGTTCCATGGTCGCCCACATCCGGTGCCGGCAGGTTAGAGGTTGCTGCAAACGCCGTCCCCCCCAGGCACATCAGCATAATCAGAACAGAAAAAATTTTACGTAATAATTTCATATACCTTAACCTTTTTTACCCATACTGTCGGTTATTTTTTTTGTAATCTGTTCTGGCGCATGCCAAATTTTCTGTCCCAGGTCATGGATCCATGCGCCATAGTCAAATTCTTCTTTTCCGCTGACGCTGGCATTTTCGCCAGGAATCGGCAGATTTATTGCGCCTGCTGGCAGCATCTTGTCAATCTTGGGGTTGATTGCATAGTAATATAAAAAGAACAGACACATCATCAGCAGCAGAAAATCAAATCCATCGCCCAGGAAATCAAACGCGCCCGGGTATTGTCTTTCTACTTCGGCTTTGCGTGCTGTGAAACAATTTTTAAATTCTTCTTTATCGATTTGCCCATTATTTAGCGCGACGCGTTCGCAATCTGAAAAAACGTTTACAACAGACATTGTCTGTGCGTCTGGGTTTTCGGGCACACCCGTTAACAGTTGTGGCAAAATCGCGCTGTATCCATCATTTGGTCCTGGCATCAGTGTGTCTGCGGTAAAAGATACTGTTGCATAAATAACCAGAACTTTTAATGTAATTGCAACCAGGCGTACCGCCGATGCGGCCAATGTTCCGACCGCTTTGCTTATTAAACCGCTGGCCTTGGCCCATATGGGTTCATACGCGTATGCCGCCAGCAGAAAAGGCAAGAATACAATCAAGAAAACCAATTTGAATACCACGGATAAAATCTGGAAAAACAGGTCAAAGCCAATTATCAAAAACATTAATACTAATGTCAGTCCCGCCACCCATGTAAATGCACCGCCACCCAGTCCCAACCATGCATAGTTCATCATTGCGAATCCGCCCGCAGCCCCGGCCAGCATGACGGAATTAATATTTCCCATAACGCACATAAATGGCTGTAGAACAGGGTTCAGTATATCGGATGCATCACCTGTATTTTCTGTTGGGGCCAATGCGCCACACTGTGCTGCATTACTGACCCCGGTGGCGGCCATACCCAGTTCTGCCCCAACATATAAAACAGGTGTGATTGTAATTTGTGAAACAGTTTTTAATGCGGTAACGCCCCCCAGCCCCAGTGCCCCCATAACTGTGCCAACCAGCATTAATCGCAAAACCTGTTTACTGATTGGCTCGAACCAGGCTTTAAAATCAATGCCTGTCTGCTTGCCGTCCAGGTTTGCATTTTTCTTTGCCGCATCAAATATGTATTTAATTGTGTGGATAAAAATATAAATCCCCAGTCCTATAACCATAATTACCCACAGATTATCAACCATTGCCCCCCAGAATCTTTCTGCGGCATTCCCAATGACCGAGAATAAATCAGCAATATATCCGCACATAAAACATCCATTAGCAGTGGCAATGTCGCCGTTCTGAACGCCGATTGCTGTCATAAAATTATTTGTGCTGGTATATGTTAATGCGGCCCCGCCAATTGATGACGACAGATACCAAATCCCCAGACCCAATGCGGCCAGGCACATTATAACCCTGACGACGATTAAAATCAGTTGTGCCTTTAACATTATTTAGCATCCTTTTCTTTTTCGCCACCGTTCACGATTATTTTACCAACACTGACGGTTGTATCAACAATGTTCTTTGTCAGCTGCATTAAATTATCTGCCATTTTTTCGCCATATTCTTTCTTTTCTTCTACTGCGAATGCAGACAAAATCATCTTGGTAATTTGTGGAATTTGCTTGTATATATAACTCAACACATACATCAGTGCGATACAGCTGACCAGTGTCATTGCCTCCAGGTTTTCAGAACTTAAATCTGCATCAAATATTTTACCACTGGTAATTGCATTCATCAGTTCAACGTTACTGACATCTGTTGCAGAAAAGAATTTTGCAATGATTGACATTATAACCGTATATGTTATGACGACGGACCCCAACGAGACAATTGTACTAATTAAATTTTTAATTTGATTTACGCCAACATTCTTGCCTAATTTTTTTATAAAATCTGGTACATTGTCCGCACCGTTAAATATAATTGTCGCCAATGACAATGGAAAGAAAAAAGCGAAAAATGCCATCGCAACAATAACATCGGCAAAATAGCAACAATATCTAAAGAATAACTTAAAGAATCCCCACGCCAGATACAGTCCGATAAAGAACAGCACGATATGTTTTATCAATGCGCCGACACCCAACAATGCATTCCATGTAAAGGCGCTGTCCATCACTGCAATCCCCAGTTTTATATAGCCTTGGAATTGTGTAATTGTTGTTTTAATCAGGTTTATGATAGTGTTGCGCAATTCTGGTCTATAAAATCCATTGTCTGGCATATCTACGGGCTGATACGTTACGCGTTCATCGACGTCAATTTGGGTTTGGTTTGTCATTGTCTGGGTATACGTCAGTGTCATCTGTGCCACAGGTTCAAAAGTAATCATGGTGATAAAGCGTGGCAATACAACCCCCATTCCCATCAGGCTGATTGCGACGATTGAGTTTATAAAGACTTTCTGCACGGATTTTTTATACCACGGGTCCGCAAAGTTGCTTTGGAAATTTTTCCAAACAGCATTAACAATATAAACTGAAAACAGTGCGGTAAATAATATCAAGCACATATCGCTGAAATAATCATAAAATGCCGCCGTTGCCCCAGATATAATCTGGAACAGTCTGTCAAACACCGGACATCCCCAACACTGAACAGCGTCCCCAACAAAAGCCATCATCGTGTTTGTCATTTCTTTTTTATCCACCCTGTGGCAGTGCCTATTTTTTTACCCATGTCTTTTATGTTTTTGAACAGTGTCTTTGAATCACTTTTCACGTCATTGTACAGACCGTCCATTCCACTGCCGATATATTTCTTCAGTTGCGTCTGTGTTATATCAAATATTTTAAACATTAAATAGAACGTCATAATCGCAGAAATCCACATAACAGAATGACCGCCAAATCCGATTGATGTATTTGTCATTGTTGGCACATTACTGTATGCGCTGCCGCCGGCTGCAACAACAAACACCGAAGAGTTCCAGTTAAACAACGCCTTGATAACCGCGATGTTTATGCACAGTATAAATGCGCATGCAATCATTGTCACGATTAACTGTTGCAGTGCCTTGGTAATTCCGTTAAATGCCGGCCAAACATCGAACCATTTATCATTTTTCTTGAACACATATGTCAGCACGTAAAATGGGTACAGGATTAATTGCGCACCAAAATTAAATATTCCTTGTATTACCAACAGTGCCATAAACAAATTCGACGCAACGAATGTTGAAATTAAAATAATCCCCGTCACCAGATTCAAGAAATCTTCACCGCCATGCGGAATCAGTGTCGTCAGCCCGCGCAGTCCATTAAACAAGAAATCAAATCCGCGTTTAATCATTTGGTTATTTGCCGCCGACAAATCAAAGACTGGCTGAATTAAAAATTTGCATGAATTTTTGGAAATCCAATTTTTTTCCAGAATTTCTGGCGGGCATTCTGCGGGTTGTGCGTTTGCACCTGTTTCATTAATTGTTTGGGTTATTTGATGTGTATAAATTGCCCCCAGTTCCAAAAACGGGTTTACCAGCCATTCTGTCATATACACAGGCTTTAATTGCAGCAGCATAACCGATGCGATAAATGCGCGAAAACACGGTTTCAATGTATCTTCGATTAATTTGTATCCTGAAATTTTACCTTCTGCAATTTCGCCGCCGCCTGACATCCCCAGAAATGTCAGTACACTTTTTGGGAAATACATTTTTACCAATCCGATTGTCAGCGTGACTCCCAGGAAAGTCCATACCAAAACATAAATAATTCCAGTATGATTCCCGTCGCCAACAAAGTATTCATAAATTCCTGTGGCTGTCATCATTAGCGCATCCAACACCATTGGTACAAACGGTGCCAGGTTCAGCGTGTCTATGACGTTGGCCTGTGCGACGGCCGGGGCAAATAAAAATGCCACGAAACATAATGCGCTGAACAAGAATTTTTTATAAAACATTCTCTCTTTTTTTTATTTATCTTTTCAATTATATCACATTTGGGACAAAATATGATATACTTAATAGTAATGAAACGATTAAAAAATTTTTGGCCAACATTTTTATCCTTTTTGCCATTGACGGCTGGGGCCGCTGCGCCATTGGTTATTGGTGGGGTGGCAGGTGTCGGTGTTGTTGCAGGATTTTCCATATATCGTTCAATGTCTCCGGTAAACATGGCGGACGCATACAGGTTTTTTTCTAGCTGCTGGTCGTGCCAAATGTTTTCTGACATAATGCTGACGATGTCGCGCATTTTACCGCATATCTACCACGCGCTGGGGAAGATAATAATTCCATTTGCAATTATATTAACTGCCGTTTTTTTTGCATGGCGCCTGACCAGCAATTATTTAAATTCCAAGGTCGAAGCCCCCTGGTCAATCACCAGTACATTTGTAAATCACTGCGTAAAGCTGGCATTTATCTGCACAATATTGCTTGTCCCTTTGCCACGTATGACCTCTGAGGTTGCGATTCAGCCAATCTTTAACATTGGCCTGTCATTAAATCGTGCTGTTGTTCATGACGATTCGTTTGATGCGTGCGTTGTTGCGACTGCGATTGCGGATCCGACATCGGCTGATGCTGCTGCTGCGTCCCAGGGGGCGTTTTCGCCGAATTTGCGTCACAATCTGGCCTGTGAGTTGGCCGGCGTTCATCAGATGACAGGATTGGGTATGACGGTTGGTTGGGCTATGCTGAATATGTCATTTAATTCTGATTATATGCATAAAATCCTATGGGGGATTCCTGTTTTCCCAAACATTCCGATCCTGTTTGCAGGTCTGTTGGTTTTAGTGCTGTTTTGCATGGCCTTGATTCCGATTCCGCTGTATTTTCTGGAAATTTTTATAAAATTATCGCTGGATTTAGTAATGTTGCCGTTGATGCTATTGGCCTGGTTGTTCAAGGGGTGGCAGGTATCATTACCCGGGGCTGGGAAAACGATTCGCGCAATTATTGATGACGTTATAAATGGGACGCTGGGGCTGGCGGTTACAGGAATCTTTGTTTCATTTGTTATAATGTTTCTGAATGCGATATTCGGCGATTGGGCGGGCATGACGACAATCCAGGCTGCGTTAAATTCTTCTGAATCTGGTGGCGCCAAAATATTAATGGATGCGTTGATGATGCGGAACGATTCGCTGATAACGATAATTTTGATGGGCATATTTGTTGCGATGTTCATGAACATGATTCCCGCGTTATCCAAGACCCTATTTAATGTCCAGATATCAGACGACTTTTACAAAACGACAAAAAGCAACCTGGATATTGTGTGGAAAAATCTGAAAAAATGGTACGAAGTTATGAAAAAATAAAAAATCAAGTCCTTTATTTAACATGCCCCCCCTTTTTTGTAAAGTTTAAATTTGATATAATTCATAGCAATGACGAAGTTTCCGATTCTTTACTGGCCGCGCAAGACAACTGGTGATTCTGAATACCAGCTTGCACGCAAGGTTATAAATAATGCAACCGGTGTTATGCCAGATGTTTACTCGGATGATATTGATATATCTGCGGCATTATCTGCGAATCCGAACGCGGCAATTTATTATCCTGTATTTTGCGGGTCCACGGGCTGGTGGGGTGAATTATTGGGGGGCGAAGCAGTCGTTTGTGATAAATTGATTATATCGCCTGAATGCCAGTTGATGGTTATTGAATCTAAAAAGACTTGCAAATCACGTGGTCGCACCCAGTTATTGGCGGCGGAAATATACCCATCCAGTGGCTTTTTTAAGAAGATGAATTCTGGAATTGCGACTGTCGCAGACATGTTGGCGACCAACACCGGAACGATTTTGGCATTATTTTCTGGGCATAATCAGTCCCAGTTTATTGATGTTCTGGAATCTACGGGGAATTCTTATCTGGGGTGTATTGGTCAGTATTAAAATGCTATTATTGCTTGATTTATATAAAAAAGCATGTATAATTCACGGGCTAAAAATTAAAAAAAGGTAAATATCATGAAACAAGGAATTCATCCAGAATACCACGAAATTAACGTCACCAGAACGGATGGCAAGACAATAAAGATGTATTCATCTGTAAAAAAAGACCTGTTGTTATCGACGGACAATTTGAATCATTCTGCCTGGACAGGTCAGCGTTCAAATGCCGGTGAAAAGGGCGCACGCGCAGCTGAATTCAAAAGCAAATTTGCTGGCTTTAATTTCTAATTTTTACACGCAATCACGGGGGGCTGCGACATGGAACTGTTGATAAAGGGTTCAACTGAATTAAACAAAATGTTTATGGCGTTGCAGCGCACTGCGTCTGGTCTGCGTCGTGACTTTGGCGAAGTAGAAAACCTGCAGCAATCATTACGTGGCGCGCGTGATTTCGTGCAAAAGGCGGCGAATCGCATAGAAGAAAGCATTTTAAACGACCTGCTGTTGGTTCGTCCATCGGCAGGTCTTTTGACACCAAACGTATCGCGTGCTGGGGACGGTCGTGATGAATTTGTGTTGTCTTTGTCTGGCGCATCGAACTTTGTTCGTGGTAATCCGCATTTTGCGATATCTTTGGCATTGCGTTCCAACGACGAAACGAAGATAGCGTTAATTTATTCGCCGATTGATGAAAGATTATACTATGCAGAAAGCGAACGTGGTGCGTATATCTTCTCGGCATATCATTCTGCCCGTATCAAGGTATCAAATTTATCAGACCCATCAGAACTGACCATTGCGTATAACACGTCTGATGCGCGTCCAATGGTTGGTGATGTGCGCCGTACGGGTTGTCCTGCATTAGATTTGGCCTGGGTTGCTGCGGGCAAGTTGGATGCGTTTGTATCCGACCCGCTGGATTTTGCAGAGATTGCTGCTGGCGACCTGATTGTACGCGAAGCAGGCGGTCATATAGAGATGATGGCAGACCTGGTTGCCACGAATGGCAAGGTTGAGTTATAAAGATAACCCCGCCAAATGGCGGGATTTTTTATTACTTAAATTATTTGCAAACATGGCATTTTTATCGTAAAATCCAAAATACTATGAAATTTAGGAAAATCTTATACATTCTGTTAAACATTATCTTTTGGTGTTTTGTTGCGGGGATTGCAGCCCTGGCGGCATTGGTTTTGATATATGGAAATGATTTGCCAGATTATAAAAAGTTGGCAACCTATGCGCCGCCGGTTGCGACACGTCTGTACGCATCAGATGGTTCATTGTTGATTGAGTATGCCGAAGAACGACGTGTCTTTATCGACTATACTGATTTACCGCCCCAGTTGGTAAACGCGTTTATTGCGGCCGAAGACCAGAATTTCTGGACGCATCCCGGGATTGATGTTCAGGGTATTATTCGCGCGGCGGCAAATAATGGACTGCGTATGATTGGGTATAATACAACCTTGTCTGGCGCATCAACCATTACGCAGCAGGTTGCAAAAAATTTCTTTTTGACATCCGAACGCACAATTTCTCGTAAAATTAAAGAGGCGATATTGGCGTTGCGTCTGGAACGTGCCTTTTCCAAGGAGCATATCCTGACGTTGTATCTGAATCAGATATTTTTGGGTGCGCGCGCATATGGTGTTGGTTCTGCGGCCCTGATGTATTTTAACAAGCCTGTGAATGAATTAACCTTGGCCGAATGTGCGTTTCTGGCGTCCTTGCCCAAGGCACCCAACAATCGCACCCGCGCGGTCGAGCGCCGTAATTACGTCCTGCGTCGCATGGTCGAAGAAGGATTTATTACCCAATCCCAGGCCGACACTGCTGCCGCCGAAGAATTAAATATCAACAGTGGATTTACTGCCCAAATGGAAGAAGACTTTCAGTATTTTGCCGAAGATGTTCGTCGTCAGTTGTTGACCAGTCTGGGGCGTGAAGTTCTGTATAACCAGGGTCTGTATATAAAAACCACGATTGTTCCCGAATTGCAGCGTGCGGCATCTGCGGCTTTGGCGCGTGAATTGGATGCGTATAACGCGGGGCGTGACGAAAAATTACAGGGCGCAATCATTGCGATGAATCCGCATACAGGGCGAATTTTGGCAATGTCAGGTGGTCGTTCTTTTCGTGACAGTTCGTTTAATCGTGCGACCCAGGCATATCGACAGATTGGTTCCACGATAAAGCCTTTTGTTTATCTGGCGGCCTTGGAACGTGGTTATACGCCGCAAACTATGATACTGGATGCGCCGATTGTTGGTTGGCGTGAAAATGACACACTTTGGAAGCCTGAAAATTACGATAAAAAATTCTTGGGCGACGTTCCGTTACGTTTATCGCTGGAAACATCGCGCAATGTGCCAACGGTGCGTCTGGTTGAACAGATTGGAACGCAAAACGCAATTGCCACCGCCCAGCGTTTTGGGGTATATCCGCCAGACATGTCAAATATGAATCTGTCAATGGCTTTGGGGTCTGGCGAAACGACATTAGAGAAATTGGTGCTGGGCTATTCTGCATTTATCAATGGCGGGCGTGCAATTCAGCCAAAGTTGGTTGACTATGTCGAAGACAGGTATGGTCGTGTAATCGGTGGTGTGCCATCAGAAATTGTTGAATGGTCTGATGATTTGATGCCGCCTGAAACAATGGCTGAATCCGAACCATTATCTGACCCGCAAAGCTTGTATCAAATGGTGTCTATTTTACAGGGGGCGGTTGAACGTGGTACAGGCAAACAGGCGCGTGTTCCGGGGCATACAATTGCTGGCAAGACGGGGACAACCAATGATGTCAAAGACGTGTGGTTTATTGGTTTTTCCAAGAACCTGATTGCTGGTGTATACCTGGGTTTTGACACGCCAAAACCGTTGGGGCGTGGTTCAGGTTCACACATGGCTGCGCGGGTATTTGCGGACTTTATGCGTACTGCGCTGAAAGATGAAAAGAACCAACCATTTGCTGTTCCAGATGGCCTGACATTTATGCGTGTAAATCGTCGCAGTGGTGCATCTGCCGCGTCTGATTCAGATGGTGTTATAATACAAGAGGCTTTTAAGCCGGGGCAAAAACCAAACCCAGCGCCACGTAAAAATGTCACTGGTCAATCGCCTGTGGTTGGTGGCGTATTTTAATTCTTAGATTCCATTTGTATATCGAATCTTTTGTGATAAAATGTCAGCATAAGGGAAAGGATTTTTTATGCTGACTAATTATTTTTTGACGTATGGTTATTCTTTTTTTGCCAGTGGTTGGACCCAGTTTGCGGGTGCGTTCTTTGTGGCCTTTATGATAATGCTGATGCTGGGGCGTCCATTTATTCGTGCGATGCGTACCCTGCAAAAGCAGGGACAGCCAATCAGTGAAAACGTACCCGATGCGCATTTGAAAAAAGCGGGTACCCCAACAATGGGCGGGATTTTAATTATATTTGCGATATTGGCTGGGGCCTTGCTGTTTATGCCATTTGCCAACCCAACAGGTTGGATTGCATTGGCGGCATTGGTGATGTTTGGTATGCTGGGCTTTGTCGATGATTATAAAAAGGTCACCAGTCACTCGGTCAAGGCGGCAAATGGTCTCTCGCCGATGACTCGTCTGGTGGTCGAAGGTGTATTTGTTGTGATTCTGGCATATTTTATCAACCAGACAATGCCACCATACATACCTGAGTATTCGTTATCTATTGGTGCAGGTATTATATTACCGCTGGGATTTTTGTATTATGTATTTGCATACTTTGTAATTTGCGGCAGTGCCAACGCCACAAATATTACTGATGGTTTGGATGGTATGCTGTCTAAATTATATATGCCTGTTTTGGTTGTATTGGTTGTGGCATTATATGGCGCGACGCGTATTGGATTTATGGATACGGTCATGTTCCTGCCAACGGCCAGTGGGTTATATGCTGTCCTGGGGGCGGCATTTGGTGCAGTTCTGGGATTTTTATGGTACAATGCCCGTCCCGCAGCGATATTTATGGGTGATGTTGGCTCACTGGCCCTGGGTGGTTTTATGGGTACGGTTGCCATGTTATTAAAGTCCGAACTGATTATGGGGATTGCGGCTGGCATGATGGTTTTGATATTATTGTCTTCCTTTGTTCAGACGATGTGTTTCAAGGCGACGCGCAAATTAACCGGCACGGGTCGTCGTGTTTTCTTGCGTGCGCCATTGCATCATCATTTCGAAGAATTAGGTTGGCCTGAAACCAAGATAGTTGAACGTTTTTTCATAATATCTATCCTGTTTTCTGGGCTGGCATTGGTTTTATTAAAATTTGCATAATGGATAAAGTCAGATATGTTAAAACGCATTGAAGAAAGCAGGTTAACCAGTTGGTATTTTGAAACAGACCGTCGTTTGTTGGGCTGTGTCCTGGTGATGATTTTATTGTCTGTGATATTTGTGGTATCTGCTGGCTCGATTAAGGCAGAACACATGGGCGAACCCTGGTATTATTTCCTGGTCAAGGCGACGCCTTTCTACATTGCGGGGCTGATAACCCTGTTTGGAGTCAGTTTTTTGAACAAGAAACAGGTTTTATGGTTGGCGGGGGCGAATTTATTATTTGGCTTGTCGCTGTTGCCACTAACGGTTATTTCACCGCACGTAATAAATAATTCTGCGCGTTTCGTATCGTTTGGATTTGCGAATATTATGCCGTCTGACATTATGAAGCCCGGCTTTATCGTCATGACCGCGTATTTTTTGTCGCAAATGAAGCAGCGCTATGGCGATAATATATTTTTTAACAAAGACGCGTGGCGGTTTAATACCTGGCTCAGTTGGTCGTATTATCTGGCGGCATTTATATTATTTATTTTGATTGTGTTTAATCATCCAGATTTTGGTACGTCAATTTTGTACTTGGGTGTGTTTACTGCAATGATTTTTATTGCGGGGCTGCCATTAGTGTTAATTCCTGTTTTGGGTGCTGCTGGTTTATTAATGCTAGTGGTGGCATTTTTTACGCTGGGGCATGTGCACCGTCGAATAATTGCATTCTTTACTGGCTCTGGTGATACATATCAGGTTGACAGTTCTGTTGATTCAATTCGTCATGGGGGATTACTGGGGTCTGGGGATGATGCGTTTGTAAAGCAGTATTTGCCTGACGTTCATACAGACTTTATATTTGCGGCCATTGCCGAAGACATGGGGGCGATAATGGCATGTGGCCTATTGGTGTTGTTATTTTATGTTTTTCGTCGTCTGATAACAAACGCGACAAATGCGCGTGACTTATTTGTTTTGTACGCGACGGGTGGAACGGCGGCGTTATTTGGAACGCAGATTTGTTTTAACATGTTAACAACATTGAATTTGTTTGCACCCAAAGGAATGACGTTGCCGTTCATATCATATGGTGGCAGTTCGTTATTGGCGTATTGTTTACTATTTGGTATGATTATGGCCTTGGTTCGCGAAGATAAATGGAAATAAAGTAACGGAGGTTTTTATGAATATATGGATTGCAACAGGTGGAACCGGCGGGCATGTGTATCCGGCACTAAGTGTCGCGGCCGAGCTGGCATCGCGCGGGCATAAAATCACAATATCGTGTGATGGTCGTGTGCGTGAAATGGTACGTCGCGGTGCGCCGTCTGGTGCCCGTATTGTGCATATTTGGGCGTCGGGTGTTGGCGCAAAAAGCCGTCTGAGACAAATCTGGGCATTAACCAAGATTGGTGTTTCCAGCATGGCGTTAATTTTGCGTTTTATGGTCGCGCGTCCTGCGCGTGTTGTTGCATTTGGTGGATATGCGTCTGTTCCAGCGGTTTTTGCGGCGCATGTTTGGCACGTTCCAACATTTTTACATGAACAGAACGCGGCAATTGGGCGTGCGAATAAGTTTGCGATGCGCTGGGTAAAAACTCTGATGACCAGTTTCCCGAATGTTTCTGGTGTTCCATTGACGGGTACGCGTGTTGTTTATACCGGTTTGCCAGTGCGTGCAGATTTTCTGGCGGCATCTAATTCGCCATTGCCGGGGGCAGGGCGTCTGTTGGTGACTGGCGGCTCGCTGGGGGCTCAGGTATTAGATGATGTTGTGCCTGTTGCCATTGCGGCGATGAAGAATAAAAAGATTTTTGTGACGCACCAAACGCGTCCTGAAAATGTAGAACGCCTGCAACGTTTCTATGCAGAAAATAAAATACATGCAAATGTTTTGTCATTTATTCACGATATGGCCGCTGCAATTGTTGGTGCAGATTTAGTAATTGGTCGCAGTGGTGCCAGCACGGTTGTTGAACTGGAAACTGTTGGTCGTCCTGCGATATTGGTTCCGTTAAACATTAATCCAGACCAGGCTGCAAATGCCGCATCTTTTGCTAAGACTGGTGGTGGTTTTGCAATCGAGCAATCCAAGTTTAAGTCACGTTGGCTAGCTGCAACATTGACTGAATTATTTGATAATCCATCGCGTCTAGAAAAAATGGCGCAAAAGGCATTCGTTGAAAACAGTGCTGTAACATTAATTGCAGATGTTGTAACAAAATAAGAAAACCCACCGTCCGGTGGGTAAATTTTTATGTAAAATCATTTTTCTGCTTGCGCACGATTTGATATTTGTTCTATGATAACATCAGAAGGGAAGAAGAAATGCGTCGTTTTACAATCAGTGTATTGTCGGTATTCGTTGTGTTGCCTGTGTTTGCGGGGACTCGTTTGCCTGTGGTGAATATTGCCTCGGGTGGGGTTTCTGCGCGTGCTGCATTTGGCGAAGGGGCAGATGCTCCCGTTAAAAATGTTTCTGTTGCACAAAAGAAACAGGTTGCACCAACCCGCACCAGACGCGTCGTTTCGCGTGCGGCCACAACGGCGAAGTCGGTTGATTCCGGCGCGCAAATTATTGCTTCAAATGACGTGCTGACGCCGCGTCGCCCCAGCAACGATTTATGGGCCAAGAACGATACTGCGCTGCGCATGCCAATGCCGAATGAATTTTCGGTAATCCGTACCGATTCTGCCCTGCCAGAGGAGAGTTTAGACCAAAAAATCGTATCTGCTGAACCAGTGGCGCCTGTAGCGCCGATTGCAAAGGCGCCTATTGCATCGCGTCCTGTCCAGAACACGCGGGTAAAAACTGATACGTCTGAATTGGATACCCAGGTTGCGCGCCTGTCAGAATTACAACGCGCCCCAGATGATGCGCCGCGTACGGTATCGCGTCATGTAATCTCTGCGCCAATTGCAGAATTAAAGACTACCCCGACGTCGGAGCGCGTTGCAACGGCTACGCCTAAAAAACAAGAAACGGTATCCCTGCATCGAATGGTTGTTCCGATGGACGCGCCTGATATTGTGACACGCACGGTTGAGAAAACGAAGTCTCCACGAATCGCAGCTGTTCGTGAAGATATGACAAAAATGAATCCGAATGAATTACGTCGCGCATTCCGCAAGACCTTCTTGTCCGAGAACAAGCATCTTTCGACCTTCTCGATTGATTCACGCTTTGATACGGCCAGCGATATGTCATCTTCAATCGAAGGGTTTTCTGCTGCCCACGACCTGTCCGAAGGTTCTGGTATTCGGCCGCTGGAAATAAAGATAAAATTCCGCAATGCTGATTCTGCATTGTCGCGTGAAAATTACAGATTATTGACCGAGTATGCCGGCATCGTCGTGAACAAGCCGACACGTGCGATTCAGATTGGAATTCCGCAATACATGACCCAGAATGCAGATGACCGCAAACTGGCGGCGCGTCGTTTGGCGATTGTTGAACAGGCCCTGACCGATAACGGTGTGTCAAAACAGCGCATTGTGCCAGTTTTATCAAGTCGCAATGAATCCAGCTTTGTCCTGCGTGTAATATCAGGTGATGAATATGAAACATTAACCAAACAGTCACATAATATGTTTGGCGATACGGTTTCTAAAAAGACTTATAAAAGTATGTCGTGGTAAAGCTGATTAATAAAATTATTGGTTTTTTATTTCCGCCGGCGTGTCCACTGTGTGGTACGCCGGTATCGATTCATGGTGAATTGTGTGCGGACTGTTGGGCGTCTATGAATTGGATTGAATGGCCGTACTGCGTGCGGTGTGGATATCCATTTTCATCAGATTTGGATGTGGCTGGTGCGCCGTTGTGTCCGAACTGTGCGACGGATGAATGTGAATTGGACTGGATTCGCAGTGCGTGTGTATATGATTCTGCATCGCGTGCAGCGATGTTGCCGTTTAAGCACGGTGGACGAATACAATATGCGCGTTTTATGTCGCGTGCAATGATGTGGGCGTTGCGTGACATTGATGTTGATGTGGATATTGTTATGCCTGTGCCGTTGGCGTCAAGGCGTTTGTTCAAGCGTGGTTATAACCAGGCCACATTGCTGGCGCGTCCAATTGCGCATACAATTGGTGTGTCAATGGATTTAGATTCTGTTCGCAGAAAATATCGACCAGATATGGGGCATAAAAATGCGCGCCAACGCATGGAAAATATTCACGGTGTATTCAGCGTGGTAAATCCATCAAAAATTCGTGGACGTAAGATATTATTGGTTGATGATGTTATGACGACGGGTGCAACGTTTTCTGAAATGCGGCGTGTCTTGATGCGTGCAGGCGCGGCCGCGGTTTACGGTGTAACCTTTTGTCGTGTTGTGCGCACGATTTAATTTTTTATTCTGAAATGATTTGGCGTCTGGATATTATGTATGTCGTTTTGCATTTCTTGATATAAAACCTTGCACGAACATTGTTGGAACAGCTTCAGGATTGCCATCGCAGGTTGAGGAATAACTTTTTCTTGATTTGAAATAATGGTACTTGCAACCTGGTCGCCGTTGATGCAGATAGAGTATTCATATATATTGATATCATCATCTGAATACATCAAACACTGTTCGAAATCATAGGTTGTTCCATCGCTGGCCATAATGCTGTAATTGGTAAGGGTTGGTACTTTGCCATCTGCTATTTTATAGACGGATACCTGTTCGCATCTAATTATGCGACAAATTTTATCTCTTAGTTTATCATTCTTTATAAATTGCATAAGATGTAATCCTGGTTAACTTTTTTAAAAAATAACACGAAAATAACTTTTGTCAAGCATAAGTATGATTGATTTATAAAAAACAAACACAGGCCCAAAACGGGCCTGATATAAAACGACGGATTAAAAGAATCTGGCTGTTATGCCAACTCCTTGATTGTTTTTGTTTGTGGGTCGTATATGCGTGGGGTTCCTGGATACCGCAGTGCACGGTGATGTTTCGCCACCAGGTATTCAGGAATTGGTGTTGTTGCGCCCATTTTTACCTTGTCATTCATTTCTATTTGAACTTTATCTTTGCGGAAAAAGTGCCATTCGCCATCTGCCTCAATCGGGCGATTATAGTGTCCTTGATACATGATGATCTGTTTACCCATTGGCAGTGTCATCAAATCCATTGGTGAAAACAGGTCTTCTTCTTTGGTAACCTCGGTTTCTTTTCCGTCTGGGCCTTTTTCTTTTTTCTTGGTTTTTTTCTTGCCCATCATACTGGTAAAACGTTCTGCGGTTGCAGGGTCGTTTACGCGCAAAATAACCTTAGCCGCGGTATTTGCGATAATTGTATCTGCGGCCTTGTCGCCATATTTCTCGGCGATTTGGCTTATGTCCTGGCCGACAATCAGATACGACACCTTTTGTCCACGGCCGACGGCTGGGCCCTGGATAATCGCTTCCAGTTTATTCATTGTTGGCATTTCGTCCAGAACAAACAACGTTGGGTATGGGCCCAACTGTTGCCCATGGTTTACTGTATCAGGCTTGTTTGCGATTAAAAACTTAGACAGCAATTCAATAAACATAGATGTAATTGCGCTGAACGCAGGTGCGTCTGCCACATTCATTGACAGATAAACTGTCACAGGCTTTACCACGCCATCACGCGGGTCTTTCATGCCGCGCAAATCGCCAAAGTGCAAATCAGAATGGCGTGTGTGTTTATTAACCGCCGGGTGACGGAATATATTTAAACCTGCGTTCATTGTTGATATGACTGAGCCGCGTTCTTTGTCCGGTGTATTTGCCAAATTAATCAATGCAGATATTGCATCACTGTTATATGCGTATAATTGTGCTTCGTTCACGGCTTCGCCCAGGAAATCCTTCATTGGGTCGGCCATCATGACCATCTGGTCGCCCTGGCGTTTACGTTCTTCCAGCTGTTGTCCGATTTTCAGCTGACCTTCGACATACCATGCCAAGAACATTGGGATTGATGCTTCGCCCCCGTGCCATTCTGCGGGCAGACCACCCCACGTGCCGACATGAACATAATTGTTAATATTCAGTTTACCCTGTTGCAACAAAGACATTGCGGCGTATGCATTTGGGTCGGACGTCATTGTCATATAATAATCCATCAGCACGGCTGCATCCTGGGAATCGAATGTGCCATTTTTCAGGCGGGTATAGAAATAATCGTTTGCCTTGGCGCGTTCGACCTTGGATACGATAAAGTTGATAAATCCAGTCAGTGCCGCGCGTGCAGTATTTGACCAGTGTGGGTCTTTGGCATTTTCTTCAATGATAGAATTAACGATTACCTGTATATATGTGCTCCTTTCTTCGTCGTTATCCGGCAGGTTTTCTGGCGACAGTGGATTCCATGCTGGATAATAAATGCCTTTTTCCGGTTCATCGCGCCCGGCCCAGTTTAATATAAATACCGGTCCAACCGTTGCACGATATGCAGACGTGTCATAACACAGTTCTGGTTTCGGGTCGTTAATAATCATAGAAACTTTATCACACCCTAAAATTGTTGGGATAACAACGCCCTGGGTTTTACCTGCGCCCGCCGGTGCCAACAGTAATGCGGACAGGCATGTATCCATACGCAGTGGTTTGTTTTTAAAGTATCCCAAAACCATCATAAAACCACCGAACAGGCCTTCTTTATTTTTGTGGTCGTCGCCCATTTTTTTGATATCGTCGGCTGTTGCCTTGCGCGATGTTGATGAATCGAACTTGTCTTTACTGTGCGGGTTAAATTCATCCGTCATTGTTGCATCAGAAATAAAATAATACCCAATAAATGGCAACAGTGGCGTTATGCATGCATAGTCTGGCCTCAGCACACATCGCAACAGCCAATGCGGTACCTCGGCCAATACCGACAGTCCCATACTGGCCACCATATTTTGCAGATATAATGAAATCCACTGTTGTGTTGCAGGCGACCATCCGTATCGCCAAATATGTTCAACAGGAAACGCAGCCGCAAACATTAATGCAGCGATTAACCATGTTATAACAGACCAACGGATTGACCAGAATTCACGTGCCATTGGTGTTTGGTCAAATTCTTTGTATGCGGACGAACGAAAAATCCCCAGGCCCTTGCCTTTGCCAGATGCGGATAAAAAGTTGAATTTAGTTGCCATAGTGATATTATTATATCAGAAAAAACGAATTTAAAAAATCAGGAAATAAGATTTTATGAAAAATATACCGCGTATTTTCATGGGGGATAGTCTGACCTCGGGTATCAGTCTGCCTGCTGACAAGGGGACTGCGCATTATCTGATGCGTGTTATGCGAACGCATCAATGTCTGGCGTTTGGTGGTGGGCGTGAATATGTTGCGACCTTGTCTGATGATGGTCGTGTGTTAAACATTGGTGAACAGACTGAACACGCTGATCCGTCAAATGATTTTACATTAATGTTTGCGCCAATAAAAAAGACAGATGATTTGTTGAACATGGCAACGCAAATGGGGGTCGCGACCTTTCAACCGGTAATTACAGAACGCACGAATGCGAAACATATAAACTGGACGCGTATGGTTAAGATAGTGGTCGAAGCGGCCGAACAATCAAATCGCAACAGTGTGCCAAAGATATTGCCACCAAAAAAATTTTCAGAACTGAATTTAAGTAATTTAATTTTTGCCGACGAGCGCGCGGCCCACGGTCGTGATTTGGATTCTGAAATTGGTGAGATAAAATCAATCTTGGTTGGTCCCGAAGGTGGTTTTTCAGATAACGAATTTGATGCGCTGGACGCTGCGGGTGCGCGTGGAATATCATTGGGTAAAACGATACTGCGTGCAGAACTGGCGGCTGCGGTCGCAATTGCGCGGGTGGTAAAATAATATGTCTGTTCGCATTGCAAAGTTTATTGCGGATTCTGGGTATGCATCGCGGCGTGCGGCCGAAGAAATTATTTTGGCGGGGCGCGTTTGTGTAAACGGTAAAAAAATCATTACGCCCGTATGTTTTGTTACTGATGATGATGTGGTTGAAATTGATGGCAGCAAAATCGGTGCGCGTAAAAGTACAGATTTGTATATGTTTCACAAACCGTTAAATACAATGACGACATTATGTGATCCTGCGGGTCGCAAAACTATATACGACTGTCTGCCTGATGAATATAAAAAACTAAAATATGTTGGTCGATTGGATTATCGGACCACTGGTTTGTTGCTGTTGACCAATGATGGTGAATTGGCGCGTAAATTAACCTTGCCGTCATCAAAAATTCCACGAACTTATATTGCAACAGTATCTGGTGCCGACCTGTCTGGATTGGGGCGTGCAAAGGCTGGCATAACGGTTGACGGAATTAAATACGCACCAATGGAAATCCAGACTTTGGGGAACAATAATTTACGTGTAACAATAACCGAAGGGAAAAAGAACGAAGTTCGAATTGTTTTGCGTGCGTGTGGTTGTCCGGTGCGCAAATTACACCGCATTTCTTTTGGTAATATATCATTGGGAAAACTGCCCGTTGGAAAAATTCAGAAGGTATCACAAAAAACAATTGACGAAATGTTAAAAACTCTCTAATATTCTATTAAAAGGAAGGGAGTTTTAAATGAAGAAAAAATCTACCAAGAAAAATAACAATCTGAAAAGTCGCGCAGATGCGCGTCTGGCAACGTCAAAGCCAATTGCAAAGGCCAGTGTGCAAAAGCCTTGCTTTAATCCATGGTCGTTATCGATTTATGTTTATTGGTTTATAATTCTGTTTTTCATCGCTGCAACTTTTTATATCCTGGGGCGTTCGCATAGTGATGTTCAGGGTGCGCGCGATGTGCAAATCACCGAAGAAGTGTTGTTGCAGGCTGCGGACTATTATGAAAAAGGCAAAGAAAAATTATTGGCAGGAAACGTTGATGATGCGATTGCTGATTTGTCGACTGCGATTGATGCGGGTGCTGCGTCTATGGAAACATATATCCTGCGTGGCGAAGCGCAAATGCAGTCCGGAAATTATCGCGCGGCAATGGATGATTTTAACACCGCCTTGTACAAAGATCCTGCAAACGCGGTTGCCTATTATGACCGTGCATTATTGAACACGCGTCTAGAAGATTATAATGCGGCATTAAACGATATCAATAATGCGTTGGCTGCTAATACTCAAAACCCCAGCCCAATGTTGCAGATGCGCGATTTGTATGCAAAACGTGGTCAGCTGAATTTGTGGTTGAAAAATTGGCAGGGGGCAATTGCAGACTATACAAATTCATTGGCGCGTCCCGAAGGGACAGTTAATCCATCTGTATACGCAGAACGTGCCGAAGCCTATACTGCGATTGGCAATTATGCTGATGCAATCAACGATTATTCGTCGGCAATTCGTGTGATCTCTGAACAGATTCAGGGTGCGCCAACGATGGATGAACGCGAATCTTTGTCTAACAACGCGATGAATTATTTCGAGAAGTCGGCTGCCCTGAATTTGAATCTGGGGAATTCAGAGGCTGCACGTACTGACCTGGAATCTGCGTACACGATTGCGATTGCGTTGAACGATACAGATACTGCTGCCAGATTACAGGGGTTGATTAATGAATTGATTCAGGTAACCGCTACGCCGGCCCAGGACGCTGCATCGCAGCAGCCTGACGCAGAATCTGCCCCGTCATCGGCTCCAGAAACACCGTTATAAGTGTAAAAAAATCCCCCCCCAAAAAAAAATTGGGGGATTTTTTTTATGTTTTTATGATTGTTTTAACAAGGTTGTTGTTTTATTTGCTTTGTAATTATCTACATTTGCTAGTATCTAACCTGGTTGCATTATAAAAATAATTTGTTTAAAATTCTGATGTCCTTTATATGTATAAAACCAAAGGGAAAAGTATGAAGTTCAAAATTTTATTTGCAATGGCCAGTGTGTTAATGCCGTTGATGGCTGGGGCTGCGATGCCGCATGTTGGATTTTATCAGACGATTGATGATGAAACAAAAACGCCGAAATCAATTGTTGCGCTGTATGAATATCGTGACGGTGATGATACTGAATTGGCGGGGCGCATTGTTGCGTTATATGGTGCAGATGGCGCAATTTCTGAAACGCTGTCTAATCCAACGCTTGTTGCGGAATCGGTGCCTGGTGCACCAAAAATGGTTGGTCTGGACATCATTTGGAATATGGAATGGGATACGGATGATTCCGAATACGAAGACGGCAAAATCATGGATCCAAAATCAGGCAAGGTTTATTCCAGCATAATGTGGCAGGATAAAAAAACGCCATCTGTTTTAAATGTTCGTGGTAAAATTGGGCCATTTGGTCGCACCCAACATTGGAATGCGCTGAATATACCTGATTTACCATCAGATCTTCAGATGCTGGACACAACTGCATGGGTGCCCAATGTTATCAAATAACGCGCCGCCCATTAGGGCGGTTTTTTCTTTGCTAAATAAAAGTTTAGCGAAGTAAATCTAAACAGAATTTTTGAGAAAAATTCTGTCATCCCGGTGCTTGACACCGGGCCCCAGGTAATAAAATCTTTACTATTTGTGCACATTTTTTTTATGCGCATAACCTGGGTTCCGTGGTCCAGCCACGGAATGACAAAAAACGTAAAATGTTTTTGTTAACTAAACTTTTATTTATAATACGTGGGCATTGGGAAACTGGTGTGGGGTTTCAAAGCCTCGTAAGAGATGTCTCCGACATTAGTTGGAAGGTTGCGAATATATCGAATAAGCACACTATTACTCTTAATAGCTTTGAACCTCTAGCCGTCTTTATGTGTTTTTTAGCAAATGTAGGAATAAAATGAGTATAATATTGGTTGATACAAAATACTTTGGACAATATTTCCGCAAGGCGCGACGTGAACTGGGGATAAAAAGCAGTGATTGTGCCCGTATATTCGGTTTGACGCACCATCAAATATTGCGTATAGAATGTGGAAAATTATTAATGTCGGGCCGGATGTTGGAAAAAATACCGCCAATGGCATGGCTATGATCTTATGTAAACGGCGCAAATAAAATTCCCCCGTCTGGGGGATTTTTATCGCAGTATATTTTTTGCGTTTTCTAACAGTGTTATTGCGGCATCGATATCGTCGTGCGTATACGTTGTATTTGTTTGTGCTGTGGCCGCGCCATTCGGCGTGACGATGTTGTTTGTGTCTTCCGGCAGGTTACCGTCGCGCAACAGCTTTTTTACCCCTGCAATCGTCATGCCATGTGTATACAACAGGTCTTTTATTTTTATTAATTTTTTTACGGTATCTGTTCTGTAATATCTGCGGCCGCCGGCCCCTGTGGTTGGGCGGATTGCGACTGGGAATTGTTTTTCCCAATACCGCAGGGTATGTGCCGGCACGGCCAGTTGTTTTGAAACTTCGTTTATTGATGCAAAGTATTCATTTGTATTTTCCATGCCGGTACATCCCTTTGATTATTATTCTGAAACCGTTGTTTCTTCTGTTGTCTCTTCTTCGTCTGCAGCTTCGATAGAGATTGCAGACACAACCTTTTCATTGTCGGCTGTGCGGAACAGCGTGACCCCTGCTGTGCTGCGCCCTGCGATACGAACATCGGCAACTGGTGTGCGAATGATTTTGCCGCCATCTGTTACCATGATGATATCATGGTCGTCTGCAACCGGGAAAGAGCCTGCCACCGCAGTATTTTTTCCGCCCAGTTTAATGTTTGCAAATCCGCCCCCACCACGATGGGTCAGGCGATATTCGTACGAACTGGTGCGCTTGCCAAAACCGTTTTCAGAAATGGTCAGGATAAATTCTTCGTGTGCCGCCATCTGCGCCATTTTTTCATCGCTCAGAACGATTGTTGTTTCTTCTTCGTCTGTGTCTGCTTCTTCTTCAATGCCTGTTTCTGCGCGACGCGCGGCGCGTGATTGTTTGATATATGCTGCGCGGATTGCGGAATCTGATTCCCCGCGGTTCAACATTGCCATGCCAATAATGCGGTCGTCCGTCCCCAGTGTTATACCACGCACGCCGGTTGAGTTGCGTCCTGCGAATACGCGGATTTCAGGCACAGGGAATCGGATTGCACGTCCCCGATATGTTGCCAAGAACACATCTTGGTCTTCATTACATGGCATAACAGAAATTAAGCTGTCGCCTTCGTCTAATTTCATTGCAATTTTACCGTTCGCGCGAATTGAATCAAAGTCACTCATGCGATTGCGGCGCACGGTACCCGACGCGGTTGCAAACATCAAGAAGTGTTCCTTGTCTGATTCTGCAACACGTGCCGCATCTTCTTCTGGTACTGGCAAAATCGCAGTAATTGTTTCGTCTTTTTCCAGTGGTAACAGATTTACCAATGGACGTCCCTTGGCGGCCGCTGCTGCTTCTGGCAATTTATATGTTTTTAATTTATAGCACAATCCCTTGGAACTAAAGAACAGCAATGGTGTATGTGTGTTTGCAACAAATACCTGAACAACATAGTCGTCATCTTTTGTTGCCATTGCATTGCGTCCCTTGCCACCGCGTTTTTGTGCGCGATATGTATCCAATGCAACGCGTTTGATGTATCCTGTGTTTGAAACGGTAATAACCATATCTTCGCGTGCGATTAAATCTTCGATATCAATATCGATTTCTGCGTCTGAAATTTCTGTGCGACGCGGTGATGCCCAGTTGTCACGAACAGATTCTGTTTCTTCGCGAATGATTTGAACGATGCGTTCCTGACTGCCCAAGATTTCTAACAAATCACGGATTGTTGCACCCAGGGTTGTCAAATCATTATGAATCTTGTCGCGTTCCAGACCTGTCAGACGATGTAACTGCAATTCCAAAATTGCGCGCGCCTGGTCTTCGGACATATAGAACATGCCGTCTTTGTATTCTGTATTTGGGTCGTCAATCAGTTGAATGTACGATTCGATATCTGACGCCTTCCATCCGCGTGAAATCAATGCTTCGCGTGCGGTATCTGGATTTGGGCTGGATTTAATTAATTCAATTACCTCGTCCAGGTTTCCAACCGCAACCGATAACCCCAGCAAAGTATGTGCGCGATTGCGTGCCTTGTTCAAATCAAAGATTGTGCGACGACGAATAACCTCGGCACGGAATTCGATAAACGCATCCAATACGCCACGAACATTAAACAGCATTGGGCGACCGCGATTTAACGCCATCATATTAACAGGAAAACTGGTCTGCATTTCTGTGTATTGGAACAAGTGATTCAATACAACATCTGCAATCGCGTCGCGTTTTAATTCAATAACGATTCGCAGGCCTTCTTTGGACGATTCGTCGCGAATTTCAGAAATGCCTTCGATACGCTTATCTTTAATCAGTTCAGCGATTTTGATAATCAGTTGCGCCTTGTTTACCTGATATGGGATTTCGTCAACGATAATTGCCTGGTGGTCGCGGAAATCTTCGATATGTGTTTTTGAACGAACGATAATTGAACCGCGACCTGTTGTGTGCGCCTTGTACGCGCCGGCGTGCCCCATAATCATCGCGCCTGTTGGAAAGTCTGGCCCAGGGATAATCCCAAACAATTCATCGTCCGTCAGATTTTTATTATCTAAAATTGCCAAAATGCCGTTGCATATTTCTCCCAGATTGTATGTTGGAACATTCGTCGCCATACCAACCGCAATACCCGAACCCCCGTTTACCAAGAAGTTTGGAAACTTAGTCGGCAACACAACGGGTTCTTGCAAGCTGCCGTCAAAGTTCGGCATCCAATCCACGGTATCTTTTTCCATGTCGTCCATCAATGATGCACCCAATTTTGACAGGCGTGCCTCAGTATAACGCATGGCGGCCGCCTTGTCTCCGTCGCGTGAACCAAAGTTACCCTGGCCCTGAACCAGCATTTCGCCCATTGAAAAGTCTTGTCCCATACGAACCATGGCTTCATAAATAGAGCTGTCGCCATGTGGATGGTATTTACCCATAACATCACCGACGATACGTGCAGACTTAACGGTTGGCTTGGTCGCTGGTGCAACATCGTTCATAACATACAGAATTCTGCGGTGCACAGGCTTGCACCCGTCGCGAACATCTGGCAACGCGCGGTCAACGATAACAGACATTGCATAGTCCAAGAAACTGGTTCGCATTTCGTGTTCCAACGACGACTGTGGAACGCGTACTTCATTTACTTCATTAATATTTTCTGACATACTGCCTTTCCTATTGTTAATAACACACAAAACATAGCAGATTTTTGGGCTTTCCGTCAAGAAATAAAGGTTAAAAAATCATTTGACAAATTGCGGCTTTGTGATAGTGTTTAAAGTGTGAGCAAAATGAATTTAGAACAGTTAAAACAAGATTTATCCGAAGGTCAACAAATCATCAATGATGCGCGTTCAGCGTCGCGTAATGATAAGTTTGTGTCGGTATATTACGCGTGTCACGCGTGGGGTATTAATCGCATCATAGACATGATTGATGTCACGCGCAGTATCTGGCGTTTAATTGGTCAAAAACAAAAGTAAGTGGGGTACAAAACATGTTCTTGCCTTTTTATAGATTAATGACAACGATATTTGTGTACTATCTATTTTTAGAAGGTCTAAAAAAGATGGGGCTGGTAAAGTCAAAATAATTTAAAGAAAACAGTTGCGTTTTGTTAAATCGTATGATTAAATAGACGCACAAACGGATTTTTTCTGGGTGCTTATGATGCTGCTCGGGCGCCTGGAATGAAAAAGCAAAATAGAACTAAGGGAATTAAGTCATGGCAACAAAACGTACATATCAGCCTTCTAAGACACGCCGTATCCGTACACACGGGTTCCGTGCCAGAATGGAGACTAAGGGCGGCCGCGAAGTATTAAATCGTCGTCGCGCAGCGGGTCGCAAAAGAATTGCAGTATCTGCGGTCAGATAATAAAAAACGCCCAATCGGGCGTTTTTTTGTTTCTTGTCTTTGTTCTTATGAATTTATATTTTTTTTACATGGATTTGTTTGTGTTAAATGCATATTTCAGGTGCGTCACAAGGAAACCCGGTTCACACATACCGCCGTTTATTCTTGGCAGCCCCAACGGGAATCGAACCCGTGTTGCCAGAATGAGAATCTGATGTCCTAACCGCTAGACGATGGGGCCATGCGGACACATATTACACATATTAATTAAATATTTCAAATGAAAGTTTTCCTTGCGCCCAATATTTTTTTTTCTTAGGATTAATGCCATCATGGCGGGCAAAATACGTCGCTTTTTTACAAATATTATATGTGGTTGTGTTTATAACAAAGATAAACGCAAGCATTTGCGTGTGATTCTAAATTCGCCTGTGGCGACATATGTTCGATTTGTTCGTCATAACACAGATTCTCCTATCAAGAAATTAAAAACATTTATTGGATACCAGGCGCGCAATTTGTTGATCAGTGTAAATGATGAATATATTTTTAAGTTTCCGCTTCGTCGTTCTAATTCTGATGAATTAACATTGCGTGAAAAAAGAATTGTTGATGTTTTTTCGTCTATATCGCCGATTTCAATTCCGTCGGTTGATATTATGAAATGCGGCGATGTTTTGGTTCGTCGTTATCCATTTGTGCGTGGTGTTCGCCTGCGTGAAATACCGACAGATATTGCGTTAAAAAATATAAACAAATTGGCGCCGCAAATTGCAGGTTTTATTTATGCATTGTCGTCCGCTGATCCTGTGGCGATTCGTGATTTAAAACCCCTGGTGGATGCAAAGCCAGGATACAAATGCGGATGGTTTCATGGCGATATTGGGGATAATTTTTTTATAGATGTCGACACGATGCAGGTTACTGCATTCATAGACTGGGAAGATTGTTATTTTGGTGATTTTTCAAAAACATTTACAATGGACAAGCGTTCGCCGAACCGAGAATTGATGCGTGCTGTACTGAAAGAATACGACAAATTATATCTTTCAAAAAACGAAAAAAAGTAATCAAAAAAACCGGCACCTGCCGGTTTCTTTGTATGAAAATGAACCTAGTTATTTTTTTATTAAAAAGTTTTATACATATATCATCAAACCAAAAGGATGATATATGAAACACGGTGTATTATTTGGAATATCTGTTTTACCTGCGTTGTTGGTTATGCCTGCAATTGCTGATACTGTCACCACGCGTCAGGTAATTTCAGAAAACGCAACGTATAATAATCTGATTGCAGAAAACATTGCATCAACAACAGCAAACAATGGTGGTGTATTTTATATGCAGGACGTGCCTGATGTGACTTTGTTGTTTGATGGAGATGCGTTGTTTGTTGGCAACTCGTTAAATAATGGCGGCATGGGTGGTGCGATTGGAAACGGTTGGTTGTCATCGTTCAGCGGTTCTGGATATACCCAGGGTGGCAAAATTGTTTTTAATGGTAAATCTGTATTTGATGCAAATAGCACAAATAATACAAACGGTGGCGGTGCAATATTTAATTATGGTAATGGCGCGGCGACAAACCCAGATGTACTTTTCCTTGGGGCGGCGACATTTAATGGGAATAAGGTAACCGCAGCATCAAACAGTGTTTATTCAGGTGGTGGCGCAATCAATCATCGTGGTGGTATGATTGTCTTTGCGGACAACGCCGCGTTTAATGGCAATGAATCGGCCAGTCGTGGTGGTGCAATTGTTGCTGGTGGGGATATGATTTTTAATGGCACGGCAGAATTTACTGGAAATACTGCTGGCACAAGTGGTGGTGCGATTGCGATTCTGGGTGGTAACCTAGAATTTGAAAAGGCGGCAACATTTGCAAACAATACTGCTGCTGGTGCGTCCGCGATATTTTTGGATGAATCCAACAGTAAGCTGTCGTTTGCAGATTCGGCAAATTTTACTGGGAATACAGGTGTTGGCACGTTGCTAAATAATAATACATCTGGCACAGTAACTTTTGCCAAGGGGGCGAATTTTACTGGTAATACAAACAATTTAAATGGCGCGTTGGTTAATTCAGGGGCGGTTTTATTCACGGGCGGAGACCTTGTCTTTGCCAGCAATACGGGCAGTAATGGTGGTGGAATAAAAAACTCTGGGACTGCCAGTGCAAACACAACTGGCAATATATTGTTTGCGTCTAACACAACGTCCAGTTCAGCAGGCGCATTAGACAACGGTGGTTTGGTTTCATTTATTGCCAAAGATGTATCGTTTTCAAATAATTCTTCAAATGCAGGGTATGGTGGTGCGGTATTCAATGCCGGGGATATGAATATCTTGGGGACAGAAAATATTTTTTCTGGCAATATCGCGCGTGATACAGGTGTAACAAAAAGTGGCGGTGGCGCCATTCATAATCGTGGCAATACAGGTACCAGTTCACTGGTTATCGGAACGGAATCAGGCACAAATTTATTTTCTTCGAACAAATCCAGTGCGCACGGTGGTGCGATTGTGTCGCGTGCCTTTGACGGGGCGGGCCAAGATTCAGATGTTACCATTAATGGTGCAACGCGTTTTGTTGGCAACACTGCCGCATTAAACGGTGGTGCAATTTGGAATGCGGTCAGTGAATCTGATGGGTCAACCGGCACATCAAAAATTATTTTTAATAACAGTGTTGCATTCGTTAACAACAGCGCTGGCGGCATGGGTGGTGCGATATACAACAATGATACAATTACGTTTAATGACGATGTTGTATTTCGTGGTAATACCGCAAATGGGATTGGTAATGATATCCATAACGATGGTACGGTAAATCTGAACGGGAACACGACAATCGTTGGCGGAGTGACAGGTTCAGGCACATTAAACGTTGCCGCTGGTGCGATATTAGATATTGGCTCGTCGACCATAACCCAGGGGGCAATTGCGTTGAATGGTACAATGTTGGCGACATTGCGTGCGGCGGACACTGCCCAGATTAATGTGACAAATGACGGTGGTTTTACGGGTGATGGCATGATAAAACTGTCATTTGATAACGCGGGTACATACAAAGTGTTTGGCAGTCAGACGTTTGATAATATCGATATCAGCAGTCCTGTTTATGATATGGTCTGGAATGGTGGTGATGTGGTTGCGACTGTAAAATCTGCATCAGATATTGCGCAGCAAAATAACATATCGGATGACACAGCGAGAACAGTTGCGGGCGTTGCTTCATCTTCATCAGCCGCATTAAATGAATTGTCGGTATTAATTCAGAACAGCTTGTCTTCTGGCACAGCGTCTGCGCGCGCCGATGTTGAACATGCAGTAATTGCAATAAATCCAGAAACTGCGTCTGTATCCCAATCTATTGGTTTTGGTGTGCAGAATTCATTGACTCTTATTGCGTCCGAGCGTCTTGGTCTTACTGCGATGGGGCGCAATGGTGGTGACGTTCGTGTGATGCCGGGCGGTCTGTGGGCCCAGGGTCTGTATAACAAATCGAAACACAGCGATGTGTTCAATGCGTATACTCGTGGCATATCTGCTGGGTTTGACGGCCTCTTTAACGAAGTTGTGACATTGGGTGTTGGGTATATGTTTGCTCATTCAGATGTTGGTGCGTCTGCGCGTAATACGGAAATAGATTCTCATTCTGTATTCGTATACGGTCAGTACAAGCCCAGCAACTGGTACATGAACGCAGTAATGAACTATACAACATCTGATTATTCAGAACGTGGTGATGCGCTGGGTCTGGCGGTATCGTCAGATTATGATATGGATTCATTTGGCATGAATCTAGCCTTTGGCTATGATTTTATTGGTGGTATAACGCCAGAATTGTCATTGCGTTACATTTACCTTGATTCTGTTGACTATACTAACAGCATGGGAATCCGCAGCAAGATTGACAGCAGTAATTATATGACTGCGGCACTTGGCACACGTTATGCGGTTGATATGTTAATGGATAGTGGATGGGTTTTGCGTCCTGCGTTGCGCTATGCGTTAAAGTATGATTTGATATCAGACGATAATCGTGTAACGGTTGCGATACCTGGCGTCAGTGCGTATACACTTGATGGCGTGGGTCTGTCGCGCATTGCCAACGAAATTGGTGTAGAGATAGGCATGATATACGGGCCACTGAACATGGCGCTAAGCTATGATATCGAAGCGCGTGCCGATTATACCTCGCAAACCGGCCGTGTAAAATTCAGATATGAATTTTAATAAAAAAACGCCCTTGTGGGCGTTTTTTTCATACTTGAATTTTTTTTAGCGTTGTTTTTCATTTTTTTCGGTCATAATTAAACCGGCGGCGCCGATGCCCATTAACGCCATTGCGGCCAGCGTCATGCGTTTTTCGCCTTGTTCGCTGATAAGTTCGCTTTCTATGCTTATGCGTGTTTCTTCATCTGCATACTGTAATTCATCGCGAAAATCTGACGTGCCCGCAGCACCCAGGGCCAGCATAACGCCTACACCTGCAGACACCATAGACAATGTTCTTAACATAGAGCGGTTCTTTTCGTTCATTTTTTTATCCTTTGTATTTATTGCATGTCATTATATAGTACAAATTTGATAGTTGTCAAGTGTCTTTTGTGTAAATAAGTAGCATTTTGCAAAAAAACTCTTTCGGGCATTGTTTTATTTTGGTTGTGGCCGGCCGACATGACGCGAACGAATTAGTCTTGTTCTTTTTGAGAGTTTAGTATTTGCATGTTTTGCTCATTGATGTCTTTTACAAAATTTTGCAGAGACATATTGCATATACCGTCGTTTGGAGAATTTTTCAATTTGTTTGATATGTCGCATAAATACGCAATGTCCACATCTTCTATATTAATTTTTACGTCTGATAATTTATTGTATTCATTAATTACCCGACGCGTTAAATTACGTGAAATAAAAGATAACTTATAAAAATCCAAAAAGCATTTTTGAACACAGGTATCGCCAAAATCAAAGATTCCAACTAATTCTTTTGTGTCCGGATTCAGTGCTATGTTTCTGCCATGCATATCAAAATGGCATACGACATCTGGGTAATTTGTATTTATCTGTGCGTGATTATATTTATTAAAAATGGATTCTGGTAATTTGTTTTTTATTTCCGCAAATCCGCTCAAGCGCATTTGGCCTAATATAAAAGCGACATTTGGTTTTGATACCGGTATTTGTTCTGATTTTTTACATGTGTGTATGACTGATAAAAATACAGCTAATTTTCTTGCCAAATTTACCTTTTGGGGTTCCGTTAATTGTGCGTATTGAGATGGTATTAATGTTGTGCCGACCACGGCCTTGTGCCAAACAAATGGAAAAGTTTCGTGTGGCACATGATGTGTTTCAGGAATATCTAACCCCGAATTTTTAGATAGGTTTTCAGACTTAAAAAAAATAAGCTTTTGCATTTCAGCAAGCATATCATTTAATTTATTTTCCGTGTTTGGAAATCGTATCGCGTATTCGATATTTTCTTTACTAACACATTTTAGAGTCAGTGCTCCGCCACCCGCACAGTATGGTTCAATGTCTTTGGGTTCAAATGGAATTTTGCTTTGTTTATACGCATCAAACAAAATTTTTTTTGCGGCATCTAAATCGGGACGTTGGACAGGCATTGTTGGGCTCCTTTTGTCGCTTATTATACCATACATATAGTGTCTGCAGGATAAAAATCAATGCGTTATGCTGGCCGACCACAACCACTTTGAATAAAAAGACCAGTTAGAGCAGATTTTTATTAGTTTTATAAGATTGTTGTTAGTTCGAATGTTTTTAGCGATTTATGGTTAGTTCGAAAGTGTAGAAAAGAACATAGTTTTTCAAAAATAAACTTTCGAACTCGTCAAACACTTGCATCCCAAACAAAAAATGCCCTGATGGGCATTTTAATAACTATGGTTGTGCTATCTGTGCAATTTGCGAGCCGAATTATCGGAAATCGGGCAAGAGATTGATGAATTGAAAGAATGTTTAAATATTGAAAAATAGGATTTATTGTAATACAGTCATATATGTTAAAACTAAGGAGATTTGTATGAAAATTTTATCAGCCGCTGTTTTTTTATTATGTTTACCAATTCTGTCTTATGCCAATGACACAAAGATTCAAAACACACAAAATAATCAAATCAAACCTTATGCATCATTAAAAATTGGATACAGTAATACAGGCATAAAAATATCTGAGCCAACAAACAAAAATTTCACAAACAGCACATTTTCATTTAACCCTGCTGTCGGATTAAAATTTGATAACAATTTTTTAAAAATGCTTTCATTTAGTATAGAAGCTGAATATTTGCGCAATACATCTGGCGATTCCAATAGTTGGACAGTACAAAGACAGTGGCAATCGGGTATAAATCCACCATATGCAAAACATTATGAAACAAGAAACGCCACGATAACACCAAATATAAAAGGTCTATTATTCAATACATACACGAATTTAGAAGCGTTACACATTGTAACACCTTATATAGTTTTTGGTTTGGGATACGGTAAACTAGAACAAGAAAACCAACTGATAGTAAATGCGTTTCATGATTCTCCCATTGTTAACTCGAATACAACAGATTATGTTACATATAGCGAAAAACACTCTAAATATAATATGTTTTGGCAAGTTAGTTTAGGCTTTTCTTTTAATATTACTGATAATTTGGCATTAAATGCAGAATATAGACATATAAATTACGGCGCTTTGAAACTTTATGATTTAGAGTATAAATATGATGCCGACCAATTTTTAGTTGGAACAAGATATTATTTTTAAATAACTGGTTCGAAAGTGGTGATTTTTCGCCACTTTTTTATATTCAACTTTCGAACTCGGTAAAAACATTAGAAAACAAACAAAAACCCGCCTTTATTGGCGGGTTTGTCTATATTGGTTGGGGCGCACGGATTCGAACCATGATAAAGAGAACCAAAATCTCTTGTCCTACCATTAGACGACACCCCAATTGCGGTTATGATTATAAATATTTTTTACCTTTTTGCAATAACAAATTTATCGTTTTTTTGATTTAAAGTCAGTGCCGGTTTTATTATAGATTTTATCCTGCGTGCGTTCATAATCAATTTGTTCGCGTGTTTTGATACCGTGCTGAATCAAAAAATTATTTTGGGTTTCTATATAGCACAGGCGTCCCGCATAGTTAAAGCCTGCAATTTGTCGTCCGCGCATGGTTGAAAATAAATCAGGTCTGTATCCGTGTTCCCACGACAGCCGGATTCTGTCGCCATCCCACAGACATGCCGATACATTGTCGCGCGCGTTTATTCCGACTGTATGATTTTTTACAGCGTTCACAATTTTCTTTACATCTGATTTTGGCAGTGTTGGATAATTCGTTGCCAGAAAATCATACGCGATTGGAACTGCGCGTGGGCCGTGTTCTGTACACCAACTGTCGTTTGTGCGGGCGCAATCATGCAGTCCGGCGGCCAATAATACGGGCAGGGGGTCTTGGTTAACTGTGTATGCGATATCCAGGCCAAACATTGCGACCTGGGCTGTGTGTGTCAGACCGTGATAACCGTATTTTGATTGGTTTGAAATCTGTTCAATTTGTGGCAGAATTTGTTCAAAGAATATACGTGCATAGTATTCTTGGCCGTGTTCAAAAATAAATGTTGTGTTTTTTATTAAACCAAATTTTTCTAAAAAATCTTTTATACTCATTATATTGATATCCTGTTTTTTTGCCCAGACAATGTCGCGCATTATTGGTAAAAAGTCAAATAAAATCACTTTATAAAAAAATATGCTTGAAATAAAAAACGTTAAATAATATAATAATTCGAATTTTTAATAAAATTTCAAAACAAACCTATTATATAGGAGTTACAAATGGCGCGCAAGGAATTTGTTCGTTTAATGGAAGAAAATATTTGGACGCTGGATAAGATTGCTGATAAATTGCGGCTGGATCGTGTTGATACGACCGGTTATCCGCGCCAGCTGATGTCTATTTTGGTGCGTCTGCACAATGGTGGGCGTGCGCGGCTAAAAGACATTGCGCGTCGCGAACATGTGTCTGCGCCAAATTTGTGTGCAGCCTTTAGAAAGCTAGAGGCGGACGGTCTGGTTTTGCGTACAATTGACGAAGACGATCGTCGTAATACGTGGTATTGTGTGTCCGAGTCTGGTGCGGAATTGGCGCGTGTTGCGATGGATTTATTTCGCAGTGGCATCGAACGTATTTTTGCCAATGTCTCGCGCGAAGACGAGGCGCGCCTGACCGATGCATTGCGTACAATGCGTAATATTTTAAAGAAGGTGGAGTTGAACAATGAATAAGAAAAAAATTGCATCCGTTGCGGGTGTTTTTTGCGCACTGATTATGTCTGTGCCATCTTTTGCAATTGATCTGTCGTTTAATGATGCAGTTGAAAAAATCGTATCTGAATCACATGATTTGAAAAAAGCGAATGCAAACTTAGCCCGGGCCGAAGCGTCCTTGGATGCTGCGAATGCCAATCGTTGGTTTAAGCTGGATGGTTCTGCGTCATACATGAATATGGTGAATGTTGAAAATCCATCAGAATCCCAGAAAATTGAATTGCCGCCATCTTTGGGTGGCTTGATTGACGAAGCGTTAAAGGACACGCCAATTGCATTTGAAATTCCAGACAATATTTTTCAGGCTGGTCTGACCTTGACCCAGCCTATTTACACATTCGGCAAAATCGGCAACGCGGTTAAGTCTGTACGTTCTGCGGTAAAAATGGCAGAAAAATCACAGGAACTGACCCGTCGTGAAGTACGCTATGCGGCCGCTGAATTATATTGGACGGCCAAGATGACGGATGAGGTTGTAAAGTTGGCAGAAAATGACCTGAAAAATGCGCGTGCGGCGAAACGCAAATTAACGTCTGCGGGTCGTGCAAATCGCAGCAACCTGTTAAAAATAGAATCCGATATTGCGACCAAAGAAATCAATGTGTCTGACGCGCACTTTGATCGTAATACGGCGTATCGTATGCTAAAGATTTTGGCTGGAATTGATGTTGACGCGTCATTGACACTGACCGATAATTTTCCATCAGATTTTACTGCACTGGACGCAAAGAAATTAACAACAACGCCCCGGTGGGAAATTCTGAATGAACAGGCAAATATGTACGAACGCTTGGCGCGTTCGCAACGTGCGAATAATTACCCGACCCTGGCGGCAACGGCGTCGTATACATATTCATCAATGTCGGGTGATATTGGGCATCTGTTTGATAAAAAAGGTGGCCAATCTGCATCCTGGGGTATTGCATTGCAGATGCCAATCTTTAATGGTGGGCTGAATCGTGCGAACGCAACGATTGATGCGATGAACGCCGAAGCGGTGCGTCAAGACCTGGCCCAGGCAAAAAAAATAACAACGGAACAATACAACAACGCGGTGCGCCAATATAATCATCTGTGCGATAATTTATCGTCATTGGAAAATGCGCGCAATTTGGCGGCCAAGACATATACGCTGTCGCAAAATCGTTTTGCGTCTGGCCAGACATCTGCGGTTGAATTGGCCGAAGTGTCTGCGGGGTTATATCAGCTGGATTTGGCATTGTTAAACACAAAATATAAAATTTTAATGTCTGCAGAAACGGTAAAAAAGTTAGGTGAATAAGAAATGAAAAAAATACATGACACAATACATTCTAAACGTTTTAAGCATATTATGCACGCAGCCTTGGCTGTATTAGTGGTTGGCTGGGTTGTTTTTCGTTTTTGTGCGGTTGCATCTGAAAATGCGCGCCAGGTATTTAATGCGTCGCGCGTGGCCGCTGATGTTGGGGTGCCTGTTCATGCGATGCGTGCAGAATATAAAAACGGTACTTTATATGAACCGTTATCCGTCCAGAATAATCGTGCGTATGTGACGGGTGCGCGCGCCAAAAATTTGCGTGCTGGCGGTCGTGTTGGGGCGGGTGAAATCATATCTGTATCGCGCAATCTGGACCTGGAAACAGGCATGTTTGTCGTACGTACGCGTGGCGTTATCGATGGTCTGCATTATGCAGAATTTTCTGCCGATGGATTCTTTATTCCGCTGTATGCGGTCCGTGATAATACGGTATTGGTTGCGGTTGATGGTGTTGCGACGCCGCGTGCTGTGACTGTTGCGCGCCAAGATTCAGAAACTGCATACATCACATCTGGTCTGGGGGATGGTGATATTGTTATTTTATCTGATGTTACCTCAGGTGATAAAGTCCAATTAAAATCAAATCAGGGGGAAATATAAGTCATGTTAAATTTTTTTGTTCGTCGTCCAATTACGACATTAATGTTTGTACTGGTGTGGGTTGTTTTAGGATTGGTATCTTTCCCAAAAATGAACATTGAACGCACCCCATCGGTTGATTTTCCGATGGTGACGGCAACCTTTGTCTATCCAGGTGCCGCCCCCGAAGAAATTGAATCCCAGGTTGTAAAACGTGCCGAAGATGCAATTTCCGAAGTGTCCGAATTAAAAAATATTATTTCGTACGCCTATGAAAACAGTGCCTTTGTTATGGCGGAATTTAATCTGGGCGTGAATGTAAATGACAAGGCCACAGAAATTAAAACAAAACTAGATTCCTTGATATCGGAATTTCCCGATGATATGGACCGGCCTGTTGTTGAAAAATTAAACCCGCTACAAGAATCTGTTGTTGATATTGTTTTACACGGTGCCGATGCGCGTGACCTGGAAGAATACATAGACAATATTTTATCTACTAAAATTACTGCAATCAGTGGCGTGGCCAGCGTATCAACCTTTGGTGGTCGCGAACGCGCAATTCGTGTTGCGATGAACCCTGACCAGATGGCGGCGCGTGGTGTAACGGTTATTGATATCGTTTCGGCATTAGGAGCGCATAATTTGAATATGCCTGGTGGAAAAATTGAACGCACAGTTGATTCATCGAATGTTCGTTTTATTGGTGAATTTGCATCTGTTGATGAAATTGCAAACCTGCGCTTGACAACAGTCGAAGGTAATAATTTCAAACTGTCAGACATTGCAACGATTACCGATGCCGCGCGTGATATTGAAACGGGTGCGCGCTATAACGGCCAATCAGTTGTTGTTGCATCTGTTGTAAAATCATCAGACGGAAACGCAATAAATATTTCGCGCGCATTGCGCGACCGAATGCCCGAACTTCAGGCGGATTTATCAAATCGCTTTCCCGGGGCAGAAATGTTAATTGCCTCTGATTCATCGATCGCAGTATCAGACGAAACGGACAGTACGATTGATGGCATTGTTTTGGGTGTTTTATTAACTGTGCTGGTATTGTTGGTGTTTACCCGCAATTGGCGTTCGACCGTTATTGCAGGTGTTGTTATTCCTGCCTCTCTGGTTGCCGGTTTCTTCTTTATGGAAGGTTCTGGATTTACCGTAAACGCAATGACATTGTTGGCGTATTCTTCTGCGCTGGGTACATTGGTATCAAATGCAATTATTTTGATTGAATCTGCCCTGCAAGAATTACATTCTGGCAAAACGCCCGAAGACGCCGCGATTGACGGTACGAAAAAGGTGGCAGTATCTGTTCTGGCGGGCGTTGGAACAAATGTAGTTGTGTTCTTGCCATTGGCATTTATGGGGGGGATTGTTGGTCAGTTCATGGTCCAGTTTGGGTTGACGGTTGTATATCTGACGTTGTTGTCTTTGATGTTCTCGTTTACCCTGACACCAATGATGATTGCGCGCTTTTTGCGTTTAACGAACAAGAATAAACAGCCAAAAAAATCTGGCCCTTTGAAACAAGATGTCCATGATGTTGCCCGCACAGGTATGCAGCGCTGGTATGAATATCAGTATGCGCATCCATGGCGTGTTGTTGGATTGGCAGCGGTGATATTTGTTGCGTCTACTATGTTGATGCGATTTGTCGGAAATGAATTTTCGCCATCGACCGATGCGAATGAAATCACAATCAGCGCACGTGCACCAATGGGCGCAACATTTGAACGGTCTGAATCCATCGCAAAACAGATAGAACAGTCTCTGTCACAATTTCCTGAGGTGAAATCAACAACTGTTAAAATTGGTGAACGTGGTCTGCAGAATATCAAGGTTACGGTTGAATTGGTAGATGCGTCCGAACGCGACATTTCTGACAAGAAATTGGCACAACAGATTCTGCCGGCAATATCAAACATTGCCGATGCCGAAATTCAGATTCGTGCCGGCGAAGCAATGTCCTCGGGCATTTCGTCTGACCTGGTGCTAAATATCTTTGGGTTGGATGATACGACCCGCGAAGATTATGCAACGCGTATTATTGACATTATAAACCAAATCCCCGAAGTTCAATCGGCGGTCCGCGCGCAACAGTTGCCGGCCATGGAAACCCAGTTTACGCCAAACCAAGAAAAAATGAATTTCTGGGGCATTCAAAATTCATACGCCGCCCAGACATTGCGTACCGCACTGTTTGGAAATGACGATTATAAATACAAAGAAAACGGCGAAGAATACCCAATCATTTTAGAATTTGCAAAACCATTTAAGAACACTGCCTTGTTTGACAATGTGTATGTAAATTCACAAAAAGGTATGGTTGCGTTATCATCCTTGGGAACGGTACAAACTGCGCGTGCCACGCCTGACATTCGCCGTGAAAATAAAAACAGATACACCGAAATAGACATCAATATCGGTAAATCCACTATGGGGCCTGTCCAGCAAAAGATTCAGGCAGAACTGAATAAAATAGACTGGGCGCCTGGATATCATGCAGAATTTGGTGGCATGTCTGACACCCAGGCCGAATCCGCCAGTGAAATAGGCATGGCATTTATGTTGGCGACAATATTAACATTTATGTTACTGGCGGCGATATTAAATTCCCTGGCGCATCCGTTTACAATTGCGACATCTATTTTGACCAGTTTTACCGGTGTGTTCGTCATGATGTTCTTGTCCGGTGCAACAATGAATGTTGGTGCGATGTTGGCATTTGTTATGTTGGTGGGATTAGTGGTTAATAACAATATTTTGGTGTTGGAACCAACAGTTAATCGTGTTGCCGCCGGTGAACAGCCGTTTGCCGCCCTGTGGACAGAACTGCGTGATAAAAAGAACATGGTGTTGATGACGTCTATTGCGGTTGTCGCAGGTATGGTACCTCAGTTATGGTCTGTTGACGGCATGAAGGTCGCAATGGGTGCGGTTATGATTGGTGGTATGTTGGCCAGTTTGGTCTTTACATTCACACTGACGCCTGCCTTGTTCTTTCTTATGGAACGCGCCCGTAACTGGCGTCCAAAATGGACACGCAGATAAAATAAAAATCGCCCAAGTTTGGGCGATTTTTTTATTTGCCGAAAATAAAAGATTTATTTTGTGACAATTCTATAATTGCATTCATGTCATCATTATCTGATGTGCGCTGGCGTTTTTCTTTGCCGCAAATTTCGCATTTGTGTGTAATGACAAAGCGTTCGCCGTCGCTTTCCACGGCAACCGGTTGCATCATACCGCCGCATGTCGCTGCGCGGTCGCCTGGGTTATTATCCACATGCCGTGACCACAGGCATTTTGGGCAGTGATTAGTATATCCATTGCCATGAACAACTGCGCCGCAATGGGCGCAGTTAAAATCTTCGATTGTTTTTGTAAATCCCTTCATTATATCCCCAGTGCGTTACGATACATCTGTGTCAATTCGTCGGCTTCGTCTAATTCATCTGGGTCCAGCTTGCGCAACCGTATCATCTGGCGAATATATTTCGGATCAAAGCCTGCAGATTTTGCCTCGGAATAAATTTCTTTGATATCTGCTGCGATTGCTGCAGTATCTTCGTTTAACTTTTCGATTCTTTCGATAATGCTGACCAATTGTTGGTTATCAATTGCGCCATGATTCGCCTGTTTCATTTCTGTTTTCCCCTTGTTTATTTATGAAACTTATGATATAACGATAAATCGTAAAAATCAAGAAAACAAATTTAATATGGGATTTTTGACATGAAAAGATTTACAAAAATTACAGCTTCAATTGGTCCAAAGTGCGAAGATAGAGAGACACTGACACGCATGATTCAGGCGGGTGTTAACATGTGTCGCTTGAATTTTAGTCATGATACCGGCGATGTTCAGGGGCGCAAGATAGACCTGATACGCGAAATATCTGCTGAATTAAATATGCCTGTTGCAGTAATGATTGACCTGCAGGGGCCAAAGCATCGCATTGGTAATTTTGAAACCGAAGACAAATATCCATTAACAATCGGTCAACAGTTTACATTTGATACAGACCCGACGCCGGGCAATGCGTCGCGTGTTCAGTTACCTGATTCTGATGTGCTTGGCTCGTTAAAGGTTGGGGATCGTATTTTATTAAATGATGGCAAGATTGAAATGCGTGTTGATTTTGCATCTTCTGACCGCGTTGATGCAACGGTTATTCGTGGCACAGAAATCTGGTCGCGTCGTGGGTTTAATTTGCCGGACACAGAAATTGCGACATCTGTTTTGACTGATAAAGATCGGGCTGATTTAGAATATGCGATTACAAAAAAACCTGATTGGGTTGCAATTTCATTTGTGCAAAAACCCGAAGATATTGGCGAAGTCCGTGACTTTATCACCGAACGCACATCGCATCCGATAAAAATCATTGCCAAGATTGAACGTCCAAATGCGGTTGCGCGTATTACAGACATTGCAGCGATTGCAGATGGTATTATGATTGCGCGCGGCGACCTGGCGGTCGAAGTGCCATATGCCGAAGTGCCTGCGATTTCACGTCATATCATTCGCGAATGTCGCAAAATGAACAAGCCTGTGATTGTTGCTACACAGATGCTGGGGTCGATGGTAAACAGTGAATTCCCAACACGCGCAGAAATTACTGACGTTGCGAACACTGCGTATTTGCGTGCAGATTCAACCATGACATCCGAAGAAACGACAATCGGTATGAATCCGGTTAATGTTATTGAAACAATGTCAAACATTTTGGCGCACGCAGATTCTGACACAATCGCCAATCCATATGATTGGTCGCGTGTTGAAAATGTGCCAGAAAATGATTGGTCACGTTCTGTTGCATCGATGGCATATTTGAACAAGGCATCTGCCATTGTGGTTTTTGCGCGTGATACAATAGCTGCCACTGAAATTTCGTGTCGTAAACCCGATATTCCGGTTATCGCAGTGTGTAATGAATCTGTAATTGCGAACCAGTTGTGTCTGGCACGTGGCGTATTTCCAATTTATGACAACGAATTGTTTGGTATGCGTGATGCGTTTAATGCGGCGCGCCGATTTAGTATCAATACAGGTAAATTGGTTATCGTAGACGAAGAAAAAATCAGCCTGCGAACCCTGGATTAATAATAAATCCCCCGTCTGGGGGATTTTTTTTATCTTTTATGAATCTGCCAATTTTAAATTAGGACGCGCGGCGCGTAAATTATTCAGTGATTTTTCCTGGGCGGCACGGAATGCGTCTGGGTTCCATATTTGAAAGCTGTTCCCTCGGCCCACGAAAACTGCGCGGTCTGTAATGCCGGCATGTGCCAACATGTCTGATGGGATAACAATGCGTCCTGTTACGTCAAACGATAATTCGCGCGCGTCTGCAAACAGCATTGCCGTCAAATCGTCCAAATTGCTGTCAAATACACCCATTTTATCTGTTGCGGCGGCCATTTGTTCCATGCGCGACATCGTCATGCCTTCAATACAATTATTTGTAAAAGAACGGAATAAAACAACGCCTGCGAATTTTTCGGCACTTACCGAAGCCCGGAAAGAGGCGGGAACAGAAACGCGTCCCTTGGTATCCAAACGATTTTCATAAGATGAGAGAAACAATGACATTTTATGATTTCTTTAATTGGGATTGTTTGCGCCCTCTCTTTCCTTTTGCTTCACGGTGAATGTAGCACGGGAATTTATGGTTGTCAATGACAATTTATGGTTTTTTTATGGTAAGTTATGTTTTTTTTAAATAAAAAATAAAAAAATGAAAATAAAATTAAAATAAATGCATTTTGTGCTTGACCTGCGATTCGTTTTTGTTCTAAGATGTTTGTATAGACAAGGGAAAAAGAAATAAAAACCTCAGGAATCTGCGAAAAAAGCCGGTTTTTTAAGGGAAAAACAAAAATAAAACTGAAAATTGTCTAGCAGATTTGTAAATACAACGGTATTTACAGAAAAAAAGACAGTTTTCTACAACATACGCCCATAAGGAGGGGAACGCGCATGCCAAAAAACATCAAAGAAATTATGATTGCATTGAACCAGGTTTTAACAACAACAGTTTGGGTTAACGAAGATCGTCAGATTGTTTCCCTGGCCGATGAATTGAAGATTGGTAAAAACAATGCGCCGCGTTCTATCGAAGATTTGGCTCGTCCGTCATTGGTTGGCGCGTATGTATCATTACAGATTCGTACAGATAATTTCGATATCGCAGCAGAAACCATGGAAACACGTGATTTGGCATTGCGTGTCAAGGAAATGGTGTTCGCCGAAGCGAAAAAGATTATGGACGCATCAGACAATTCAGCTAAGTCTGGTGTTGCAATGGCTGCATAAAATTGCGTGCGTAAAACAGTTTCCGTTTATCGGAAGGAAGGGAGCAAACTGTCCACGATTACTCGTGGACAGTTTTTTTCTGCAAACAAAAAATCCCCAAACGGGGATTTTTTAATAAATCCAATCGCGACTACGTGCGGCGGCTTCTATTGTGTTCATTGCGCTGTTCCATAATTGTGCATCACGATTTTCATTCCATATATATTGGTGTGGTGCGCGCCGTTTGTCTCCGTATTTTTTCATGACACATAATTGTTCGTTATCCAGGCGCCCAGACAGATATAGTTTTGTAATCATTGTTTCCACATCCAGCACTTCGCATGGACGGCGTGTTGGTGATGTGCGCATCCGTCCAAAATTATTTTCGCGCATTTGTTTTGAATACATAAACCAGAACCATAATTGTTCTGCGTTTTGAAATTTTTCTGCGGATATATTTGTTGATAATTGTGTCATTTCTTCTTTCTCCTTTGGTTTTATGTTCACAATATAGATATATAGACTAAGAAAAGATTCCTGTAAATTACTACAACTCATGGTTGAAATACGAATCAGAAAACAGATTCGGCCTGGCAATTCGTATTTGCTGTCGCGAATCGCATGTTTATCCATAATCTTTTATGTCTATATTGTGTATGTTGTATAAAAATGCGCGCACAGCTGCGCGCGAAAAAGATAGATGTGTTACGTCCTTTTTATTGATATTGTAAAAACAAACCCGCCAATTGGCGGGTTGGTTTAGTCCTAGAACATCGGCGGGAAGCAATCACCCCCAGTTTCTGGGCAGCAATTAAATCCTTGATCGCCCATATCGGTGTAAATTTCACCGGTACAACATCCGTTGGCATCTGGTTCTGTATTATCCAGACACAACAACGTTTCTGTTGCCGCAACTTCTTCTGCAGGCGGCGGGGCAGGTTCTGTAAATGGATTTTCAATTGCACCTGTTTCTTCATCGTATGTTAAGCCCAAGACCTGTTCGTTATATGTTTGTGGGCCTTGTTGCTGGATATATGCGATACTGTTCTTGTTGCTGCTGTCTTGTTGATTCTGGTACACTGCATCCTGTCGTGCCATATTAATTGCCTTGTACTGATTGGCCTGGCAATAGAACAGTATGGTTCTGTAATCGTATCCACCGCATTCTCCATTTTTTTTACAATCATCGACAACATCGCCGTCTTCTGTGCAGAACTCGGAAACTGCAAAAGAACGCACCTGGCCAACCCAACTGCCATCTTTATAATCTGGCTCGGCACTATTTGCCACTTTGTTATAATCAAAACGCTTCTGGTTCATAGATTTGGCGTAATAATTTGTCATATTACAACTTTTGCCTTTATCCGGACAAACAACGATTAAATCTTCTGGTGAATAAACGGTAATGCGTGTGCCGGCCGCAATTGTAAATGGCGGAACGGTATTGTCCATCATATCAACCATTAACTTTTGCGCCACTTGATTCCATGCGGTAATAATTTCATTTTTTGCCAGCTCGGACGATCGCACCGTGCCGCTTTGAACAACGGTATTGTTATCCAAATCAATTTGATTTACAAATCTGTCACTGATTGGCGCAATCAAATTAACTGCGGCCGGAACAACCGCGGTCAGCATTGGCATAAAGAATTGTTCCAGGTAATCTGTGCTGCCACGTCCTGGCACGCCAACGCGTCCCTGTGAATCGCCCGCAAACGGCATATTACCATCATCAAAATTAAATTCTACACCATCTGGTCGGATAAATTGATACCATTGTATCTGCATGCGGCCAATTGCCTTGTATGGGCCTGGCAAATTACCTGTCACATACCCCAGCATCAACGTTCCGGCTGGAACAATTATGTTGCGCCCATCATCCGAATACACATTTCTGTCCACCGTGGCACGCACAGGCAGCGGTTTTCCTGTCTGGTAAACTTCTGCATCGGCGCGAACTTCTGATACGATTGTAGCAGGAATTGGTTTATACTGACGCAAGACAAAGCTGCGGTCATATGGTTGCGATGCAACAATTGCAGTACCGTCGCCAGACGTTCCGTATTGTACCTCTTTGAATTTGCGTTCTTGTATTCCGCTGCTTATTTCTTTCATACCGTCCGTCCCCAGGCGCGCCATGCCACCACTTTTACTGAGGATTTCACTTTGTTTGGCGCGATTTACAGGTTTTATGGCCGGAATATTACTTAACTGTGGTAATTCACCAGATGTTATTGCTGTGAATCCAATATGGTCTGCGTCGGTGCCAATCTTTTTTCCGCTATCGTCTGTTATGATTCCGTTATCTGGATTATATTTACCTGATGGTTCGGTGCAATTCTTGTCTGCAAATGTGTGGTAATAGTATGCACCACCACTGGGTTTTACCCATCCAATCTGTCGGCCTGCATTATTATATGCAGGAAACGCAAAATCTGAACAGCCGTCTGGAATTATGATTTCCTTTTTTGCATTCGTTCTTTCTGTTACTTTTACGGGTGGGGCGATTGCCTCGATTTCGCGAACGATTTCTTCCTGGATTGTTTCAGGCGTAACATCTTCTTGGAAAATATCATATACTTCTGGTGCTGGCGTACCTGTCAAATCTGTTATTTCTGGCATCTCTACCGGGGCAGGTGACGCCTTTGCTGGTTGGGTAATTGGTTCTTCGATTACCGGTGCCTTTGCGCCCAGTGTCAGAACAATTTTTGCCTGGCGTGCCATGTCTTCGGATTCGTCTTTTTTGTGCCACATCACAACAATACTGGTTTGTGTTGTGTTTGTTGGCGTGCTGGGGGCGTATGTAACGATAATGTCGCATGCAATATTTGCGTCAACAACCTGTCCGACACATGCCTGTAACAGGCTGTATCCGTTAATATCATCGTATCTTTGAACGTCCTTGATTATAACAGGGGCGGTGGCATTTATTTTTATTTTTTGTTCTTTTTTTTCGCCAACAATCACATCGGCCCAGTTAATCATATCTGGGGCGATTTTTAGTTCTGCTGGTGCTGCGTTTGCTGTGGCAATTTCTGTACTGTTATCACTTTTTTCGCTTAACAGAACCGTCAGCAGTATCAGTGTCACAACAAATGCAGCCCCCAACAACAGCCACTGCACACGACGTGGCGTACTTTTACGCAGTTCTGAAAATTTTTGTTTAATTTTATTCATCCCCTAAACCCACCTGTTTATTGCATACGTACAACGCTGCAACTGGTTCCGCTAAAGCGCAACAGCTTATCGCACAGTGTTTGCGCGGTATCGATATCTGCCAACGGTCCGATGCGCAGGCGATATTGACGTGCGCTGGACGCTTCTGCCCCCAGGTCACCGACCCCCTGTTCATCAATTGCATAAAACACTGCATCCTTATATGGTGTCAACAAACCTTGTCCGTCGTCGCCACTAAACTTTGCCAACAATTCTGCCCAATACTTATCCAACGCCTCGATAGATGTGTCAGATTTCAATTCAATTGCAACGCCGATTTGGTTGCTGGCAATCAGTGGGATATTTGTTTGTGGCAGGTATGCGCCCGCTGTATTACGCTGCTGGGGCAGCATGTTTACAACGCTGCCTGATTGCGTCGGCAGTGCCTGCGGGGCGGTAAATCCGGCCGGCATATAGTAACCTGCACCTGTTGCCTGGTTAACGGTCTGGGTGTTGCCAACGAACACAGGCGTGCCTGTATAGTTTGTGCCCATGCTCATTGCGGCCATACTGTCTGTGTATGCGATGTTATTCAGTGATTGTCCTGACAGCATGCTTTGTGCAACGTTTGCCTCAGCCAGTGCCATGACAGACGCCGTGTCCGCGATCAGGAATGGTTTTTCACGTTTTTTTATGCATACCAAACGTTGTCCGCTGCGCAGAACCATGTCGCCAACCGCTTCTACAATCAGCAGGCGTCCATCTTCGCCGTCTGTGCGGAATCCGACCGGCGATTCTCCGCCTTCAACCAATAATGATACGACAGGGCGTTGTGTCATAGAAATAACTTTGTCGCCAAAGTCTATATATGTGAAAATTCTGTCGCGCCATACGCGTTCAGGTGCAATTACATAATCGTCTGGGTTTGGAACGAAAATATCCAAATCAAATCTGAATTCTGACGGGTCGATTTTCATAGATTTTATCCATCCGTAATCTTCGCCATCTGCGCCAACAACGCTGCTGGTTTTTGCGGGTTTTTGAAATATGGATTTTGCACCGCCTGATGTTGTGGTTGCGCCGCCCGCCATTGGCAGTGTTGCATTCCCGTCCAACGTGATATCAACCTGAGAATATGTAATTTCACTGGAATTAGATGGTTCGGCGCGCAAATACAAGATATATTTATTTCCGGATTTTCCTGTTACAATCATATTGGTATCAGACCCATGGTTGTCAGGTTGGGGCGAAATAAACATTGTACGATCGCCCTGGGTCGCTGTGATTGTAAATTGGTCCTTGTCGCCAACGACGGCATCTGCAATCTGTTCGCCGTTTGGCAATGTTACCATCGTGACCATACCATTGCGTAATTTAATTGGTAAAACAGACCCTGCTGACCATGCCAATTGGGCGTACCCTGGTTTAGTGCTGCCCATCGCCATGTTGGCAGTTGGGTTGTCCCACGCTTCCTGTATGCCATAACCATCAGCAGCATATGCTGGCAACATCAAAATGGATGCTATACACAATACAGATAAATTAAGGTTAAATAATTTTACAGCCATAATACCAATCCTTCCGTGTTTATTTATTCTGCAGCGCGAAACCCTGTGTTCAGCGGGTCACCGTCCCCAGATACAATTTCATATTCTGTGACGCGCAGCCCTAGTGGATTTTCGACACGATCGACCCACTTAATATGCTTGTTCGCATCTGCGTCTATTCTTATTTTGATTGTATAATCTTTTGGTATTGTCTGTCCAGTATTATTATCAGTACAGAAATAGCGTATTTTAACATGATATGCGTCATCGCGACTCATATAAACAGGGGCGCCTTCAAAGTTAACTGGGCATTGAAAGTCAAATCCGGGCATATCGCTAATGATTGCAAAATACATATCTGTTTCTGTGAATTTTTTATATACCTCGTCACTGGACATGCGACGGACGATGCTGTTGTTGCCGGTCCATTTTTCCTGCATAACAGTTGGATTGGTAAATACTTCGTTTCTGTGTCTGACGTATTCGCGCACGAACGCAGTTTTGTAATCGTGCAGGGTTTTGTCTGCCGGGGGCAATTCGATCAGCTGTACATCCAGATTGTCGCGAATTTTTGTACCCAAGAAAAATACCTGTGGGCGATTAAGCGGGAACAGGTTGTTTAAAGTTATCGCCAAAACTCCCAGTATTACAACTGCGGCTGCCAATACAAACGTCATCAGTCTGGACAGTAAAACCGGTGGTTCTACACGATTTGACACAATTTCTCCCTCTTATAATTAAGATGATTGTAGACGAAAAAGTTGTGTGTGTGCAAGGGAAAAATTTGTAAAAATAAAACAGGAAAATAAAAGGGAAATCAAAAAATGTTCTTGCGCAGAAATATGAAAAATATTATAATATTTCCGCTTGATTTTTTGTAATGGTGTGCTATCCTGTCGCAGACTGAATTGTGACGTGTGGTGCATCTCTTGGGTGTGCGTATAGTCACAGGGGCATAGTTCAACGGTAGAATATCGGTCTCCAAAACCGCGGATGAGGGTTCGATTCCTTCTGCCCCTGCCAATTTTTTCAAAACATACCGTGTGTATGTTTTGGAAAAAAATTGGGGCGATGGAATTGAACCCGAATAAATAAAAAGGTTGGGTTCGCATACGAGTAGGGTTTTGTAAACGCAGTGCTGCGAAACCTGTACGAGTGGTGAGTGGAACGAACATTCCTTCTGCCCCTGCCAGTTAAAGAAAAATATTTTGGGCGGTTTTTATGAAAAAGATGCTAGAATTTTTTAAATCTGTGCGCGGTGAATGGTTCAAGGTTGTTTGGCCATCGCGTGACAGCGTTGTTCGTGCGACAATCATGATTTTGGTGTTTTCCGCTGCTGCGGCGCTGTTCTTCTTTGTTGTGGACAGTGTGTTAAATGCGATTGTTGGATGGGTTTTCTAAAACGGGTTAATGCAAAAGGGTGCGTAAAATGGAAGAAAAAATGCAGTGGTTTGTTGTTAATGTTCATACGGGCTGTGAAGATAAGGTTGCGCGCGGATTGCGTGAACAGATTGACAAACGTCGCCTGAATGCTTTGTTTGGTGAAATTATGGTGCCAACACGCGAAGTAACAGAAATCAAAGCAGGCAAACGTGTCAAGGCAGAAAGAAAGTTTTTCCCTGGCTATATTGTTGTTCAGATGGTTATGAACAACGAAACATTTACGTTGGTTAAGCAGATTCCCCAGGTTGTTATGTTTTTGGGGGCGAAAAACAAGCCGATTGCAGTGACCGAGGCCGAAGCGCATCGTTTGATGAAACAGGTCGAAGAAGGTTCTGTTGTGACCGAAGATGTTATGTACGAAGTGGGACAGGAAGTGCATGTTATTGATGGTCCGTTTGCTGGATTTAACGGTGTTGCGTCCGAAGTTGACAATGTTAAACAGAAGATGACGGTAACGGTTCTGGTGTTTGGTCGTGAAACCAGCATGGAATTGGAATTCGAACAGGTGGAACGGGTCTAAGGGGACGTTGTGCAAAAAGATTGTGGCGTAGTGATTTCTGTTCAAACTGTTCGTCAGGTAATGGCGGATTATGCAACAGGATTGCGGACACGCAAAAAGCCAGTTGAAATAGAAGCGCGTTACAGACAACTTGTTGAAGCAGCGCTGTCTAAATATTGGGAAAAAAGAAAGTAAAGATTTTTGTGGTTTTCTGAAAAATATCATGTAAAATCACAGCAAACCGTGGTAGATACGCCATATCGTACCACGACACAAACGAAAAAACGGAGTGAAAAATGGCAAAGAAAGAAGTTAAGGGATTGGTCAAATTGGTCGTCCCTGCGAAACAGGCTAATCCTGCGCCTCCTATTGGGCCGGCGTTGGGTGCTGCTGGTGTAAACATTGCGGAATTCTGCAAACAGTTTAATGACAAAACATCTGATAAAGAACCTGGGATGCCAATTCCATGCATTATCACTGTTTATACAGATCGCAGCTTTGAATTTATTATGAAGTTGCCACCTGTGTCATACTATATTAAAAAAGCATTGAAATTAAAGATTGGTTCGCATAAACCAGGTCGTGATTTTGTTGGTACAATTTCTCAGGCTCAGATTAAAGAAATTGCTGAATCAAAAATGCCGGACTTGAATTGCTCTTCCATTGAATCTGCTATGAATATCGTTGCGGGTCAGTGTCGTTCTATGGGCGTAAAGGTAGAGGAGTAATATCATGAAACTGACAAAGAAACAGCAAACTTGGAAAAATTTGGATACAGATAAAGTGTATTCTTTGGCCGAAGCGATTGATGCTTTGCGTGAATATACATCCAAGAAATTTGATGAAACACTAGAAATTGCGGTTCGCTTGGGTATTGATGTGACCAAGGCTGACCAGAACATTCGTGGTATGTTGTCCCTGCCAAATGGTACAGGTAAATCTGTACGCGTTGCGGTATTTACTGCCAATGCAGCGGACGAAGCGAAAAAGGCTGGTGCAGATGTTGTTGGCGCCGAAGATTTGATTGATGCGGTTGCAGCTGGCAATATCAATTTTGACCGTGTTATTGCGACCCCAGACATGATGCCAAAAATGTCAAAGATTGCACGTGTTTTGGGACCAAAAGGTTTAATGCCGAATCCAAAATTGGGTACTGTCACAAACAACGTTGCAGACGCTGTTGCGACGGCCAAGGCGGGGCAGATTGAATACCGTGCTGAAAAGAAGGGTATCATCCACGCTGGTATTGGTAAAATGTCATTTGCAACTGACAAATTGGTTGAAAATGCGGTTGCTTTGATTGACCAGTTGAAAAAGGTAAAACCTGCAACATCTAAGGGGCAGTATATCTTGGGTATTTCCGTTGCGACAACCCAGGGGCCTGGCTTAAAGGTAGATGCAAAATAATTAAATGCGACTGTGGGCAACCATGGTCGCAAAACCAGATTTCTGTCCAAGACTGATGGTGTGGCAACACTTAATTTCCATCATAGACAAAGAGAATATTCTTTGGGGCAGGAACAAAGCCCCATCCCGGGGTAACCCGGATGGATAAGTTAACAAAACAGAAGCTTGAAGGAAAAAATAGATGAGACGCGAAGAAAAATCAGATTTGATTTCAGCGTTGCAGTCGTCCCTGAAAGAAGCGAACGGTGTTTTCGTTATTGAAAACAACGGTTTGACTGTAAAAGAATTTGAAACCTTGCGCAATGAATTGCGACCATTGGTTTCTGTATTCAAAGTCGTAAAAAACCGTTTGATGAAATTGGCGTTAAAAGACACTGAATTTGAACCTGTATCAAGTATGCTGCGTCGTCCAACTGCGGTTGCTGTTGCGACTGATGGTTTGGCGGTAACCAAAGTATTGGCAAAATTTGCAGATGAACATCCAAATTTGACAATTTTGGGCGGTAAAATGGATGCAGACGTTCTGGATACGGACGGCGTATTGCAATTATCCAAGCTTCCTTCCCTGTTGGAAATCCGTGGTACTATTGCGCGTATCTTGGTTGAACCAGGCGCACGTTTGGCACGTGTTTCAGCAGAGTATGGAAAAAAAGAACAATAAAATCAGAATAGCGATATTCTGACCTAAAAAAATTAGGAGTAAAAAAATGGCAGACATTCAGAAATTAGTTGAAGAATTGTCACAATTGACTGTTTTGGAAGCAGTTGAACTGTCCAAAGCATTAGAAGAAACATGGGGCGTTAGTGCTGCTGCTGCTGTTGCAGTTGCTGCGGGTCCTGTTGCTGCTGCTGCAGAAGAAAAGACAGAATTTAACGTTGTCTTGGCAGAAGTTGGCGCGAACAAATTGGCTGTAATCAAGGCTGTTAAAGAAGCAACTGGCTTAGGTTTGAGCGAAGCGAAAGCCCTGGTTGAATCTGCACCAAAGGCCGTTAAAGAAAACGTTGCAAAAGACGAAGCCGACAAATTGAAGGCCGCGTTGGAAGCAGCGGGCGCAAAAGTTGAATTGAAATAATTTAACTTTTCCTGAACCGTTATGGTTCAAAAAAATATCGTCGTATGAAAATATGACAAAACGCCGCCCGCGTGGGATGAAAATTCCATGCGGGCATAACGGCGTAAAAAAGACATTAAAATAAAAACGGTATTACAATATCGTTTGTTTGCACAAAACGCATAAAAAAAAGGATTAAAACCGATGGCAGTTATCCAGAAACTTAGAAAATCTTTTGGTAAAAGTTTTTTGCAAACTCCGCTTCCTGATTTAGTTGAAATTCAATATAATTCCTACAAAGACTTCTTGCAGGCAGATGTTGAACCACAATCCCGCAAAAACATGGGATTACAAAATGTATTCTCTTCTATGTTCCCATTAAAAGACTATGCCGGCATTGCCGACCTGGAGTTTGTGGAATATACATTGGACAAACCTGTCTATAATGTAAAAGAATGCATGTTGCGCAACATGACATATTCCAGCAAGTTGAAACTGAAGCTGAGATTGATTTTATGGGATGTCGCAGAAGATGGTAAAAAGACCCTGCGTGACATCAAAGAACAAGAAATATTTATGGGCGAAGTGCCGTTAATGACTGAACGCGGCAGCTTTATCGCATCGGGTGTTGAACGTGTTATCGTATCACAGATGCATCGTGCCCAGGGCGTTGTGTTTGCAACAACCAAAGAATCCAAGGTTGCTGGTAATCCAACAACATATACAGCACGTATCATCCCAGAACATGGTTCATGGATTGACTTTGAAGAATCCAAGGGCATAATCTATGTTCGTATCGACAGACGTCGCAAGGTTCCTGCAACGGTTCTGTTGCGTTGTCTGCCCAGTGCCGAAGATGAAAAGAAATGGATTGCAGATCCGCGCAAGCCGACAATTAACGGTATGTCAGATGCGGAAATCTTGTCTACCTTCTATAACCGCATTGGTTTGAAATTTGACGGTAAAATGTGGACAGGCGCAACATCAGACTTCAACGGTTTGGAAAAATATCGTCTGAACTATGATTTATTTGATGTCAAGGGCAAAGAAGTCATCGCATCCAAGGGCGATCGTCTGAATGCAAAGCGCATGAAGAAATTGCTGGACGCCAAGACATTTGGTATTCTGCCAGAATCTTTGATTGGTGAATATCTGTTTGATCCAATTATGTCAGGTGACGAAGTTGTATTCCCTGCTGGCACAGAAATCACCGAAGAAGTTTTGAACGATTTGGATAAAATGAACATCAAAGAAATCAGTCTGATTTCTATTGATAATGCCACAATCAGTGCGCACATGCGCAACACGTTGTTGGCAGATAAAACAACAAATCGCGAAGAAGCCTTAATCGAAATTTATAACATCATTCGTCCAGGTGAACGCCCAACACTAGAAGCGGCAATTAATCTGTTTATGCGCCAGGGTTTTGAACCTGCATACTATGATTTGTCGGCTGTTGGTCGTTTCAAGATGAACAAGCGTATAAAGATTGATTCTGGCAAAAAACCAGAAGACGAACGTTTGTTGACCAAGGCTGACTTCTTGGCGGTGTTAAAGACATTAACAAATATTATTGACCGCAAAGACAATGTCGATGATATTGACAACCTGTCAAATCGTCGTGTTCGTACGGTTGGTGAATTGCTGGAACAGAATTTCCGCACAGGTATGGTTCGTATTGAACGCCTGGTTCGTGAAGCACTGTCCTCACCAAACATTGCAAATATGCAGCCCCAGGATGTAATCAATGTAAAGCCATTGATGTCATTGGTGTCTGAATTTTTGGGAACATCCCAGTTATCCCAGTTTATGGATGCATATAATCCATTGTCTGAACTGGAACACAAGCGTCGTATATCTGCATTGGGGCCTGGTGGGTTGAATCGTGAACGTGCCGGTATTGATGTCCGCGACGTTCATCCAACACACTATGGTCGTCTGTGTCCAATTCACACACCCGAAGGTGCAAATATTGGTCTGATTAACCACTTGTCATCATATGCGCGTGTAAATCCATATGGATTTATTGAAACACCATACTATGTTGTTGAAAATGGTCGTGTTACAGACAAGATGGTATATTTGACTGCTGACGAAGAATTGGGGCATAAAATTGCCCAGGGTAATACCCCAACAACCAAAGATGGCGTATTGGCAGAAGATACTGTCACCGCACGTGTTGACGGCGAATTTACCATGGTCGCAAAAGATGAAGTTGACTTAATCGACGTAGAACCACGTCAGGTGGTATCCATTGCAACTGGTTTGATTCCGTTCGTTGAAAACGACGACGCGAACCGTGCATTGATGGGTTCAAACATGCAGCGTCAGGCCGTTCCATTATTGCGTGTCCAGGCACCATTGGTTGGTACCGGTATTGAACGCGAAGTGGCGCGTGATTCACGCACGGGCAAGGTTGCAAAACACAGTGGTATTGTTGAATCTGTTGATGCAAACCGTATCGTTGTGAAATGTATGAACAGCCGCAATGTTGTGACAGGTGTTGACATTTATAATCTGGAAAAATTTGAACGTTCCAACAGTGAAACAATCATTCACCAGAAACCATTGGTCAAGGTTGGCGATCGCATTTCTGCGGGCGACATCATTGCCGACGGTTCGTCTATGAACTATGGTGAATTGGCGTTGGGTCGTAATGTATTGGTTGCATTTATGCCATGGCGTGGATACAACTATGAAGACTCGATTGTTATTTCTGAACGCATTTCCCGTGACGATGTATTTACATCTGTAAAAATCGTTGAAAAGGAATTCAAGGTTCGTGATACCCAGTTGGGCCCAGAATCTTTGACCCGCGACATTCCAAATGTTGGCGAAGAAGCCTTAAAGAATCTGGACGAATCCGGTATTATCTATGTTGGTGCACGCGTAAAGCAGGGCGACATCTTGGTTGGCCGTGTTACACCAAAATCTGAAACATTATTGACCCCAGAAGAAGCGTTATTGCGTAACATCTTTGGTGAAAAGGCATTAAATGTTAAGGATACATCACTGCGCGTTGGGCCAAACGAAGAAGGAACAGTTATCGGTGTAAACGTTCTGACCCGTCATGGTGTCAAGAAAGACGAGCGCACCCAGATGATTGAACTGCAGAAAATCGAAAAAATTAACAAAGACCGCGAAGAAGAAATCGCCATCATTGAAAAAGGCTTTGCAGACCAGATTTTCCAAATTGCAGAAAACATGGAAATCGAGGCCGGTACAGGCAGTTTGAAACCATTTATTGGCAAAAAACTGACGGGTGAAGTATTCGAAGGCGTCCGTGCAGCCGATGTCAAGAAATTGGTTGTTAAAAACAAAGAAGCGCAAGCCAAGATTGACGAACTGCGTGAACAGCATGTTCTGAAATTAAAGTTGCTGAACGAAAAGGCAGACGCAGAAGTGTCCAAGGCTACAGAAAGCAATTCTTTGAACGCCGGTGTATTAAAAGAAGTAAAAGTATACATTGCGCACAAGATGAAATTGCAGCCTGGTGACAAAATGGCGGGTCGTCACGGAAACAAGGGTATTGTGTCCAAGGTTGTCCCTGTCGAAGATATGCCGCACTTGGCCGACGGTACACCGGTTGACCTTGTGCTGAATCCATTGGGTGTGCCTTCACGTATGAATATTGGTCAGATTCTGGAAACCCACCTTGGTATGGCGGCACGCACATTGGGTGCCCAAATTGGTGCGGTTCTGGACGAAGTCAAGGCTAAACGTGCCGTTACAGACGATTTGCGTAATGTAATGGGCAGTGTATATGGCGCCGAAGTTGCTGAAAAACTGGAAAAAATGACAGACACAGACGTTCGTGCCCAGGCCGCTCTGTTGCGTGACGGTGTTCCGATGGCGACACCAACATTTGACGGTGCGACCCCAGAAGACATTCGCAGCATGCTGAAATTGGCAAAATTGCCAGAAACAGGCCAGTTTGACCTGTACGACGGTATGACGGGCGAAAAGTTTGCACGTCCGGTCACAGTTGGAATCATGTACATGCTGAAACTGCATCACTTTGTTGATGAAAAGATTCACGCACGTTCAATTGGGAACTATTCATTGGTCACGCAACAGCCATTGTCTGGTAAAGCCCACATGGGTGGCCAGCGTTTGGGTGAAATGGAAGTATGGGCGCTGGAGGCCCATGGTGCCGCCCATCTGTTGCGCGAAATGTTGACGGTTAAATCTGACGATATCACCGGCCGAAACAAGATGTATGAATCCATCATTTCTGGCAGCAATGATATCCAGACCGGCACACCAGAAGCATTCAACGTATTCGTTCGCGAATTGCGTGGATTGGGTCTGGCAATGACACCAAAGAAAGTAGATTAGTTGTTAGCATTGGTGTGGGGGCGTTTCCCCACACCCTAACCACTAGCCACACTAACAACTAAAAACTATTCTATTAAGGAGCAAAAAATAATGAGCAATATGTTGCAAAAGATTTTTGGACAAATTGAAACCAAGGAACAGTTTGATGCCCTGCGTATCACAATTGCGTCCCCCGAAGAAATTTTGTCCTGGTCCCATGGCGAGGTAAAAAAACCAGAAACCATCAACTATCATTCTATGAAACCAGAAGCCGAAGGTCTGTTCTGCCAGCAGATTTTTGGCCCAGTCAAAGACTATGAATGTGCGTGTGGTAAGTATAAAAGAATCAAATTCCGTGGCGTTGTCTGTGAACGTTGCGGGGTCGAAGTTGGTTCTGCATCTGTTCGTCGTGAACGTATGGGGCACATTAAATTGGCGATGCCTGTTGCGCACACATGGTTCCTGCGCGAAGGTAAAATCGCAACATTATTAAATAACCTGCCACAAAAGAAATTGGAACAGGTTATCTCTTATGATGCATACATCGTTATTGAACCAGGTTTAACAAATCTGAAACAGTATGATGTTATCAGCGAAGACGAATACCAGGCCGCTGTTGAAGAATTTGGTGCAGACGCATTCCGCGTTGGCATTGGTGCCGAAGGTGTCCGCAATATTATCGCGAATTTGGATATGGGCGATGAACGCACACGTCTGCGTGCAGAATTGCAAGATACTAAATCCGAAGCCAAACGCAAGGCAATCATCAAACAGTTAAAATTGGTCGAAGCATTCTTGGATTCCAAGACAGAACCTGCATGGATGTTGCCGGACATTATTCCTGTTATTCCACCTGATATGCGTCCATTGGTCACATTGGATGCGGGGCATGTTGCAGCATCTGACCTGAATGATTTGTATCGTCGTGTAATCATCCGTAATAATCGTTTGAAACGCTTTATGGAAATGCACGCGCCAGACATCATTATCCGCAACGAAAAACGTATGTTGCAAGAAGCGGTTGATTCATTGTTTGATAACGGTCACAAGGCCCGTCCAATGGTATCCCAGAACCGTCGTCCATTGAAATCATTGTCTGATTCATTGCGTGGTAAATCTGGTCGTTTCCGTATGAACATGTTGGGTAAACGTGTTGACTATTCTGGTCGTTCGGTTATCGTATCTGGTCCAACATTAAAATTGCACCAGGTTGGTTTGCCAAAGACAATGGCACTGGAATTGTTCAAGCCGTTCGTTTACGCACGTCTGTTGGCGGGTGATCATGCAAACACATTGAAAACCGCGCGCAAGATGGTTGAAAACGGCGAAGATGTTGTATGGGAAATCCTGGAACAGGTTATTTATCAGCATCCTGTATTGTTGAACCGTGCGCCAACCTTGCACCGTTTGTCGCTGTTGGCATTTGAACCTGTGTTAATAGAAGGCAAGGCAATCCGTCTGCATCCATTGGTATGTTCTGGATTTAATGCTGACTTTGACGGTGACCAGATGTCTGTTCACGTTCCAATTTCATTAGAGGCACAATTAGAAGCGCGCACATTAATGTTGTCGTCTAACAATGTATTGTCGCCTGCAAATGGTGCGCCAATGATTGTTCCATCCCAGGACATGGTGTTGGGTGTTTACTACATTTCATTGATTAACGGTGAACATGATGAAAAGTCCCCACGCTTTGCTAGCATGGACGAAGTAAAATTGGCACTGGAAAACAAGACGATTACATTGCACACACCAATTGTTGCGCGTATCAACGGTAAAATCTATAAAACAACCGCTGGTCGTATGATTTTGGGTGAATTGCTGCCAAAGTCTGACAAAATGCCATTTGATTTGGTAAATAAGGTTATGCCACGCAGCGCAATTAAATCATTGTTGGCAACAACATATGAAAATTGTGGCGACAAAGCTATGATTTTATTGGCGGACGCCCTGAAAGACACCGGCTTTGAACAGGCGGCATTCAGTGGTATTTCAATTGGTTATGACGATATCGTTATCCCAGCTGAAAAGAAAGACATGATTGCCCAGTCTGAAAAGGCGGCCGAAGAAATTGAAGAACAATATCAAAACGGTTTGTTGTCTGGTGGTGAACGTCACAATAAACTGATTGACTTGTGGCAGAAAACAACCGATAAACTGGGTGATATGGCGTATGCTGCGCTGGGTAAATCAACAGGTGACAATTGGAATTCTATCCACATGATGGCGTTATCCGAAGCCCGTGGTTCCAAACGTCAGATTCAGCAGTTGGCGGGTATGCGTGGTATGATGCAGAAACCAGACGGTTCTATTATTGAAGTTCCAATTATTTCGAACTTTAAAGAAGGTCTGACCATGTCTGAATACTTTACATCCACCCACGGTGCGCGTAAAGGTATGTCGGATACTGCGTTGAAAACTGCTGACGCAGGGTACTTGACCCGTCGTTTGGTTGAATTGGCACAAAACACAGTTATTACAGAACATGATTGTGGCACAACAGAATATATTACTGCGAAACCGGTATATACTGGTTCAACACTGTCTGTTGCGCTGGGTGATGTGGTATTGGGACGCACTGCTGCCCATGACATTGTCCACCCAATCAGCAAAGAAGTAATTGTTCCTGCCGGCGAATTGATTACCAAGGCCGCTGCCAAGGCAATTAATGAATCTGGCCTGCCGTCTGTTGATGTACGCAGTGTACTGACATGTTGCAGTGACGGTCTGTGTGCGAAATGTTATGGTATGGATCTGTCACGTAATGCATTGGTTCATGTCGGTGAAGCAGTTGGTGTTATCGCGGGCCAGTCTATTGGTGAACCAGGTACCCAGTTGACATTGCGTACCTTCCACATTGGTGGTATTGCGGCTGGTGGTGCAGAAAGTCACTTTATTGAAGTTCCTGTCGCAGGTACTGTAAAACTGGTTGATGTTAACACAATTAAGAACAGTGCAGGCCGTGTTGTAGTATTAAGCCGTAACGGTAAAGTTGCAGTTGTTGATGACGAAGGCAAAGAATTGTTCAGCTGTGCATTACCATATGCTGCAATGTTGATTGTTAACGAAGGCGATCGCGTCGAAAAAGGCGCCAAGGTTGCAGAATGGGATCCGTATTCCAACACAATCATCGCAGAAAAAGATGGTATTGTGAACTTTAATGACCTGATTGAAAACGTTTCATACCAAGAAGAAGTCGATTCTATGACTGGTATCGTCTCGCGCAAGGTTATTAACTGGAAAACAAACACCAAGAAGGCATTACAACCTGCAATCACATTAGTTGATGCAGCAGGTAATGTTATCAACCTGGGCGGTAAAAAGATTGCAGAATATATGTTGCCAATCTATTCTGTTCTGAATGTTGCAAATGGTGACACAGTTGTAGCGGGTGACATTTTGGCGCGTATCCCGGTTCAGGCGAAACGTACAGGCGACATTACCGGTGGTTTGCCACGTGTTAATGAATTGCTGGAGGTTCGTCGTCCAACCAATCCTGCATTATTGGCAGAAATTGATGGTACAGTCGAACTGGAAGATGCAAAATCCAAAATCATCATCCGTATTGAACCAGACGATGGCACTGCTCCGGTTGAATACGCCGTGCCAAAGGGTACAAACCTGTTGGTTCGCAGCGGTGATGTAGTTAAAAAGGCAGAAAAGTTGGTTGATGGTGACCCGGTACCTCAGGACATCCTGCGTATCTTGGGCCAGAAAGCCTTGGCAACATTTATGGTTGACCAGATTCAGCAGGTTTATCGCCTGCAGGGCGTGACCATCAATGACAAACATATTGAAATTCTGATACGTGAAATGACGCGTCGCGTTGAAATCACTAACCCAGGTGACACGGGCTTCCTGATGGGCCAGGTTGTTGACCGTGTTGATTTCGAAGAAGAAAACGCACGTGTTGCGCGCGACAATGGTCGTCTGGCCGAAGCATCCCAGGTCTTGGTTGGCCTGACCCGTGCGTCCTTGACATCACGTTCATTTATTTCAAATGCATCGTTCCAACAGACAACCAAGGTTCTGGTAGATGCCGCGATTTCTGGTTCAACCGACAAATTGGTTGGTATCAACGAAAACCTGATTGTTGGTCGTTTGATTCCAATTGGAACAGGCGCCTATGTCCGTCGCGTACGCGAAATTGCACGCGAAGAAGAACGTGCAGAACGCCTGGCACGCGAAGGAAATGGCCAACAGCAGTTGTTGGATATATAAAACTGGGGTTAGTGTAAGTGGTTAGTGATTTATTTCGCTAGCCACTACCCACTAGCCTCTATCCACTAACAACTGGCCACTAACAAAAACTTTTTCTTGCAAATGCCCAGAATTTAGATAGAATAGGACAGTTATAAAATAAAAAGGATATAAAATGGCAACGCCAAAAAGTAAAACAAGTAAAGCACGTTCTGCACAGCGTCGTTCACATGATGCATTGTCTGTGATGCCATGCGGTGTATGCAAAACATGTGGCGAAAAGAAGCGTCCACATCACGTTTGTCCTGCATGCGGTGCGAAATAATTTAACATAAAAAGATATGGGCAGAAAAGGGCAGGGCAAATGTTCATGCCTTTTCTGCTTTTTTATAGACTATGTCAGACGAAAAAAAAATCATTTCAATTGATGCCATGGGCGGGGACAAAGGTCCGAACGCCGTCCTGGGCGGAATGAATCAGTATTTATATCAAAATGGCGAAGGCAAGGTTTTCTTTCGCGTATTTGGTGATGAAAAGAAATTACGCAAGTTATTGGCAAAATATCCACGTGTTTCCCGCAATTGCGAAGTGATTCATGCGCCAAATGTCATCAAACCCACGGACAAGGTTATGGATGTTCTGCGCCATGCCCAGGATACATCTATGTACATGGCGATAAAAGACGTCCGCGAAGGTAAATCCGCCGCCGTGGTCAGTGCAGGCAATACTGGTATTTTGATGTCTTTGTCAAAATTGGCATTAAAGACGATTGACGGTATTTCGCGTCCTGCGATTACAACAATGTTGCCATCTGGCGCAGGCGACAGCCGTGTGGTTGTGCTGGACCTGGGGGCAAATGTTCATTGTGACGAAACAATACTATTTGATTTTGCCATTTTGGGCAGTGTTTATGCCGAAGTGGTCGGCCACATGCCAAAACCGAAATTAGGCGTTTTGAATATTGGTTCCGAAGAAACCAAGGGTAACGAAACACTGATTCACCTGAACAAGATTCTGACAGAAAACAAAGATAAATTGCCATATGAATATATTGGCTTTGTCGAAGGTAATGACATCAGTGCCGGCCGTGTCCAGGTTGTTGTGACCGACGGTTTTACCGGTAATATCGTACTAAAAACGGTCGAAGGTACCGCGCGTCTGGTAAAACGTGTTGTTGTTGAAAATTTCAAGAAATCCATTCTGGCAATAATTGGTGCGTTTTTCCTGATTCATGTGTTTAAAAGATTGAAACACAAAATTGATCCGCGTTCATATGCGGGTGCGACATTCCTAGGGCTGCGTGGATTTGCAGTAAAAACCCATGGGAACAGTGATGCATTGGCGTTTGCAAATTCGATTGGTTATACCGCCGAATTGACCAAGGCAAATCTGAACGGTTTAATTGCCGAACGGGCGCGCGCGCTGGCCGATGTTCGTGCAACAATTAATGCCGAACCTGAAAAATAAGCACACCGCCCAATTGGGCGGTTTTTTCTTGCAAAATTCAAAAAGTTATATATAATGATTCCTGACTTTGCGGGTGGGCGCAGGGTCAGTCCGATTAACCCCACAAGACCTCGCTGTTCTAAAAAATATTGGCGATGGCAAACTTTGATGAATATTTTCTTATGAAAGATTTATCCAAAGATTTATTTAATCCATTATCTGGCGAAGATTTTGTCCAGATGTTTGACGCAAACTATGGTTCTCAGGAAACATTACAGGGCTATGCAACCAAGGGTACAGTAAAAGATATCCGTGGTGATTTTGCAATGGTTGATGTTGGTCTGAAATCCGAAGGTCGCGTTCCATTAAAAGAATTCGGTGCATCTGTACCAAGCATTGGCGACATCATTGACGTTTTTGTTGAACGTTACGAATCCCGCGAAGGTACAGCCGTTCTGTCTTATACCAAGGCACGTGCTGAAAAGGCATGGAAAGACCTGGAAAAGACTGTTGCCGAAGGTATTGACCCAGAAGGTACAATTATCGATGTTGTTCGTGGTGGTTTCACTGTGGATATCAATGGTGTATTTGCATTTATGCCATCATCCCAGGTTGATCATAAACCAATCCGCGATGCGAAATCTTTGATTGGCTTGCGTGACAAATTCCGCGTATTAAAGATGGATGCATTGCGCACAAACGCAATTGTATCACGTCGTGCGATTCAGTCTGACACAATCGCCGCTGCACAGCGCGAAGCGATGAATAACATCTCGCTGGGTGCGGTTCTGGACGGTACAGTCAAGAATATCACAGATTACGGTGTATTCGTTGATTTGGGTGGTATTGATGGTTTGTTGCACGTTACAGATTTGTCATGGAAACGCGTAAATCATCCACGCGAATTGGTTCACGTTGGTGAAACAATCAAAGTGAAAGTTATCCAATTCGACCCAGAATCACATCGTATCTCGTTGGGTATGAAACAACTGGAAGAAGATCCATGGGAAACAGCGTCGCGCGCATTCAATGTTGGCGACACAGTTACCGGTAAAGTATCTTCTTTGACAGATTACGGTGCATTTATTGATTTGGGCAACAATATCGAAGGTCTGGTTCACATGTCTGAACTGTCCTGGACGAACAAGAACATCCACCCCAGCAAAGTTTTGCAAAACGGTCAGGATGTAACTGTTACTGTTTTGGGTATTGACCAGGACAAGCGTCGTATTTCATTGGGTTACAAGCAGCTGCAACCAAATCCATGGAAACAGTTCGCAGAAACACACAATGTTGGCGATGTAATCACAGGCCCAATTAAAAACACAACAGAATTCGGTTTGTTTGTTGCCTTGACACCTGAATTAGATGGCATGGTTCATATTTCCGACCTGTCATGGAATAAACTGGACGAAGAAGAACTGAAAAAGTTCGTTCGTGGCCAGGAAGTGACAGCGAAAATCTTGGACATCAACCCAGAAAAAGAACGTGTCACATTGGGTATCAAACAATTGACTGAAAGTGCTGAAAACAACGCAGCCACTATCAAAAAAGGCGCAGTTGTATGTGGCACAGTTTCCGAAATCACACCTGACGAATTGGTTTTGGCATTGGCGGGCGATGTACGCGGTGTTATCCGTCGCACAGACCTGTCACGTGAAAAATCAGAACAGGACACATCAAAATACAATGTTGGTGATTCAGTAGAAGCATCGGTTGTTTCTGTTGAAAACAACACTGTTAAATTGTCTGTCCGCGCACTGCAGGTGACATTGGAAAAGCAGGCCGTCAAAGAATTCGCAAACGAAGCAGACAGTGGTTCTGTTTTGGGCGACATCTTGGGTGCTGCGATTGAAAACAGCAAAAAATAATTTGTATTCGTATGAATTGTTTCACGGTCGGGCAAGATTGCACGACCGTGTTTTTTGTGATAAAATCATGAACATGACAAATAAAAAACAAATTATTGTAATGATGGGTGGGCCTGGTGTGGGCAAGGGGACTTTTTCTGATATGTTAATGGCGCGTCGCCCATTTAAACATGTCGAGGCCGGCGCCTTGTTGCGCGCCATGCCGGCTGATTCTGAAATTGGTAGATTGATTTCTGGGGGTGACCTGGTGCCAGATAATCTGGTTTGTGATTTGATGGTGGCGCAAATCACAGATGATGATATTATACTGGACGGTTTCCCACGCACGATTGGCCAGGCAAAGTGGCTGGTCAAAAATTATGCAGACAAATACGATATTCATGTGTTGTTCTTTGATGCGACTGATGAAACGCTGATTTGTCGAATAAAAAAACGCATTCACAAAGGCAGCGTGCGCAGCGATGATTCTGCGATGCAGATTATTTTGCATCGTTTGGAAAATTTTCACAAAACAACAATGCCTGCGATTGATTGTTTGCGTACCGCGCCCGGGATACGCTTTTCTGAAATAGATGCCGCCGGCGATGTCAACGATAATTTTCAGGATATATCCAACGCATTGGGTTTATAATGCTTTGTCTATAAAAATCCCGCCATTCGGCGGGTATGATTAAACAAGCTTTTCTGGCACCAGGTTACAAATACTTTTCCATATTCTACGCAGGATGCTGGTATCTGGGGCATGTCTGTGAATCCGTGGTGCTTGGTCGCCGGGGCGATATCCGGTCCATACAGGTTTGTCGTCATCATCCAGTGTGACATGCCAAGATGTTTTTGTATCTTTGATAATCATATCGCGCAGTTTGTTTGCAAAATCTTTGCTTTCAAATATTGCGACATTTTCCGTATTATAGTATGCGCTGCGTGGGTCCAGGTTAAAGCTGCCTATCCACGAGATATCATCATCAAAAACCATAGTTTTGCTGTGCAGTACAGAAAAGCTGGATTGTTTTCTTTCGCGGTCATGTTCTTTGCCGCGCAGATTTTCAGCCGACACCATAAATTCATAAACATCTGCACCTGATTTTATTAATTGTTCGCGATATTTTTCCCACTTGGCATATACAGTTGGCGCGTTGGTTGATGCCAGCGAATTTGTAACAATTGTCATATGTATGCCAGATTTTTCTTCTTCCAGCATATATTCCAATCCGCCCTGGCCGGGGACAAAGTATGCGGCCGACATATATACGGAATCGCTGGTTGTGCTCCATAAATGTTGCAGTGCCTGGATGATTTCGCCGCGATAGTTTTCTTTTTCATCCATGCTCATTTCGATTTTTTCTGGCGGGTCGGCCAAGAATTTTCCGCGTCCCCAGCTAAAGTTCATTTTCTTTTGTTTATATTCGCGCATTGCCATCGAAATAATAGTATTATATCTGCGCACCTCTTCGGTGCTTTTTGATTCCATATTTGCGAATGTTTTTTCCAGTTTTTTTAATGCGCGTTTTGATTTTGCCTTGGGAAAAACCGATGCAGGAATTGCCAGGTGATGATTCCAGTATTCGTTAAAGCTGTCTGTTGCATATCGTGTCATGTCGCCAATAAACAAGACGTCTGTATCTGAAAAGTTTGATGCGGTTTCTGGATAGAAATAATTACTGCCCACATTTCGTCCGCCCGTAATATATGCAACATTATCAACGATAAACAGTTTGTTATGCATGCGCGAATTCAGTCGGCTAAAATCCGTTAAAAACTGGGGATAGTACAGCAGTTTTGAACGATTTGCGACGGTGTTAAAAATCTTAACTTCTATATTTGGGTGCTGATTTAACAGTGTCACATCAACGATGTCAGATTTTGTGCCATAATCATCCAGCAGTATTCGAATTTTCACCCCACGATCAGCAGCGTTTTTCAGTTCGCCGATTAAAACCTTGGATGAAAAATCATTACTGTAGATATAGGTTTGCAAATCAATTGTTTTTGTTGCCATACGTGCAAAGGCAGAACGTATCACAAATGCGGACAATCCGTCTTCTATTAATGTTGCGCCTGATATTTCTGGTTTTGAATTCAGTTCGTCCGCATAGCATTGTGCAATTGATGTCTTGTATGGGTCGTAATCAAAGTCGGCTGCGGTAATCTTTGGGGTATAGTTATTCAGTCGTGCATCATTCGTTGTTGTTGGCACGGTTGTACACCCCATCAGGGGCAGGGTCAGAATCCAAACAGCGACTTTTTTTATAAATGACACTTTTGTACACCTTGTGTTGTTGCCGAATTGATGCCAAGGATATCACAATCGCAAAAAAAAATCATTATATTTTTTAATAAATTAAGAATTTTTTCCTGATGTCATGCAAATATAAATTTTTTTTGATTGTATAAATTTTGCTAAAGTGATAAAATAAACACAACGAATGGAAAGGGAATTTTTACTATGAAACGATTTGTTGCTGTATTAACAGGTTTATTAGCGTTACCTGCGTTTGCGGATAATGTTCCTGTCCGTGTTGAAGAAGGGGGGCATACTGACCTGGTTTCGCGTGATCTTGATGCGACTGCATCTGCGACTGCGGCGGGTCGTTCATCGGTGCGGGTATCTGCAAATCGTACTGGGATAACGCGTGCTGTGCCGACGACATCGGAATCAAATGCATCGCGTCGTAATTTGAACGCGGGTGCGGGCCGTGTTGTTGCGTCGAACCGTGCGGCGACGATATCTGCCCCTGCGTCGTCGCAAAAGGTGTCTGCGCGTGCGAACGCGGCGGCGGGTGTGATTTCGCGCAGTGCGACGGTTTCTGAACGTGCACCTGTGGCGCGTGCGACGGCGTCGCGTACATCGGTGCCACGTGCGTCTGCGGTGCCAAATGTTACGTCGCGTGTTCGTGCGCGTGCGGCCACAGCCGAAGAAACGGCGACTCCTGCGCCTGTTGCGGCAACGGCGACCAGTGTGACCGGGAATATGGAAAATATTGCGGCGTTGACCTCTTTCTGCAAGGCGCAATATACCGAATGTATGGATAATTTCTGTAATGTCCTGGATGACAACCAGGGGCGTTGTTCGTGTTCAAAAAATGTCAAGAATTATGAAAAAACAGAAAAGGCGCTGAAATCTGCAAACGAAGCCCTGCAAGATGTTGCGCAACAAATTCAGTATATTGGCCTGTCGCGTGATGAGATTGAAACTCTGTTCTCTCAGACCGAGGCAGAATTGGCCATGGCTGGCACCAACGATAATTCCCAGCTAAAGAATGATTTGGACAAGATTAAGGGTTTGATTATTCAGGTTAAATCTGGCACGGCTTCGTCGACCGAGGTTGACAGTGGTCTGTCCATGGATTTGTCTGGTATGTTGGATTTTAATATCAGCAGTGCCGGATTTGATTTGTCTTCTATGTTTGGCACGGCTGGTGCGAACACTAATTCAATCAGTAATCAGCGTGGTGAACAATTGTACAAAACTGCGGCTGCGCGATGCAAGACAGCGGTTCTAAGGGATTGTGAATCCCAGGGTGTTGACATTTCGATTGTTGCCAACGCATATGATATGGAGATTGACAAGCAGTGTGTTGCGTACGAACGCAAATTGACCGACGCAAACGACCAGATAGTAAATACTGTCCGCAATGCCAAGGGTGTATTGCAGCGTGCACGCTTAATGGTTGCCCAGCAAAAGAACTCATATGACCTGCGCGGCTGCATAAACGCGTTGGATTCTTGTATGCAAGACGACTATGTTTGTGGCAACGATTATGAAAACTGCTTGGATCCATCGGGCAAGTATATAGTAGAGGGCGAGGTTGTTGTTGGCTCTATGCCGGGGCAGAATGTTATCAGTAATAGCGCGCTCGAGGCACCAGTATACAGTGCCGACGGCTTGTATGCAACATGGAATTATTCGGATGGTGGCACTAAAAATGCCTGGGGGGCTGACGGTTCCAGCATAGCCGAGGGCAGCCTGGCCACATACGTAAGCAAAACGCTTTCGACGGCGTTACCGACGACGGTTGGCAGTACGATGTCTGAATATCTGCAGTATAAAATGGGCTATATCAAAGACGGCAAGGTCTATGGTATGTGTTCATCTGTCTTGAACAAGTGTCAGGATTACACGTTTGATGGTGGTGCGTATAAACCAAACAACCGTGTTGTCGAAGAATATCTGATGCGTACACTGGTTAAAATTAAAAATGCCCAGGATACAATCCTGGCGGATTATGCGGAAACGTGTATATCTGACGTGACATCATGTTTGTCAGACAATGGTTATAATGAAGAGTCTACGACGTCCAGTGCGTCTAAAATCGCAATCAATGCGTGCCGTTCCCAGATTATCACATGTATGTCTGTGAATGGTGACGCCGCCGCAACCCCATCCCCGTCCAGCATGTCTGCCTGGGTCCAGGGTATCATGGCTGCAAACGCCACTGGCGGCAGTTCGGCAAGTGCTGAATGTTTGACCGGGACGCAAACTAGTACCGATGGCAGATGTTATGTCGCTTCTATCTCAGAACCTACGCTTTGTAGCAATATCGGTGGCCGATTTGAAACTGGGAAT
>JAZLCH010000001.1:0-28176 GCA_045614145.1 Candidatus Enterousia sp. | reverse complement strand
TATTAAATCTAGTAGTGCCTGCTCTTCTTCAAAAGGGCTTGCTTGGTCAGATACTTATAGTGGATGTTATTGCCAGGGGGCCAAGGATTATATCAACGGCAGCTGTCAATAGTAAAAAAACGCCCCAATGGGGCGTTTTTTAATGATGTGATGTTAAATGTAAAATTAAACTAAAAATAAATATAACGGAAATTATTCCCATTGCAATTTTCTGTCCCCTGTGCGATTTTGCGCCGCCACACTGATTGCATTCGCATCCGCATGTACGTCCAACCATCCACCATGATATCCCCAGCATTATGCCAGAAAACACAAACAGCCATGGTTCCATCCAATGTGGCAGAATGTGAAAATGTGCCGCATCTGGTGCAATCAAACCTATGATGGCCAATGCCAGTGGCAGACCGCAACAAAATATATGTGGTGCAATTGTTGCAATTATTCCAATCTTGATTGCTTTGTTCTTCATATGTTTCCTTTTTTTTGTATTTGGGCAATTATAAACACTTTTCATAATATTATCAAACAATAAAACATTGACAATATTCCTGTTTGTGATATAAAACACGGCGTGTCACAGAAAGATAAACCTTTTATTGCATCTGACTATGCATTCCAGGATAAATCGTCCGTATATCTGTTTACGAATGAAAATATCTCTGGCTGTCAGAAGTGTCTGGGGAATTTAAATGGCGCCCGTGTGCTGACGGTGGCGTCGTCCGGCGACCACGCATTCGAAGCATACATGAATGGCGCGTCACACATCGATATGTTTGATATCAATTCGTATCAGCGTAACGTTGTTGAATTAAAATCGCACATGATACGTACGTTGCCGTATTCTGATTTTATGGATTTCTTTTTTGATGAAAAAAGTTTTTGGGATCCAAAGATTATTGCACCAATTGTACCCAAATTTTCGCCAGAATTAACATCGTTTATGCGTGAGTGTGAATGCGCCGGTCGTGGAATGTTTAAATATCATGCCGCGACCGCTTATGATTATGAATTGCGCCACATTTCATATCTGACCCGTCGTGACAATTATTATAAATTGCGCAGCAAATTGCCTTCGGAATTAAATTTTATTCATTGTGGCCTGGAACAGGTGTCTGCAAAATTCAATCAGCGCTATGATTTAATCTTGTTGTCTAATATTTTTTATTACATGTATCTAGACGAGTCTATAAACGAAGTTCGTTTCTTCAAATTTTATCATGATATATTGCGGCCATTGGCAGAAAAGAATTTAAATGACGGTGGGCGTATATGCTTTGACTATATGTGGGATACCAAGCCATCTGATTGGTCAAATTTTATGGAATATTTCCAGATGCGATATATAACTGACAAATCGCACGTTTTTTCATCGCGCAGTGTGGTATCTGCGTTTCATGATACAGACTGGGATACAATTTTAATAATGCAAAAGCGGCAAAGATAAATGATTGGCGTCCCCAGCAGGACTCGAACCTGCATCTAATTCTTAGGAGGAATTTGTTCTATCCTGTTGAACTATGGGGACGTTTGCACGAATATTAGATTAATCAAAGAAAATATTCAACCGTTTTGTTTATTTGTTGCTGTTTGACATTGTTAAATACATCGTATAAAATAAGTCGGATAAAATATAAAAAGGGTAAAGAAATGGCAACAGTAACAAGAAGTGATTTTGCAGACAGATTGCGCGAACGTTTTGGTCTGACAATGGCGGATGCGTACAAGATGGTTGATGTTGTATTTGATGAAATTCGTGATGCGTTAATTAACGGGGAAGAGGTTAAGTTTGCCGGCCTGGGCAGCTTTAAGATTCTGGAAAAAAGTGCGCGTATGGGCCGTAACCCAAAAACAGGGCAAAGTGCAATTATATCTGCACGTCGGGTTGCAGCATTTCGCCCCAGTAATGAATTCCGTGAACGTGTCGCAAACCATAAATAAAAAACGCCCATTTGGGCGTTTTTTTTTATTACCACAGTTTTACACGCTGTTCTGGTAATATGTACAATGTGTTGGTTGGTTGAACATCGAACGCATCATACCATGCGTTTATATGTGGCAATATTCCATTTACGCGATTTTTGCCAAGTGAATGTTCGTCTACCTTGGTCAGGCGCAATTCCTCTTCAGCGCGAATGTTTTGTGCCCATGCGCCGGCATATGCGATAAAGAAGCGTTTGTCGGCGCTTAAATTTTCAGCGGTTGTTGATGGTTCACCAAATTTTTTATATGCATCGAATGCGATTGTTACGCCACCATAATCCGCCAGGTTTTCGCCCAATGTGAATTCGCCATTTGCATTAACTTCGTCATTAATTTTTATGGTATCAAAGAATTCTTTCATAACATTTGCGCGTGCTTCGAATCTGTTTGCGTCTTCCGCTGTCCACCAGTCTTTCATGTTACCATCTTTATCAAAGTGTCGACCTGAATCATCGAAACCATGTGTCATTTCGTGACCGATGACTGCGCCAATTGCGCCATAGTTAAATGCGTCATCTGCCCCCATGTCAAAGAATGGATATTGCAGTATCCCGGCCGGGAAACAAATTTCATTTGTTGATGGGTCATAATAGGCGTTTACTTCGTGTGCATTCATGTACCATAAATTTGGATCTTTTTCTTGTCCGATTTTATCCAGCCAAAATGCATCTTCAAACTTTGCGACACGCATCATGTTTTCCCACAGCGAATCATTTTTGATTTCCAGGTTTGAATAATCACGCCATTTGTCTGGGTATCCAATTTTTGCGCGGAATCTGGACAGTTTTTCTGTTGCCTTTTGTTTTGTTGCGTCTGACATCCAGTCTAAATTTTCAATGCGCATTGCATACGCGCGTTGCAGATTTTTTACCAGTGTTTGCATACGTGCCTTGGCATCGCCCGAGAAATATTTTTCAACATATAATCTGCCAACTTCTTCACCCAGTGCATCATCAATCATTGCAACTGCGCGTTTCCAACGTGGTTTTTGTTCTTTCTGACCTGCCATTGTTCGGTTATAGAAATCAAAGGCAATATCATATGATTTGTCATCCAGAACAGAATCTGCTGCGCTGACAATACGATACTTCAGATATGTTTTGATTAATTCAAAATCTGTATCATTCATAACTGCGATTGATTCAGTAATTGCTTCTGGTTGTGCGATGTTTATGAATTTTGCAGCCCCTGCGCCACGTGCGGTTAAAAAAGTGTCCCAATCGAATCCAGGAAATTTTTCTTTAACCTCATCGATGCTCATTTTATGGTAATTTGCATGTGGGTCACGCAGCTTTTCCTTTGGATAGAAAGATTTTGCCATGCGTAATTCCAGTGCGTACAGTTTATCAACATCTACCGCTGCGCCAAAATTTGCCATTTGCTTTGCGATAAATTCTTTGTATTTTTTGCGTACCTCAACTGTTTTTACGTCATTGTCAAAATAGTAATCGCGTGACAGCCCCAGCCCCCCCTGGCCAATATTGTACAAGAAGTGTTCGCTGTCCATTTCGTCCAGTGCGACCCCGTCGCCCCAGAATGCAGATGAAAACGTAAACATTTTTCCCATGTATTTTTCCAGGTCTGGACGTGTCAGTGAATCGATTTCTGCCAACAATGGCTGAACAGGTTTTGTGCCGTCTGCATTCAGTTTTTCTGCGTCCATCGCAATCGCATACAGTGTACCGATTTTGCCATTATCGCTTTCTGCGATTTCGCGTGTTCGTTCCAGGTTTGTGTTGCGCAGTACCTCGAATGCGCCATATCGGCTATAGTCGTCGGGGATTGGGTTATGTTTTTGCCATCCTGCATTTGTGTATGCATAGAAATCGTTGCCTGGATTAACTGTTATGTCCATGTTTTCTAGTTTTATACCTGCGTTCACTACTTTCTCCTTCTGTAAAATGTTTGCCCATGCGACCGCGGCTATAACCGCAATAATGCCGACGATATTTAAAAATTTATGTTCCATTTTCCTTTACCGTATTATTTTTAGAATTATTTTATCCAGAATCAGCATACCTTGCGATGTTGCAGAAATATGGTTGTTCTGAATTTTTACATATTCTGGGTGCTGTGCAACCCATTCCATATCAATAACGTTTTTTATTGATTCTGTCAATTGGCAACCGCGTATTGTGCGCATTCCAGTCATCAGCATCTCTATTGCGCGTGTGTTATTTGATATTTTTTCAAATCGTGCGCCTGCGCCCATCTGTTCATACCATACGCCGTCTAGAAATACACGTCCTGCTGCGGCGCGTCCGATACCAATATATGCGCCGCCATCCCAAATATTTTGATTGTGCATACATTCATGTCCTGGTGCGCAATAGTTTGAAATTTCATACCGCGCCAGGGCCAGGGATTCGCTGATTTCCATATACATTTTTGCCATTTCTTCGTTTGATGGCATGTCCAGATTCATTTTACCAAACGGAGTGTTTTCTTCAATTGTCAGTTCATACATAGACACATGTTTCAGTCCGATGTTATTAATTTCCTTGCATAATTCTGTTACAGATTTTGCTGTTTCGCCCGGCAGTCCATAAATAAAATCTGCCGACACGCGTAATTTTTCATTGCATGCAACCTGAATTAAATCCAGTGCATCCTGCACATTGTGTTGTCGCCCCAAGAATTTTAATTTATTGTCATCCAGACTTTGTATTCCGATTGACAAACGATTTACGCCGGCTTCCTTAAAATCGTGCAGTTTTTCTGCATCCAATGTTCCCGGATTAGATTCCAATGTAATTTCGGCATCCTTTGCCAGATTAAAATTATCGCGGATTGTCCTGATAATTTTATCAAAAGATTTTACAGGCATTAATGATGGCGTCCCACCCCCCAGGAAAACAGTCGGCACATCAATTCGTCCCAAGAGATTCCCCCAGTGCTTTATTTCAGCGCAGATTTCATTTGTATATGTTTCCCAGTCTGGCATACTGCATGCGTGCGAAAAGAATGCGCAATAATTGCATTTTGATTTGCAGAACGGAACATGGATGTAAATATTGTGCGGATTATTATTCATTGCGCCCATATTTTACAATCTGAATTCTTTCGTGCAAGTGATAATTGAAAAAGACTTTTATGTGTCTTGATTTTATGGTATAATAGACACAAATTGAAGCGATGAAGGTCAGGAATTTTATATTTTTAGCCAGTCTTTTTGCGCCTTTGGCGGTGTTCGCCGCGAACGAAGGTGTTCCGTCGTATTATCAAACAACTGCTGCACCAACGGCGAATCAGGCGGCGTATAATCGTTATGCGGCACGTGGTTATACGAAATACGTGGGCCAGTCTGGATCAAAACAGGTTTTAAATTCACAGACATACACATACCAGGTTCCGCGTATGCAGACACCAACTCTTCCTGGGACGATGACGCCAAATGGTATTGCGATGCCTGCTGAATCGGAACCTGCGACATCTATATACGCAGGCTATGCCCGTCGTTTTGCGGATTTTGAATTTGAAACGGGTGTAAATTCCATCTTGGAATGGGACGACATGATATGGAACGAAATTCGTGTCGGGGCAAAACATAACTTCAGTTTGCGTGATTTTGATTTATCTGTATTTGGTGAATATGCATACGGTAATATGTCGCATGGCGGTCTGTCTATGGATTATGATTTAAAACCGTTTGATGACGCGTACCAGGAATACGGAATCTTTACAATATCGATGGGTGACCAAACCGGGCGCAGCAATCATTTTAGATTTGGAATATCTGCGCATCATGTGTGGGATATTGGCGGGTGGAAGTTGTCGCCGGTATTCGGTTATGAAATATTCAAGCATAATTTGGAAATGTCCAATCATTACTATCCCAATCCCGGGGTTTATCTGCCCTTGATGACGGACAAAGGGGAATATGTCTTTGGGGACGAGGTTGGTAATTATTATTCGGTTGCACCTGGTACTGCAACGCCTGATACCTGGTACCAGGTATGTATGTCCCCCGAAGACATCAAGGTTGTCACAAATTCTGTCTCTGGTTATTATGATGGTTATGGTGCGCTGGGCGATACATTGTATACTGGTGATTATGAAATTGCGATGGGGACGGTTCCGTGGGGTGTATCTGCGGGCGAATGCGTTATCATTGGTGGTGATGGCCCTGTTATTGTAGAAGGGACGACCCACATTTATAACACTACTTGGTCTGGATTCTATGTCGGCCTGGAAATCGAGAAGCAGATGACCCTAAAAGACAATCTGCGCATGTATCTTCAGTTTGGTCTGCCCAAATATTCATCCGAAGGCATATGGCCAAATCGCAGTGACTGGCAACAGAACCCCAGCTTTCTGGACGAAGGCAGCAATGGTGCATATTCATATTCTGCGGAACTGGAATATAATTACAAATTGTCTGACCGCGTTAAATTATCATTAAAGGTAGATACAAACCTGTTCCACGTTGGAAAAATCGGCGGCGAATTATACGTTGCAGAATACAGCCAATATGTTATTGACGAAAATGGCCAATACGTAATGCAGGAAATGGTTGATGCCGATGGTAACATATATTACATACCGCTGTTGGAAACGGTACCTGCTTATACAGAACAGGTTACAGATTCGCTGAAACGCGCCACATGGCAATCGTTTGGTTTGCATCTGGGCGTAAAATATGCATTTTAAATAACGATAACCTTAACCTAGGGGCTGAATATGCGGTTTAAATTTCTTGCGTGCATAATTGGCTGCGCTGTGTTGTTGCCAGATTACGGATATGCTGCACGTGGTGAATTTAATGTTGACAGATGGTATGAAATGTTGGATTCCGTGCGTCTTCGCGCGGCCTCAGAAAACATATCTGATGAAACTATTAAATCAACATTGCGCAGTCCAGCGTTTATTCCATCAATTGTAAAAAGCGACAAGAATCAGGCAGAATTTAAACTGACACTGGATGGTTATTTATCGCGCACAGTAAACCAAACCCGTATTTCCCAGGGGCAAAAGATGCGTGCGAAATATCCAACGATGTTATCGCGCGTTGAAAATAAATATGGTGTGCCGCCACATGTCATGTTGGCATTTTGGGGGATGGAATCGAACTATGGTGCGGTTAAATCGCGGCATAAATTAACGGATGCATTTTTAACGCTGATGTACGACGGGCGTCGCGAAACATTTTTTACAAATCAGTTAATTGCGCTGATGAAGATAGCGGATAAAAATAAACTGGAAATAAATGATATTCATGGTTCCTGGGCAGGTGCGATGGGGCATTTTCAGTTTATTCCGACCACATTGTCGCAATATGGTGCCGACGGCAATAATGATGGTCGCATTGATATAATAAATAATGTTGGCGACGCAATGTTCAGTGCGGGTAATTATTTAAACAAACTGGGGTGGAACAAGAATGAACGTATTGTGCGCCAGGTTGTTTTGCCTGCGGATTTTGATATATCTCTGTTGGATGGCAAGACGAAATTAACATTACCGCAATGGGCGTCTTTGGGGGTAAGAAATCCCGACGGTTCACAAATTCCGCAAAACGAAATGACGGCAGGTCTGGTTGCAGACACAGCGCAGATTTCACAGATGCGCGCCGCTGCGACGTCCGAAACCGCGTCTGATGCAGACATTGCCCCAATGCCTGTTATAACGGCATACCTGACATATCCGAATTTCTATCGGATTAAAAAATGGAATAATTCCAATTGGTATGCAATCGCAATTGCCAATCTGGCGGACCAGTTGCATTAAGAATTATTTCTTTTCTCTGGCATCTTCCAGGCACTGTTTCATTATATCCAGTGCTTTGTATCCATATCGGGTTGTTGGTTCCAGGATTGCGCCTTCGGCCCATTCGTTCCATGCATTTATATAAACGTATTGATTGTTCCTGTTATTATGTTGTTTTGTCCATTCTAGTATATCTGTCAGCCATGTTTTAAAATCATCATATGTCATATCAAAGCAGGTCCCGTGCGAATACGCTTTGCGTGGACAGTTGTCCCACGACGGGAAACATGCTTTGAACAGTGTATAATCTGGTGTGTTCAGATGTTGTTTTTGTTTCAAATATTTATTCAGATTAAGCACATTAAAATTAACCAATTTTGAAATTTTATTTTTATGCACTTGTTCGCACTCAGAAAATAATACATGTGGTGGAAATTCTATTATTCCCTGGAATCCCATTTCTTGCGGGCGGTCAAATCCCATTGCGTTTGACGCCATCCAGAATATACCATCAAACCCAGCCTGTTTTGCATAGTTGTCTATTTTTTTCATAAAATCGGCCAGTTGATTTTGTGTAAATACTTCTGGTCTATAAATCATCAGCAGTGGTTTATTATCGATTTTTTCATACCTGTTATCTTGCACAAAAGGCAGTAAATCCGTCCAGAATTTTTCTGCATCATTTGGATTAATTTTTTGTTCCAGGATAATTTCCTTGTTTCCGCCATCCCATAATTTTGACCAATTTTCATTTGCCCAACACAGATGGAAATGCATATCTATATCGGAATTCAGGAAATTATATAACGGTTTTTCCAAGACTTTTCGTCCAGAAAACCAATAATAGTAAAAACAAAAACCATACAGTCCATATGCCTGTGCGATTTGCGCCTGGCGTCGCATAATATTTATATCTGTTAAATTATAGAAGCCCAAATCGTATGGTATCTTAGGTTGATAATGTCCATCGAAATATGGTGCGCATGATGCGACATTTGTCCATTCGGTAAAGCCTTTACCATGTGCGGAATCGTTTTCTGGGATTGGATGAAATTGCGTCAGATAATATGCAAATATTTTAATATCGTCATCTGTGCGCAAAAAAGGTTTGTCTGTGAATGCGACAAATTGGGATGCGTCGTTTTTCAGTTGGCTCAGCCATCTGGCATACGGGCTTAATAAATTGCATTTGTTTAATTTTTGTATCCACTTCATTGATTGGTCCTATTTATAGTATTTGATTTTTAACAATGGGATAAATCCGAACAGCCTGATTTCTTTTTTGTTTTTCTTCGTTTTTTGTATTCTTTTCCATTCTTCATAATATATTGGGTATTTTTTTCGTGCCTGGTTAATCATAATTGGCAAGATGTCGTACATTTTTTGCCACGTAAGTGTTGTTGTGTTCGTGCCATGCCAAACATACTGTAAAACCACATCAGGGATATTGTGGAAACACGTGTAGTCTATTAAATCCAGCCACAAAGAATGATCTTCAGCAGGCGTCCATTTTTCGTCATATCTTATATTATTTTGTTTTAATACAGATGCGCGTATCATTGCGGTTGGGTGATTAGGTGTACAAACGTATGGTTCATTAATCAGTGATAATTTTATATCGTTGTCGTTTTTTGGAAAATTAGTTTTTGATATAATTTTATTATCTTTTATTTCGTGCATGTTTCCGCCCACGACCCCGACATGTGGATTCTTGTCCAAGAAGTCTGCCTCTAATTCGAATCTTTTTGGCATTGAAATATCGTCATGGTCCACCACTGCCAGATATTCACCGGTTGCCATATCGATTAATTTATTTCGTGATTTTGTAATTCCCATATTGCATTCGTTTACAAAATACTTTATTCGTGCATCATCATATGATTTTACGATTCTTTCCAATTCCATATTTTCTGGACTGTCATTCAGAATCAAAAATTCGAAATCTGAAAACGTTTGATTTAGAATACTTTCAATCATTGCCCGCAATTGAATTGGCTTAGTGTTATAAAGTGGTGTCAGCACAGAAATCTTTGGGTGTGTCATAGTGTTAGCCTTTGTTTTTTTATAAAATTTATAATGTCATTCAGATTTTCTTTTGGTGAAATTGTATCCAGTACCAGTCCGCGATTATATTTTGACACCCGCTCTGCTGGTGCGCCCATGTCAAAGCATGCAACGGGCAGCCCCATTGATATTGCTTCGGACGTGGTATATGAAAAAGTTTCTGGCCAAACAGACGGAATAAACACCAAATCAATCTGTTCATGTTCCATTATCTTGGGCAGGTGTTTTGGCTTGTACTTACCGTACACGTATACATTTTCTGGTGCATTTTTCATTGTGCCAATGATTTTTAATTTTACATCACCTGTCAAATGTTGCGAAATATCACAAATAATCTTTGCGCCTTTTTGATATGATATTGCCCCCAGGACGGCGATGTTTATATTATTATGTGGTTTTATTTTAACAGTTTTGAATTTGCGCACAGTATGTGGGATAACAGATATCTTATCTTTTATGTTCGGGTAAACGGTTAAGAAAATATCTGCAATTTTTTCAGAAAATACAATCACAGAATCTGCTGTGTTTTCCAGAAAGTTTTGCCATGCGTGTCGCCAATTGCAAATACTGGTTGCGCCTGACTTTAATGCCTTGTCTGATTTCTCATTGTTCCCCAGTATAATTTTTTTCCAACATTTTTCACATCCGCCCTCATGTTGCAAACGGCAGTATTTTCCATAACAGTTAATTAAATTAAAACTGGGGCAAATACAGTGAAAATCATGTCCCCGGAATGATACGCGTGGGCAATATGGGTTGTTAAGTTTAATTGCATGTATTATTTCCAGCGCCTCTATCGTGCTTTTATATGCCACCAGATTGTTGATTACAATTTCGTGTAAGTATAAATCGCGGCACAAATTATATATCTGACATATATTTCTGGTTTTAAAGACGCGGTGTCGATTTGTTGCCCATGTCATATGATATAATTCTGTTCCAGGGAAATATTGCACCCTGATAACATCGAAATTTTCTTTCAGGACTTTGAATTGTTGTTTTGAATAGACTTCTGTTCCGCCTCCCAGTGCATGGTCAAACCATAATATGATAGGTTTTCCTGTCAGGTTTCGCAATACCGCCCTTGGAACGTTTATATATGCATTCCACTTATTTTTCAGGTACCTGCGCAATGGTCGCCGCAGTGACGGTATTGGTATAATCATACAGATAATACTTATTGCTGCTTTCATAATATCAGTCTTTAATTTTTACCAGTGGTATACAGTCAAACAGCAATGCCCATTTATTTTTTATTTTAATTAATGGAATTTTTCCAAACAGTCTGACGCGTATCCGTCGCAGACTGCGTTCAAAGGCCAACCTGTACATTGGGTATTTGTTACATATTTGCATCTTGATTGATTTGTGTACAATGTTCATACGATTGTGATTTTTATTTGACGTATTTGTATCTTCCCATCGATATTCAACCAATACTTCCTGCAGATTATGAAAATCAGTACACGACATCAGCTGTCCCCACAAACGATAGTCTTCTGCGGGTGTATATTGTTCTTCGTATTTTATATTATTTTTTGTCAGCACAGATTTTCTTATCATTGCAGTTGTGTGCATAATCGCGCACACATCGGTCAGTTTTATTTTTATATCTGTATCAAATTCCGGGTTTTTTCGTATAAAGTCTTTTCTGCCAAACCAATGCGCCCATGCACCTACGACCCCAACATATGGATTTTCGTCCAGAAACCTAGCCTGTTTTTCCAGGCGCGCGGGGTGCGATATATCGTCATGGTCAAAAATTGCCAAATATTTACCGCTTGCTAAATCAATCAGTCTATTTCGCGATTCAGAAATACCCATGTTTTTATCGTTGCAGAAATATTTTATTCGCACATCGTTGTATGATTTAACAATCTGGGCCAGTTCGGTATTGTCCGGACTGTCGTTCAAGATTATAAATTCAAAATCAGTATATGTCTGATTTAAAATTGATTCAATACATGCGCGCAGATGTGCATGATTTGTATTGTATATAGGGGTCAGCACAGATACCGTTGGCATATGAAAACCTTTTTCTTCTTTCGCGCTATCAGCATAGCTGTTTTCATTCTCATTTGCACTAGGACAGTATTCTCTGGCATTTGTTTTTTTGTTCATTTGTTCGCTCCACCGTTTTTTTTGCAAAAAAACACCAAGAAAAAAACTTGGTGGTTGGAGCTTGAGAACAATACCGAGGATTGCATGCCTTATTCAATATATTCAGCATACTCCAACCAATTATGGTGGAGAGTTGTCCACGTTTCCGTGGACACTCGGTTCTGGGTTCTCACGCCCATCGCAGAAACACCCTGCGACAACATTTATAATAATTTGTATTATTTCAAAAATCAATACAAATAAAATCGTTGAATATTGGGCATTTGTTTGGTATTCTTTTTCCTATATATGTACAAAGGATATATTTATGGCTATCAAGATACGTGATTTCGAAGTCCGCTTAACCCGCAACAAAGAAGAACGCAAACAGGTTCGCCAACTGCGTTACAATGTCTTCTGTTTAGAAGAAGGGGCGGGCGCCACCGAAGAACAGCGTGCGTTGGGCGAAGAATACGATGCCTATGACCGTTTTGCGGAATATATGGCGGTGTTCCACCAGGGGCGCGTTGTTGGCACATATCGTATTATTGACAGACGCGCTGCCGAAAAGATGGACGGATTCTATACAGAAAACGAATATAATATATCCAAGATAAAAAAATATCATGGCAACATTGCCGAAATGTCACGTGCATGTGTTGATCCCGCCTATCGTGACAACGCATTGGTTTTGCGTATGTTGTGGGCGGGGTTGGGTGAATTAATTGTGCGTCGTAAAATCGGTGTTGTTTTTGGTGTTGCTTCCTTTGTTGGGACCAAGCCTGCACGCAGCGCCCAGGCCATATCATACCTGTACTATAACCACCTGTCGCCATTGCGCCTGCGTGCAACTGTATTGCCTGAAAAATTTGCAGACGGCGTAAATCCGAAGCTGGCGCGCATGAATATTTTGCCACTCGAATTTGTAGATGCGGCCGATGCGCGTGCTGAAATGACCCCATTGATTAAGGGGTATTTGCGTCTGGGGGCAACATTTGGTCGTGGCGTATTTGTTGATGTGCCGTTTAATTCATACGATGTGTTTGTTGTTGTAGAAACGCGCAAAATGGATGCCGCATATCAAAAGCATTTCTTGGGACGTGAAAATGCGCTGGGCGCGCCCGAAGATGACAAAGAAAAAATCATTAAAACAGTGGGTAAAATTTTAACATTCCCTGTTGTTGGCCCGTTCAAGGCGGTGCGTGCATTTGTTGACTTCCTGTTGCGTGAAGATGCAGATGATGCAGAATATATTGAAGAAACCGAAAAATCAGAAAACGAAGAATAGTATCATGGCCAAATTACGTAAACAAAATATATTTAACACAACCACTGCGGCAATTAAATTTGCGTTGTTTTGGATAATGGTCGTGGTCCAGTTGCCAATATTACTATTATTGCCACGTGGTGATTTATCTGTGCGCTATATGCGTATGTTTATGTGGATTTTGGTAAAATTGGCGGGTGTACGCGTTATTGTTCATGGTCGCCTGTCTGATGCGCGTCCGCTGATGATTGTGTCTAATCATATTTCTGTATTTGAAATTGCGACATTTCCATCTGTTTTTCGGGGCAGTTTTATTGCCAAGAAAGAAATGGAAAATTGGCCATTGGTTGGTTGGGTTGCGCGAAAGTTTGGTGTAATCTTTGTTGACCGTCGTCCATCGCATGCGCGTGACGCACTGGCGGTGGTGCAACGTGCGGTACAAACCGTTAAATACCCAATGATTTTATTCCCCGAAGGTACAACGACAAACGGCGCGTATGTAAAGCCATTTAAAAGTACATTGTTCAACTTTGTTGAAAATTCCAATGTGACTGTGCAGCCAATGGCAATGCACTATCGCTATCGTGACGGTTCTGTAATTGATGAACAGACGCTTGCCGATCACTTTGCATATTTTGATAACAAAAAAATGGACATGGGGCCAAAATGCAAAATTGAACGCAGTGCATTTGGTCAGGTATTTCATATTATGATGCTGGGTGGATTTACGGTTGAAATAACATTGCTGCCACCACCACCCCTGACGGGGTTGGACAGAAAGCAGATTGCTGACATACTGCAAAAACAAGTGTCAGAAAAATACATGGAATTAAAAGATAAAAAATAATAACAATAAAGAGATTTAGAAAATGAAAACAGCAATCACACCAACGCGCGCTGAAAATTTCAGCGAATGGTATCAAAACTTAATTGTCGCCGCAGATTTGGCAGAAAGCGCACCTGTGCGTGGATGTATGACAATTAAACCGTATGGTTGGGCAATATGGGAATTAATGCGTGATGAAATGGACCGTCGTATCAAGTCGCACGGTGTTCAAAACGCGAACTTTCCACTATTAATTCCAATTGACTTTTTTAACAAAGAAGCAGAACATGTCGCCGGCTTTGCCAAAGAATGTGCAGTTGTCACCCATCATCGCCTGAAAATGATTGAAGGCAGTTTGCAACCAGATCCAGATTCAAAATTAACAGAACCATATATTATTCGCCCAACATCTGAAACGATTATTGGTGAAGCAATGTCGCGTTGGGTGCAATCCTATCGTGATTTGCCATTAAAGTTAAACCAGTGGGTAAATGTAATGCGCTGGGAAATGCGTCCGCGTATGTTCTTGCGCACATCTGAATTTAACTGGCAAGAAGGGCATAATGTATTTGCTACACACGAAGAAGCAAACGCCGATGCACGCAAAATGCACAAAATGTATGGTGACTATATGCGTGAGATTTTGGCGATACCATCAATTATGGGTGAAAAAACCCCCGAAGAACGTTTTGCAGGTGCTGACCACACATATACATTGGAACACATCATGCAAGATGGCAAGGCACTGCAGGCTGGTACATCCCATGACCTGGGCCAGCATTTCTCAAAATCATTTGGGATTCAGTTCTTGGGCAATGATGGGAAATTACAACATGGTTGGACGACATCTTGGGGTACCACAACACGCATGATGGGGTCTATGTTTATGATTCATTCTGATGATGATGGCTTGGTCTTGCCACCATTCGTTGCGCCATATCAGGTTGTAATTATTCCAATTACACGCGAAGACACCGCTGAAAAGTTAAATGCCTATGCCACAGAATTGGGTGAAAAATTACGCGCCACCGGTGTGCGTGTCTTGGTTGATACATCTGATATGCGCGCCCCAGATAAAATGTGGAAATGGATTAAGCGCGGTGTTCCATTGCGTGTTGAAATTGGCGCACGTGAAATGGAATCAGGCGATGTCACAATAACTCGTCGTGATATTGGCCGTGAATCCAAGCGTACGATTCAGGCCACAGATTTAATTGCATCTGTAAACAATATTATGACAGACATTCACAATGATATGGTTGCACGCGTTGAAAAACGTAATGCAGAAATGATACATGATGTTGCAGACCTGGATGCATTGGATGCAGCATTGGCAAATGGTGAAATTGGATTTTTCCGTATTAAATATGAAATGACAACAAATGAACAGTTTGAAGATCTGATGGAAAAATACAAAATCACGCGTCGTTGTCTGGACGACCGCGACCCAACATATGTATTTGTGGCCAAGTCTTATTAAACCAAACGGGGCGCATGCCCCGTTTTTATTTTTTTATTCCCAATACAAATCATCTTTTTTTATGGTATAATATCACTGATAATAAAACACCAGGGGGGGATATGAAAATTTCAATTATTGGTATTGGTTCTGTTGGTTCTGCGGTTGCAACGGCGGTTGCGAATACCGGTCTGGCACATGAAATCGTCTTGTTTGACCGTGATGGTATTCGTGCGCGCGCCGCCGCCGAAGACTTGGGGCATGCCGCCGCATTTTCATATGATATCAAGATAACTGCGGTAAATACTTATCGTGCAATTCGTGGTTCTGAAATTGTAATTATTGCCGCCGGCGCGAACCAGCGACCGGGTGAAACCCGTACTGATTTATTGAATGCAAATGCTGCGGTAATATCAGATATTGTTCCGCGTGTAATGGCAAATGTTGATGCCAAGACTGTAAAACTGGTCATTGTCACAAACCCATTGGATGTTATGGTTATGTTGGCGCAAAAGTTATCAAAATTACCACCGTCCCGCGTTATTGGTACGGGTACAATGCTGGATTCTGCGCGCCTGCGCACAATTCTGTCACGCCAGTTATCCGTATCGACCCAGTCTATTAATGCATATGTTCTGGGTGAACATGGCGACAGCAGCATGATTGCCTGGGGCGCGGCGTGCATTGGTAGCATTGATTTAAACAGTTTCTGTCGCCAGACGAAAATCAGTCTGCCTCAAACCACGCGCAAGACGATTGAGCATCGCGTACATAATGCAGCGTACGAAATTATTCGTGGTCGTGGCGCAACATGGGACGGAATTGCAGGTGCGGTTGCCGACCTGGTGCGTTGCATTGTTAATGATGAACGCCGCATTTTAACTGTGTCTGTCGTAGATGGACTGGGGGACAAGGGGCTGTCAATGTCGCTGCCGCGTATTGTGGGTGGCTCTGGTGTTGTTGCGACCCTGATGCCAAAGCTGGATGCAACAGAATCTGCCGCCCTGCGACGCAGTGGAAAAATAATTCGCAAGAATTTTGATACAATCAAATAAAAAATGCCCATCCGGGCGTTTTTTATTGGAATACTGTCGTATTTAAATTATTTTGCGCATGTGGTATATTTATTACATGTCAGAAAATATACAATATTTTATATCGCCCGAACGCGATGGGTTTGAAGCCGTCCTGGATGGTCAAAAGATTGGTGAAATAACCTTTGTTCGTGTCGGCGCAGATAAATTAATAATAGATTACACCGCCGTCGCCCCAGCCTTTAGAAGGCGTCACATCGGTCTGACACTGGTGCGTAATGTTGCGAACATGGCCCGCGCCCAACATCGTCATGTTGTGACATTGTGTCCATTTGCGCGTGCAATGTTCAATCGCTTTTCTGAATTTGATGACATCAGATTAATGAACGTGCGCTAATATTTTAGATTGCGCGAAATTTTATATTCTATTAGTATGTGTACCAGGTCCAAGGGGGTAAGGTTATGCAGAAATTATCACGTGCAACACTGGTGTTTTTAATTTTTCTAAATGGGTATGTCAGTTTATCGCTGGAATTAGCTGTTTTGCGTCAGTTATCGTTCTATGTCGGGTCCAGTGCAGTTATCACCAGTATTATAATGGCGATATTCCTGGGGTTTATGTCGTTTGGTTATTTTATGGGCGAATCAGAACGTGTTAACGACGGTAAAATCCGCGGTATGTTGAATATCAGTTTCTTAATTATTGCGCTTTTGTCTGTCGTCGCGGCCAGTTTTCCGTTAATCACATATTACTTTTCCATGATGTATTCTGGTGGTCTGACCTCTGGTGTGATTCAAACATTTGTATATTCGCTGATATTTTTATCGGTTGGGCCATTTTTATTTGGTTTTAACACAACGTTATTGTCGCGCCAATTGCATACATATTCACGCAAAGCGACCGGTAATATCATGGCGTGGGACACGATTGGATCTGTGTTTGGTTCGATTGCAACGACATTGTTGTTGATGCCATTTATGGGCGTTAACTACACGGTTGTTTTGATAACATTGTTGTCTGTTATTGGGGCATTGATATTGCGTCGTCGTTGGTGGGTATGGTGCGTATGCGCTTTAATTCTGGGGGCGTCATTATTTATCAACAGTAACACGTATCAGAAACAGCGTTATGGTATTTTGGTAAATAACGCTAATTCAACCATCAGTGTTAATGAATATACAGATGTGCGTGTTTTGTACATGAATGGTCTGCCGATGTCTGTATATCATCGCGATAAATCGGGCATGGCAGATTACATAAATTTTTTGAATGAAAATTTTATAGACACCATGCCATCTGACCGGGTTTATAAAATCCTGGTTCTGGGGGCAGGGGGCTTTACACTGGGGCTGAACGACACGCATAACGATTACACATTTGTGGACATTGAACATACGCTAAAGGATGTGTCTGAACGTTATTTTTTGCGCCAGAAATTGTCCTCCAACAAAAGGTTTATTGTTGCCGATGCCAGTCAGTATTTGAAGAATACAACTGACATGTATGATTTTATCCTGTTGGATGTGTATTCAAATTCGTACCAGGTACCAGAATCCTTGATAACGGTTGAATTTATGCAGCGCTTGAAATCGCGCGTTGCGCCGAACGGAATTATTGCATTAAATATGATTGTTTATCCAGAATTTGCAGATAAATATTCGCGTGTTTTTGATAATACATTTAAATCTGTATTTCCCTATAACACCATGCGCCAGGTAATTGGAAATTTCAGTCCGTGGAAAAATACATTTGGCGCATCAAACGTCATATATTTGTACTATAACATTGAAAACGACGGGCGCGTTTATACGATAAACAAGACGCCTGTTATATACGATCGATAAAAATCGGGGGCGTTTGCCCCCCCTTTTTTTAATTGCGCAGGTTTTCTGCAACAAAATCCCAGTTGACCAGATTGTCCAGGAAATTATCAATAAAATCCGCGCGTTTGTTTTTATAGTCCAAATAATACGCATGTTCCCACACGTCCAGATTTAACAAAGGTTTCATATCATATACCATTGGCGTATCTGCGTTTGCTGTATTTATTATTTTCAGTGTATCACCATCCTGGACCAGCCATGTATAACCACTGCCAAACAGACTGGATGCGGCAGATTTGAATTGTTTTTTAAAGTCTTCTTCGCTGCCGAATGCTGCGATAATTTCAACCGGTATTTGTGTTTCGCAATTTGGGCACATCCCCTGAAAGAAAAAGTTATGATTATATATCTGGGCGGCATTGTCGAAAATCTTTTTTTCAGATGGTCTGCCTGCGGATTGCACGATAATTTCATCCAGTGATATTTCTTCGTACGGTGTATTTTCAATCAGTTTATTCAGGTTATCTATATATGTCGCCACATGTTTTCCGTGATGTGTTTCCAGTGTTTCCTGGGAAATATAGGGTGCCAACGCATCTGTTGCATATGGCAGTGGATACTGCGCCAATGTAAACATTTTTTATCTCCTTTTTTTATTTTATGATGTTTTAATCTGCCTGATAAATCAACAGGAATGAATTTTATGATAAAAAAACTTGCGCCCCCCTTAAAATTTTTTCTATAATCACATCACGAAAGGAGTAAAATATGAAAAAATTATCAATTTTATCTGCGATTTTTGGTTTGTCATTTATTGGTGCGGCATCTGCGGCAAATATTACAATTTATCATTCGCCACATTGTCCACATTGCCACCATGCACGTGAATTTATTTCCAGTACACTGATTTATGAATATCCAGAATTGACCGTCACCGAAGTTAATGTTATGGATCCTGCAAACCAGGAAAAGTTTGCCGCGGCATTAAAGAAGTGTGAATTTGAATCTGGTGGTGTACCTGTATTGGTGATTGGCGACAAATGCGAACAGGGCTATGCTGATTTTATGCAAGATACCCTGCGCCAGCATATCGAAGTCGATTTGTCCGACGAACAAAAAGCGGCTGCGGCTGCAAATAAACAGGCAATGTCCGAAGATGCAGAAAAATTCAAATCAGAACACGCCAATCGCGCATCTGCAATTTCAGAATACAGTGCGGCTGCTGAACAACAGGCGGCAGAATCCGAAAAAAAAAATAACCAGGGTGGCACAATCTGGTTCTGGGGTTTGCTGATTGTATTGGTCGCGGGCTTAGGCTTTGTCCTGGTTCGTGGCGATAATAAAAAGAAATAATAATCACACACTATAAATCGGGACAACAATGTTTGATTTAACAGCACTTGATTATATTTATGTAGGCGTTGTTTTATTGTCTGCGGTTTGGGCGACGATTCGTGGCGGTGTATTTGAAACCATCGCCACATTGTCGTGGGTTGTTGCGGCAATATCTGCACGCTTTGCATCGCCGTGGCTGGATAAATTGTTCCAGTCCTGGTTTGATTTATCAGAATCAACGGTTGGGACGTTGGTTGCGTCGTATTTTGTTGTATTTTTTGCGGCATTAATCCTGGTTGGGTTTGTAAACCAAAAATTACGCGATAAAATTCAAGACAGTATAATGAATGTCACCGACAGAACATTGGGTGTAATATTTGGTATTATCCGCGGTGTTGTTGTTATGGGCGGTTTTTATTGGGGTGCGTTGTGGTATTATTCTGATATGCCGCATCTGCCGCAATGGCTATCCCAGGCGCGCACACGTCCCATTATGCAGATAACTGCGGTAAAACTGGACGAATGGTTTTTTCCGGGACCCGAGAACAAATTACTGGCGCGCGATATTGCGGGTACCCACCAGGCGATTGAGATTTATAATAACCTGATAAATCCTGCAATTGTCTCGCACCAGAAAAAGGCAGATTCAGAAACCAAAAATACTGATGCAGAAACAGGGTACAAATCATCAGAACGGGCTGCACTGGAAAATCAATTATTACAATTGGAAACCGTTGCCCGCGCAATTGAGGAGCATGAGTCGAGCGCCCCCGATGACGCAGAAGCACCTGCGGCTGAATAGATATTGCCCCGCGATTGCGGGGTGTTTTTTTATCGGAATTCATACCTGGTGACATATGTGGGCTTTTTCATTATCATAATCGCATACACTTTAACGGAGAGAGCCCATGTTACTACGTTCAAAAATATGTTTTACTGTCTTGGCCATTTACGAAATGGTTGCGGTATCCATGCTGCATTTTCAGCGTGTTTGTGATGCGATATTCACCCCTGTCTTTTGTGACAGTTGGTATCGTTATTTCTTGTTTTGTGTGATTATTCCACTGGTTATCGGATTGATATTAATGTGGATACGCGAAATTGTTCGCGCGCATCGTCGTCGCAAATTCTTTCGCCGTGCCCGCAATACAGTGCGCAGTGTTATGTCAACAATCCGCGGTCGCGTATCAGAACAATTAGATATGAAAGATATGGAAAAAATTGTGACTGCTGCTGTTCTGGTTGGGATTAAGCGCTATGCCGACAATCATCCAAACCTGCGCCGGAATGTGAACCATATCATGGATGTTGCGAACGGCGAGATGGAAATAGATTTGATGGCGTCTGCTCCTGAAAACATGCCTGCCGCACGCGCCAAAACAGCGGTCAAGAAAACGACCAAGAAAATAGCAAAAAAATAATTCCTTTCTCACGCCCCAGTCACCGCCCAATCGGGCGGTGTTTATTTATAATTGCCGAACTAAATCAAAGATGGTAAGTTTGGAAATCGCAGCATTTATATTATTTAAATTGTTGTTTCGTATCTGATTAAACGCAGGGCGTGCCAATCCCATGAATTGTAATCTGTCGTTTTTATATCGTCCTGATTCAAATGTTTTTGTATCGGTATTATACCAATGCGCGGTGTTCATACCGCTTAACGGTGTGCCAATTATGTTGTAATAGTACCTGTCGCCATCGTGCCATTGTGTGTTAAACCATAATTTTAACATATCCCCCAGTCTGATTTGATACATCCCGACATACAGTCCGCCGACATACAGCCCTGGTATTTGAATATTGCTAAATTCTGGCGTGCCCCAGATTTTATCACGATTGGCATTTATCAGATTCAGATTTTTAAACAAACATGAAATTGCACCTTTATCAGTGGTTGGTGCCACCACAACAGTTTTTAATACCATAAAAATACTCCTTTTTTAGTCCATTAACGCAGGACAAGTCAGGATATAAATCCGCGATTGTTGAAACATTATTGTCACAACACACTGCCATAATAGCATTTCGCTATCTAAAAATCAACCGAATAACCAGACAAAATCGGTCGGTATTTATTTATATACTTTCAGCAGTGTTATAAGATTAAACAGTCTGTATTTGGTATAATCCTTTTTTTAGGAAAAAGTACCCAAACAGCATGTAACAAAGAACATGTTAATGGTATATTTATGAAAATCAAGTCAAGAATTCGTATGTGTATACGCCGTACACGACACGTCGGTTGACGCATCGTGTTCATGCAAAGTTATTTTACGTTTTCTAGTTTTTTTATCAGCAACTGATTTTGCATCATGCTGGCCCGTATAACTTGTTGTGTATCTGGTGTGTATGATTTTGTATCATTCAGTTTTGTTATCACATGATTTTGTAATTCGAACACGCGCTTCATACTTTTCAGTGCGGCGCTTTGTGGTTGTGCTTTGGGCATCAGTGTAATTTTATCATCTGGTTGCATATATCGTATTGCATTTCCATTTCTTTGAACAAATATTCCGCCCAGGCCACTGTTAATATCATAGCAGTGCTGTTGGACATATGGTGTATTATATTTATCGTTTGGCAAATATTGCTTAAATATAGGTTGGTATATAATTGTTTTATTGTCGCCATCTATATTCATCACAACTGGATGCACTGTCTTGTTGGTACCGTTGCTAAGTACAGCGGTTGCATCGCGATATCCGGTTGATTGTATTTTTGATAATTGTGGGAATCCTAATTTCCCGCAGACCAGTCCGTCTGTTGATGCGCTGGTAATCAAGATATTGTGAAACCATACCTGAAAAACGCACGGTGCATATGCAAACATTGTTGTGTCGCTTCCGACCAACCCCAAACCCTGACCGGCATCCTTTATTTGTTCAATAATCAGCATTCTGTCTTTGGCGGCGATGCGGTCTTTGATAAAGAAATTTGGGTCCATTAAATCTAATTTCTTTTGCAATATCAATTGTCCCAGCCACAGCCCTGTACGCAATTTGTCGAACCAGTCCAGCAATGTGTTTATTTCTTGTCCTGTAACAGATTGTGAATTCATTAACTTATCAACGACTAATTTTGTTGCGCCTTCCAGGTTAGAATCTTCGCTGTTGCACTTTTCGCATGCGGGGAATGTTAACTGCGCAAATGTCAGTTCTAAATCGGTTGTCCCCGGCAGATAGCAAACAGACTTATATCGTCCCAGATACTTGCTTAACCACTGTGGAATAATGTGTTCCTTATTTTTATTTTGCGGCTTATTTCCGCAGAAAATACATTTTTGTGCCATTTGTAATCCTTTGTCACCACATATAGTATAGTTGACAAAAAATATTTTTCAATACTATTTTGTCTAAAATGTATTTAAGATTTTATTCCTGATTTTGCAAGATACTTTGAAATATGCTTGCGAATTCTTTTGGACTGGTATTAGTTGTTATTAATACCTTGGCCAGTGTTTCGGTACTAATCCATCTGGGTTGTCCTTGGGCAGAAAATCGCTTGCTATAATTAAATGATGTTGCGTCTAATCCGCACTTTCGTGCCAGTCCCGAACAGCTGGTATCGTTATTCCTGGCGATGTGACTTATTGTATCCCACAGTGCTTTGTGATAGCCCATATTATCCCCTTTAATTTTAATCAAAAAATACGCCTGAAATAATTATTGCTAATATTGGAAAATAGTCAACTAAAACAACCTAAGATTGATATGTGTTGGCTGCTGGTGTGGGTTGCGTGCGAATTCGTGTTTTTTTTAAATTCGGTTGTTTTTGTATTGATATTTCTGCCCATGGTTTCATGGGCAGAAGAATCTGTGCCTGAAACAAAATCCGAAACAGAAATTACAATGACCACAACCCAGGCAATGCAACTGGCTGGTGCATTGGTTGACCGTGGTGATTTTGAACACGCAACGCAAATATTAACCATGACGCCAAAAATGAGTAATGTTGCGCTGGAAATCGAACGCTGGTTTTTGCTGGCACAAATTGCACAAAAGCAGGGTGACTATGAAACGGCGATAAAAATTTATCAAAAAATATTGGACGACCAACCAGATTTGGCGCGTATTCGTTTTGAATTGGCAACATGCTATATGCACGCCTGTATTCTATGTTTCGCATTGGCTTAACGCGCGAGGTTGCAAACGCACCCGAATATTCATACTGGCAGCCTGGATTTGGTGTGGGGATTGGCGCAGAATTGCCATGGGGATTTCATATCTATGCCGAACCGTATTTTTACTGGACGCAATATGATGCTGATAAATGGGTTGTGCATAGTGGCGCTTTTTCGCAAATAACCGAACATGATTTTACCCAGCGTTATTCGATATCAGTATCGAATAATAAATTTGATGTTTGGGGATTTGTTCCAACGATTGTATTGGGGTACACGCATCGCGATTCAAACATCTGGCAACGCGAATTTGATAAATTCAGTGCCGAATTCACCATGCGCCAACGGTTTTAATTGTTCTTAATCATACATCACACATCGCCTCACAGTTTTTGGTGTTTATACTTTAACTATTCTGTTTTAATTTCTTAAAAAGACCTATCGCAACAGGGGTGTCTAAGTAATGTGAGCTTTGTTCTGTGGGCTGTGTTTTATATAATTCTTTATCGTTCTCTGGTGATACGTAAATCTTTTTTTGTAATCGCATAATTTGTTGTCCTAACATTCCATAATACGGATTTTGGTCATCGATTCTGTGGCCGTCCTCGTGGGATAGTATCATCAGAAAATCTAGCAAGGGATTGCTTTCAACCAATGCGTTTGTTGTGATTCTTATCTGCCTCGTCGAATGGCTATAAGTATTTTTACCGTCATGGCTTGGCGTAAAACCGCCAGCAACCCCAAATTTTTGTGCGCTAGCATCTATTATGAGTTTGGCAAAATTATCGATTTCTTTTTGTGATAAATGTTCAAATTTTTGTGCCATATCAAAAAGATATTTGTTCTCAGATATAATATTCCAATATGTTTCTAATCGTTCGCCAGTAATAAAGTCTCTATTCCTTAAATCGGTTAACGCTATCATTTCTTGCACATATCTTTTATTTAGCTCAATTATTGACTTGTTATCTTGTGGGGTAATTTGTGCTAATTCTTTTTCATATTTGCGTTCCAATTTTTCTATGTTTGGATCAAACGTAGAATAGTTTGCGTAAGAAATTTCAGGAGCTTTTTGCCATTCTGTATCTGCTTGTGCTAAATCAGGGTATTGTGATTTGAGTTTTTCATATTCTTGTGTGTTGGTCGGATTTAAATTGTGTTTTATTAGTATTGCACGTATTTTATTTTCTGCATGAAAAGCAGCGTTTATTTCATTCCATGTTTTCCAATTTTTTATACTTGAATACATTGTATTTATGTCCCCGTTAAACATTGCTTTAAAATCTTGCCATGTGTGATTACGGTTGCCGTATTTTTTATAAGCTTCGTAAAACACCCTGTCGTCAGCGGACATTTTATTTGCTTGCATAATATAATCTAAGAAAGGAGTATGTGTTTTGCTGGCTTGTATTATTTTATTAACAATATTTTTGGTTGCGCTATTGAATTGTTCTGTTTTCATACAAATCCCTTTGTGTCCCATAAATTATACCACACCGCATCACACTTTGCATCACTGTTTTTTTTGTGTTTTGGGGTGTTGGGGCGGATTTGGGTTGGATTTGCAGCCATTGGTTAAAATAAAAACCAACCGCCCCGCATGGGTGTTGCGCCCAATCCAAAAATCAAAAAGCAAAGAAACCCAAACAAAAAAACGCACCGTTTGGTGCGTTTCTAAACTGGTGCCGGTTGTCAGGATGCCAAGGCGAGTCCAAAGTCCCAGATTCCCAATAGTTTCAGACAGTTGATTTGGTCCGCCTGCATCACACATCGCCTCACATAGCATTTTAACAAGTTATATCTACTTTATGCTAATGCTTTTTCACTTGCATATTATAGAGGGGTTATCACATAATTGTTTTAATTTGTTGCTTTTTATAGTATAATTAATTCATAAAAGGAGTAGTTTAATGGAAGAAATATATGAATTACAGGAACGTATTCGTAAAAACGCAACTTCTAAGGTCGCAGGAACAAAGATAGTTGAAGATTCTCGTGGACAAAAACGCGTGCCAGGTGAACCAGAAGGTGTAAAGGTTCGTGTGTCAAGCGGATTGACCAAGATAGTATTCTATAAAAAGGGGGCGTATACTGTTGCCAGATTGTATAATGTATTAGATTCTGCCGAACCAATTGATTTGAAGCCAGAAGTGTCGGCTGCATTAGAGATGGTTTTGGTGGGGGCTGCAAATTGCACGCCTAAGCAATTTAAAGACTTAGTAGAAAGTTCTCCACGCATTAAGCCATATCTGAACGATTTTACATTCAGAATAGTTATGGATGCATTTTATGAAAGAATTGTTGCTGGCCCAAGGCGCAATTTTGAAAAGCAGCAGTTTGAACAAAGTACTGCAAAGTTGAAACAGGCGATGGGGCAATCTATGCTACGCGCCAGAAATAATGAAAATACACTGTAAAACACCGCCCATATGGGCGGTTTTTTGATTGTTGCATCACACTTTGCATAACATAGCATTTTATGTTTTGGTACATAGAGCAGACTTACCGACGAAATATTGACTTTGTTAATTCTTGCTGTACTATTAACGAAACATAAAAGGTTTATAATGATACGCGAAGAATATTTAAATCCTGAATATATGTATAAATGCATTAACACATTGTGTCGCGCAGATAATTGGATTTTATCAAATTTTCAGTTTGGACGACTGGAATATGATGCATTTAAGCAGCCCATTTTAATGCAAAATAACCATAGTTATAATATGGTATATAAATGCGATATATACAGACTGCCCAAGGGCCGTATAAACTATGGTAGCCAACAGTGGGCTTTTGGAAAACCCGACACTGTTGAATTGAATATTGGAGAAGCCGAACGTCAGCTGGAGCAAAAAACGGTGTATTTTGATATTCGCAACGAATGTTTTGTAGAACACGATAACGATATTGAATCTTTTAACGCATATCCTGCATTCTTTAATATGGACAATCAGGTGTATTATGCAATCTATAATCAACCACGTGTCATGCACCATCATCACAGCGATGCGCGCCAGATAAAAAATTTATCCCGTTATATGCAGGAAATGAATGCCACGCCCCAGAATATATTTACCTTTAACGAACTGATGTACAATATGCCCAGCAACAAGGGTACGCGTGTTATTGATTCATGGACAGGCTGTTATCGCGGCAGATATTATTTTAAAACCCAGGCGCGGGCAAACCGGGCGGTTGCAGACGCTGTAACGGGCGAACACGATTGCAAAAACTACAAGAAATTAAAAGCCAGTTGGAATGATTGGCTTGAAACAGATGACTTTAAATTACCGCTGCATGCTGACACGGTTCCGTATTTTTATACAAACAACGTTTTGGAATTAACTCTGCCCATTGCAGAGGCAGTCAGTAACCTCGCCCATAATGTTTATGAAAGTTTAAATCACGTCAATTATGCCATAGCCATGCTGGAACGCGCCACGCAGCGACTGATGATAGATTCTTTGTATTCGATATACCATCGTACCGCCCGTGAACGCAAGGGATCTGATATGACTTGGGAATGGATGCAAAAATCATCGTTGCCATGGACGGAAGTGATGGCGAAATTCCCGCCTTTGATTACCCCTGAAATGCGTGCAGAAGATGCGTATGATTCTCATATTAATGCGATTGGAAATGCGCGAAAATGCATGTCCTCTGATTTGAAACGATTAGAAGATTTGTGCAAAAAAATTGATAAATTACAAACTGCATCTCCGTCACTGGACAGGATGTTGGAAATATCGAACGGGCTTAAATTGCTTGATGCTGAATGTGCCGCGGCCGAATTAAGCACTGTTCAAGAAAAAGCAAAGAAAACAACACGTCGTAAAACCAGATAATACCCCGCACAGGCGTTGCGCCAAACATAAAAATCAAAAAAAGCATGGAAATCCAATAAAAAAACGCACCAAATGGTGCGTTTTAAAACGGGTAGCCTTTGTTGGGATGCCAAGGCGAGTCCAAAGTCCAAGATTTCCAATGGTTTCAGACAGTTGATTTATCCGCCTGCATCACACTTTGCATCACATAGCATTTTAACAAGTATTATTCAGCTTGTACACGTATATTTGTTTCTTATCCTAATCTACAAAGAGCCGCCAGTATTGCAAAAAAACTTGACAAACACAAGCGTTGGTATTATGATTACTGGGCTATGACACAAAGACAAAATTGTATTTATTGTAATCGTGAAATCACAACGCGCAGCAAAGAACATGTTATTCAAAATGCGCTGGGTGGTTTGTATGAATCTGAAGACATATGTTGTCCAAACTGTAATAATTTTATCAGCAAGCATATTGATGCACCATTTACCAAGATATTTAATCCGATAATTAGCAGAATAGACGATTTTTCTAAAACTAATAATACCAAGTCTACACCTCCATGTACAGGTACGGTTGTATATAATGGCAAATATTATAATGCGAATATCAAAGCAGGCAAGGTTGT